>JBKJSE010000423.1:0-11745 GCA_046595925.1 Archangium sp. | reverse complement strand
GCCGCCATCGGCAACAACGACGCTCACCTCGGAAACTACGCGCTGCTCTTCGATGAGCTGGGGCGCGCAACGTTGGCGCCCATCTACGACGTGCTCCCGATGGTCTTCGCGCCGCGCAACGATGAGCTGCCCGATGCCTGGCTCACGCCACGGAAGACGCCGATCGATCCGGTCATCGCTCCGTGGGTCGACGCGCTCGTTCGGGCCGTCGATGGCGATGCCGCCATCTCCAGCGAGTTCAAGGCCCTCTGGCGCGCTCACGTCGGGGTATGACGTAGAAGTCGCGCTATCGTCACCCCGCGTGAGGCAGGGCTTGCTCTAATCTGTGCGCACATGTAGGTCGGTGAGTGTCTATGTCGGAAGAAGTCAATTTCCCGGCACGCTCTCGAGGCTACAACATGCGTCATTTCAACTGGTTGGCTCTGATTCTCATCGCAGGTTGTGGCGGGCAGGTCGCTTTCATCGGCGGCGAGGAGCTCGAAACGCCTGAGACGGTGAAGTCGGCGGAAGCCTGGGCCTCGCAGGACAGCCCCTCGCTCTTCAGCGCGAACCTCCAGCTGAACTTCGACGCGCTGCCGCTCGCCGGAGAGGCCGCGAACATTCCCTGGGCGGGGAGCTACTGGCCCACGTCCGAAGACAACATCAACTACCGCTGGGCCGGCCCGCAGTCGGACTCCGCGTCGCTCAAGTACCAGAAGGCGTTTGGCGGCACGAACGTGGAAGACGCGGTCTCGCGCAACCACGGCATCGAGTCGGTCTCGAAGACCTGCCGTGAGGCGACGGAGTGCGACAGCTTCCTGGGTGAGACCTGTGCGAAGCGCCCGGGCAAGGAAGAAGGCCGCTGCGTGGCGACGTGGTGGGGCATCTGCCACGCGTGGACCCCGGCCTCGATTCTGTTTCCCGAGCCCAGGCGCGCCGTCACCCGCAACGGCGTGACGTTCGAGGTGCAGGACCTGAAGGGCCTCGCCTCGCTGGTGCACAACTCGACCACCACGAAGTTCGTGAGCCTGCGCTGCAACAAGCACAACTCGACGCCCGACGGCGGCGGCATCAAGCTCGACGCGTACGGCCGCCCGGTCGAGAGCGATCGCGAGTGCCGTGACACCAACGCCGGCACGTACCACGTGCTGCTCGCCAACTACCTGGGCCTGATGAAGCAGTCGTTCGCTGAAGATCGCACCAACTCGTACGAGGTGTGGAACCAGCCGCTGCGCAGCTTCAAGGTGACGTCGAAGACCGAGCTGACCTCGGAGCAGGCCAACAAGCTCATCGGCGTCACGGCCACCGACGGCGGCGCGCAGCTCTCGACGTATCGCTTCAACGCGAACGCGACCCGCTTCATCCAGGTGAAGGCCGAGGTGAAGTACATCAGCGAGTCGAGCGCGGAGGATGGCTACACCGCTTTGAACATCGACAGCTACACCCGCACGGATCGCTACGAGTACGTGCTCGAGCTCGACGCGACCGGGAAGATCCTCGGCGGCGAGTGGGTGGGGAGCAGCAAGCAGAATCACCCTGACTTCCTCTGGTTGCCCATCAGCGCGAGCGGCTCGGTCGCGGGCGGGGCCATCACGTACGACGTGGTGAAGTCGCTCGTGCTCGAGTCGGCGGGGCAGGGCGCCATCACCGGCAGCGCGGTCGAAGTGAACGAGTCGGCCACCATCGCCAAGGGCGAGTGGAGACACTTCGGTCCGTTCTCCACCGCGGCGGGCGCCATCAGCGTGACGCTCAGCGGTACGGGCGACGCGGATCTGTACGTGAAGATGAACGGCCAGCCTTCGCTCAACCTCTACGACTGCCGTCCGTACGCGGGCACCTCGAATGAGAAGTGCGAAGTGCAGGGGCCAGGCGCGCTGTACGTGTCCGTCAACGGGTACTCGGCGGCGACGGTGCAGTTGAAGGTGAAGTACGTCGGCGCGGTGGTCGTTGATGGCGGCGTGCGTGTCGATGCGGGTGTCGATGCGGGCGTGCGTGTCGACGCGGGCGTCGTCAGTGACGGCGGCGTGCGTCCTGATGCGGGCGTGGTCAGCGACGGCGGCACGGTGATGGACGGCGGCGTGCGTCCTGATGCGGGCGTGGTCACCGATGGCGGCACGGCGACCGACGGCGGCGTGGCGCACCTCAACATCAGCGGCAACGTGTCGCTCGGTGAGATGAAGGTCTTCACGCTCTCCGTGACCGTGGGCCGGCCGGTGGTCCTTCGTTCACTCGCCGCCGCTGACGTGGATCTCTACGTGAAGCTCGGCGCTGCTCCGACCACCACGAGCTACACCGCGCGTGCGTACACCTCGTCGGGCAACGAGACGCTCAGCTTTACGCCCTCGACCAGCGGCGTGCTGCACATCGGCGTGCACGGTTACCGCGCGTCGGCCTTCACGCTGACGACGGCTGATCAGTAAGTCAGCTCATCCCCTCAAGACGAGCCTCTCCCCGCTCGCGCAGGGAGAGGGCGGATTCAGTAGTCGAATGGAAATCGCGGCCTGGGCCGTGGCGCCGGCGGAGGACCCGCAGGCGTGGCGAGGATTTCTTCCTTGAGCGCAGCGACCACGGCGCTCAACACCTCGCCCATCGGCCTTGCCTGGTTCTCGCTGACCCACTGCATCTGGGTCGAGAGCCCGACCTCCTTGAGGTACGCGAAGGTGAAGCCGGCCGTCTCCTCGACCGCCTTGTCGAGCACACCTTCAGCCAACGGAACCGACAGCCGCTTCGCCCACGCCTCGAGATAGCGGCGGCGCAGGCCTGCTTCGGGCAGGTCGAAGCGGTACTTGCGATCGAACCGGCTGGGCCGATGAATCAAGCTCGGGTCGAGCCGCTCCTCAGGAACAGCACCGTTCCCCCCGAGCGAAGTCGAGGGGTCACCTGCCGCGCGGCGCAGAGGTGGCATCTCGACTGCGCTCGACGCGAACGGTGGGTCTGTTCCTTCGGACGAAATCGCCGGCGAAGCCGGTCCCCTGCTCGGGAGGAACGGCCTATCTCGATCAATCCTGCGGTCACTTCCTCCACTCATCGGCTGCTCGGCTTGAGCTCGCGCAACTGCCGCGCCGGAGGGTCGATGCTCTGACGCAGCTTGTGCGCCTCACCACTTCGCCCCTGCGAATCGAGGAGCGCCAGCAACTTCCGGCCCGCCAGCACCTTGAGCGGACCGACCTGCAACAGCGCCCTCAATTCCTTCTCTGCACCGGCCGCATCACCCGACTTGAGCAAGGCCTCGGCCCACTGCAGCCGCGCGCCGTTCGCTTCGGGGTGCGCAGCCACGTACGGCCGCAACAGCCGAGCCGCCCCCGCATCATCGCCCTCAGCGCTGAGCAGGCCGGCCAGGCGCACCTGCGCGTCGGCGTAACCGTCACGCAGGGTCAACGCGACCTCGAGCGCCCGCCGCGATTCGTTGCGCCGCCCCGCTTCATCCGCCGCGAGCGCGAAGAGATAGTGGGCGCGCGGGTTCTCGGGGGCCAACGAGCGAGCGATGTCGAGCTGCTCGAAGGCCTGCTCCGAGGCGCCCTGCTTGAGCTGCAACCGGCCGAGCTCGACCCGGGCCATCGCCCAGCGGGGGTCTCCGGCCACTGCGATCTGCAGCACCTCGAGGGCCGCGCCGTCGTCGCCGTTCTGCTCCATCGCCTGCGCCCTTTCGAGCGGTGAGGCGGCGAGAATGACGAGGAGCGCCAGCATGGGGGGCCAGACCTACAGCATTCCTCCGGGGCGGGCACTTGCCTTCGAGCCGGGCACGGGCCACAAGGCGCGCGAATGCAGCTCGTCAGGAACTCAACGCCGCTGCGACAAGCTCCCGCATGTCGCCGCCCGACTCCCAGCTCCCCGACCCGCCAGGTCCTGCCATGGAGGTGAACGATCGCACCCTCGCCTCCCTCGGCTTCGACGACATCCGCACGGCGCTCGCCGGTCGATGCCGCACCGAGGTCGGCCAGGAGCGCGCCCGCGCCCGCGGCTTCCTGCAGACGCGTGACGAGGTGCAGGCCTCGCTCACCCTGTCCGAAGAAGCCCGCGCGCTGAAGGCTGAGCCCATCACGTTGCCCATCACCGGCATCGTCGACGTTCGCACCTCGATCGATCGCGCCTCGAAGAGCGGAATGCTCGAGCCCCGCGAGCTGATCAACATCTGCCAGGTGCTCTTCAGCTTCGAGCGCAGTCATGAATTATTGGTCGACCGCCGCGACCGTCTGCCCGGCCTCGCCGCGTTGGGACACCGCTTGCCGGTGCTCAACAAGCTGGCCACCCGGCTCGATCGCAGCTTCGAAGCGAGCGGTGAGATCTCGGATCGCGCGAGCACCGACCTGCGTGACGCGCGAGAGACTGCACGCGGCCTGCACCGGCGAATTCGCGGCCGCCTCGACGAGCTGCTGCGCGACGAGAAGTTCACCGAGACGCTGCGCGAGGGCTACTACTCGGTGCGCAACGATCGCTACGTGGTGCCGGTGAAGTCGAGTCACCAGCGCGACGTGACGGGCATCGTTCACAACGCCAGCCAGTCGGGTCAGACCCTGTTCGTCGAGCCCGCCGAGATGATCGGCATGGGCAACGAGCTGGCGATCGCGCAGTCGATCGTGCTCGAGGAAGAGCGCAAGGTGTTGCTCGAGCTCTCCGGCATGGTCGGTCGCGAGGCCGGGAAGCTGGTCGATGGCGTGGACGCGCTGTCGTCACTCGATGAGCTCGAGGCCATCGCCTCGCTCTCGAACGATCTGAAGGCGGCCGCGCCGGTGCTCGAGCCCCCTGACGGTTCACTGGTGCTCAAGGGCCTGCGCCACCCGCGGCTCGTGCTCAAGGGTGGAGAGATCATCTCCAACGACGTCGAGCTGGGCGACGCGCGTTCGCTGGTGGTCTCTGGACCCAACGCCGGCGGCAAGACGGTGACGCTCACGGGCGTCGGGTTGTGCGCCTTGATGACGCGGGCGGGCCTGCCGATTCCGTGCGATCCCGGGTCGCGCATTCCACTCTTCAATCAGGTGCACTCGGCGATCGGAGATCAGCAGGATCTCGAGGCCGGGCTCTCGACGTTCTCGGCGCACGTCACGATGCTGCGCGACATCACCTCGGTCGCCAAACGCGGCGCGCTGGTGCTGATCGACGAGATCGCCGCCGACACGGATCCTCGTGAAGGCGCGGCCATCGCGACAGCGGTGTTGGAAGATCTGCTGACGCGCGGCGCGATCGTGCTGGTCACCACCCACCTCGAGGAGCTCAAGGCGCTGGCGCACCTCGATCCGCGGTTCGTGAACGCGCGCGTCGGCTTCGATGGCAAGCGCATGTCACCGACGTACCGCCTGCAGATCGGCTTCGCGGGTGCGTCATCGGCCATCGACATCGCGCGGCGCGTCGGCCTGTCCGAGTCGATCTGCGTGCGCGCGGCTGACCTGGCGATCAACACCGGCGGTGCGCTGAGCAAGGCGCTGGCGGCCGCCGAACAAGAGCGCAGGAAGCTGCACGAGCAGCGAGACATCGCTGAGCGTGACGCGCGTGAAGCGAAGATCGCGCGTGAGGCGGCCGAGGTGGAGCTCGCTGCGGCCTCGAAGAAGCGGAAGGAAGAGGAAGTGAAGTTCCGCGAGGCGCTGCGGGCCGAGCTCGAGTTCGCCCGCAATCAGATCCGCGCGATCATCGAGAAGCTCGAGACTGAAAAAGGCGACAAGGCGCTCAAGAGCGCGCAGGCCGTGAGCGCTGAGTTCACCGCGCGCATCAACGAGCAGACCACCGCCGAGCGTGGCGCGCGGCAGGAGCTCAAGGGCGACGTACGTGAGCTGGCGCCGCTCGAGCTGAAGGTCGGCGCGCGGGCGAGGCATCGTTCGATGGATGCGGAAGTGGAGATCCTCGAGATCTCCGGTGAGACGGCGACCGTCGCCGCGGGCGCGCTGAAGATGCGCGTGCCCATCAGCGAGCTGGGGCCCGCCACCAAGGCGAAGGAAGCAGCGAAGTTCCCCGGCGCGAACAAGAAGGAAGCGCGGCTCGAGAAGGTGAAGGAAGTCGCCGCGCAGGTGCTGACGCTCGCGAGCCCCACCATCGACGTTCGTGGTGAACGCACCGAAGACGCGCTGCGGAAGATCGATCAGTTCCTCGATCGCTGCACCCGCAATGGCGACGAGGCGGCCATCATCATTCACGGCCACGGCACCGGGGCGATCAAGCGTGACCTGCGCGACTCGCTCAAGCGATCGCCGTACGCGAAGTCGTTTCGTCCTGGCGACGCGAGCGAAGGCGGCGACGGAGTCACGGTCGTCATCTTCTAAGACGTGAAGAAAGCCTCCCTCTCCCCGAGGGGGAAAGGGCTGGGGAGAGGACAGTCGCCCAATGCGCAAGAACCGGGTGGGCAAGAAAATCACCGGCCCTTACGGTGCCCGCATGACCCCCTTCGAGCGCATCGCCGACACCCTCACCAACCTCGCCGCGCACCCGCCCGTCCTGAACGAACTGGCGAGCCAGGCGGGCATGAGCCCCTTCCACTACCAGCGCACCTTCCACCGGCTGGTCGGAGTCACCCCGCTGCGCTTTCACCAGGTCCTCAGCGTGGAAGCCGCCAGGGCCGCGCTGCTCCGATCGAAGAGCGTGCTCGAAGCCGCCTGGGACGCAGGCCTGAGCGGCCCCGGCCGGCTCCACGACGCCATGCTGCGCATCGAGCGAATGACGCCTGGCGAATTCAAAGCCGGCCCCGCCCTGCGCTGGAGCGAAGCCAACACCGAGCTCGGCAAGCTCACGATCGCCGCGACGCAACGAGGCCTCTGCGGCATCTCGTTCTCAGGGCTCGAGAGCATCGAAGCGCGCTGGCCCGGTTGCGCGCTGGTGCGAGATCAGAAGGGCCTCGCCCCCGAAGCGGCACAGCTCGAACGACTGCTCCGCGGCGAGTCGCTCAAGAAGCCGCTGTCCGTCGTGCTTCACGGAACAGACCTGCAGGTCGCCGTCTGGAGAGCGTTGATCCAGATCCCCACCGGGGCCGTGGCGACGTACGCCCAGCTCGCGACGCAGGTGAACCGGCCAAGCGCCGTGCGCGCCGTCGCCAGCGCGATCGCCGCCAATCATCTCGCCTGGCTGATCCCCTGCCACCGGGTCATCCAATCGAGCGGTGCGTTGGGAGGCTACCGCTGGGGGTCCGAGCGTAAAGCAGCGCTGCTCGGCAGAGAACTCGAGGCTACTTGCCCAGAGGAATGAAGGTGCCCGTGAAGCTGGCGGCACCTGACACCAGGACCTGGAAGGTCTCGCCTTTGCGAACCGGCATCATGAAGCCGGCCAGCGGTGTCGGGTAGTCGATGGTGTTGCAGCCGCCGTGAGCTGAAGTTGCCTGCCTGAATTCGCTGCCTCCGATGATGCCGTACAGCTGGACGAGCCCCGTGTTGCAGGTGCCTGTCGCGTTGACGTACGCGCTGACAAAGCCATCGGTTCCGGCGGTGTACTGACTGCCCATCGCGAGCGTCGTGGTGGGACCGAAAGCGGCCACCGTGCCCGTCACGGTGAGTGTCCTGCCAGCGGCGCCGAGCGCAGCGTCACCGCTGACGCTCAAGTTCCCCGCGGTGACGAGGGACGCCCCGGTGATAGCGCCCGTCGAGGTGATCGGCCCTGCGCTCACCGACCCAGGCGTCGTGATGTTGTTCGAGTTCACCGGCCCCACCTTCTGCTCGAGCCAGGTCTGGAGCTTCGCGAAGTTGGCGTTGATCTCACTCGCGAGGGCTGGGTTGCCGGCGGTGAAGGTCGTCATCGGCGCGAGCTGCGCGAACGCGACGGTACCCACGACGGCCAGCGCTGCGAACCAACGCGCGCGCGGCCAGCGGGGAGCGACCGAGGCCGTGGCTCCGGCCTTCATTCCGCCGACGAAGGCAGCACGCCAGCCGAGAATTTCCTGCTCCGTCACGCCGTGACGGCTCGCGAGGTTGGCGGCGGTGATCTCACCATCGATGAGGGCAATCAGCTCGAGCGGCGAGGTTTTCATGCGTTCTGCGTAGCACCGAAGGCCTTCGCCGAAACACGGTCCTTTGAAAGTGTGTAACCAGGCGCATCTCACGGTCGGCCCATACCCGATGCTCGTCATGCCCGTTGTCCTCGGCCAGCAGCGCATCGTTCAATTGACGCAGGCATCGTGACGCTGGCGAGGTGGCGTAAGGTGACGCCATGACTTCGCAGTTGAAGCTCGGCAGCCTCGAGCTCTCGAGCCCCTTCATCCTCGCGCCGATGGAAAGCGTCTCAGACTGCGCCTACCGCCGCGTCTGCTGGGACCGCGGCGCGAGCCTGACCTGGACCGAGATGATCCGCGCGCGAGGCCTCGCTCGGAACAACAAGAGCACCCTCGACCTCATCGACACCTTCGACCCCGAAGTCCTCACGGGCGTTCAGTTGATGGTGGCCAACGAGAAGGAACTCTCCGAAGCGCTGGAGAAGCTCGAGAAGCCGGTCGCTCACTTCAAGAACATCCGCGCGATCGATCTCAACTTCGGCTGCCCCTCGCCCGAGGTGATCCGCATCGGTGCCGGGCCCGCACTGCTCAAGCGCAAGGGCAAGCTCGAGACGATCTTCAGGACACTCGCCGAGTGGAAGAAGAGCACCTCGCTCCCCATCGGCGCCGTCGGAGCGAAGATTCGCCTGGGCCTCAACCGCATGGAGCAGGACCAGAAGATCTACCTGCCCATCGTCGAGCTCGCCAACGAGCACCTCGACTACCTCATCATCCACGCGCGCCACGCCCGTCAGAACAGCGCCGACAAGCCGACCTGGAGCGCGATCACCGAGGCGATGGCGCTCTCGAAGATCCCCATCATCGGCAACGGCGACGTCGTCAGCCGTGAAGACTGGGAACGCCTGTCACGCGAGACCGGAGCGACCGGAGCCCTGATCGCCCGAGGCGCGATCAAGAGCCCCTGGGTGTTCCGTGGGCTGAGGGGTGAAGGCCCTGGCCAGCCTTCGTCAGACGCCGAGCTCGAAGAGGCCGCTGCGCAGTACCTGACGCTCGCTGAACGTTACGGCTCGAAGCCCAAGTTCAGAGAGTGGCACCAGGAAGGTTTTCGCCGAATGAGAGCGCGCCTGCATGGCGACGCCGACAAGGGCCCTGCGCTCCCCGCCAACGAACACATGCAGTGAATCATGACTGAGGCACCGGTCCTCCCGGGCGGAGTCGAGGGACTACCTCTGCTTCGCGCGACAAGTGCCCCCTCGACCGGGCTCGGGGAGACCGGTGGAGTTCTCAATTCCCATTTCAGCCAACCCTCTCCGGAGGACCGGTGGGAATGAAGGGTCAGGGTGAGGGCTCGAGCAGCTTCAACAAGGCGGGACGATCGATTTTGCCGGTCGCGTTCCGGGGCAGCGCAGCCACCACGATCCACGCGCGCGGAATCTTGTACGCGGCCAAGCGCTCCCGAACCCAGGCAGTCACCGTCGAAGGCTCGAACTGCGCGGCGACCACCACAGCCACCGGAACCTGGCCCCACTCGGCATCGGCACGGGCAACGACCGCCACGTCGCGGATGCCGGGGTACTCGCGCAGCACGGCCTCGACCTCTGCGGGGTACACGTTCTCGCCCCCGGTGAGGACCAGATCCATCCGGCGTGAACGCACCGTCAACCGGCCGCGAGAATCGAGCAGCCCGAGATCCTTGGTCTTGAGCCAGGGACCCAGTCCCCTTGCGACGGTCGGTCCACGCACTTCGATCTCACCGACGCCGCTCTCATCGGGGTCCGTGATCCTGACTTCGACCTCAGGAATCGGACGTCCCGCGGTCAGGCCGTCGGCTTCGTCAGGGACCTCAGTGGTCACCTGACTGCACGCCTCGGTCAGCCCGTAGGTCTGGAGCACCGGCAGCCCCGCGGCCCTCGCGCGCTGCAAGGTGCTCGAGGTCATCGGGCCGCCGCCGATCAGCGCGGCCTTCACGCCGGTGAACGGACGAGCGCCTCGCACCTCGAGCACGCGCTCCAACATCGTGGGTACCAGGCTCACGTGGGTCACGCCTTCGTCCATCGCGGCACAGGCGCGCGCGGCGTCGAAGTTCGCCTCGAGGGCGATCGAGGCCCCGTAGAGCGCGCAGCGGTAGAGCATCGCCAGCCCGCCGACGTGAAAGAGCGGCAGCGTGCCGAGCCAGCGTTGCGTGGGTTCTCCACCGATTCGTTCGGCGTTCGCGCGCGCTGAGGCGGTGAAGTTGGCGTGGGTCAGCTCGACCAGCTTGGCCGCGCCGGTGGTGCCCGAGGTGAAGAGCGCTGCAGCGACGGCTGAGGGGTCAAGCGGTTCGGCCCTCACCTCGACCCTCTCCCGAAGGGAGAGGGAGACAGAGAGAGCGCGCGCGCCGGGGAGATCTCCGAATGAGATCTTCGCGTCGAGGCGCTCGAGCAACGGCGCGAGCTCGTGATTCGTGAGTCGTGCGTTCAACGGAACGAACACCGCACCGCGCCGTGAAGCCGCGAAGAACAGCCACGCGAGCTCGGGACAGTTCCACGCGCGCACCGCGACCCGATCACCTGCGTTCACGTCGAGCGACGCAGCCAACGCGCTCACTTCACGATCCGCGTCGGCCCAGGTCCACGTGCGGCCTTCGAAGATCAGCGCGGCCGCATCGGGGCGCGCCCGGGCCGACAGCGCCACAGGGCACTCACGATTCACGGAACGCCCCACCCCGTCGCCTGCGGGAGCGTGATCTCGCCCTCGAACGGCGTGAAGGGGTCAGGGTGCATTCCCTGGAACAACTCGACCGTGGAGAGCCCGTGAGCCCAGTTTGCGCTCGGCAGAACGGCCGCCAGATGTGAGGCCGCCGCGCGCGCGATCGGCCCGTCCATCAGGGTCGTCACGTACGCGCTCACACCTGAATCATGCGCCTGCTGCGCGACCGCCAGTGACCGCACGAGTCCTCCGAGCGCCGCCGGCTTGAGCACCACCACGTCTGCAGCCGCGCGCGGATCCTTCTCGAGCAACCGGGGCAGCACGTTCGACAACAGCATCGTCTCGTCCGCCGCGATCCGGCACGGCGTCAGGTGACGCAGCCGTCGGAGCCCTTCGACGTCGTTCGGCGAGACAGGCTGCTCACACACTTCGAGACCGAGCGCTTCGAGCCCACGCAGCGCCGAGCGGGCGGTGGCTTCACTCCAGCCACCATTCGCGTCGATGCGAATCTGCACGTTCGGGCCAACCGCACGGCGAACCGCGAGCAGCCGCTGCGCCTCGATGGCCAACGGGCGCGCCGCGACTTTCAGCTTCACCACGCGGAAGCCTTCACGCACCGCGCGCTCTGCCGAAGCAGCGAGCCCCGCGGCGTCGTCGCCTTCGAGCAGCGCGTTGACCACGAAGTGTGAACGGAGCACCGGCCCGAGCAACGTCGCGACCAGCACGCCCTTGCGCAAGGCGAGGTGCTCGAGCAACGCGCATTCTGCTGCGTGGCGCGCCGCCGGGGTCGAGGCGAGACCTTCGATGGCCTGAGCGATCTCTTCCACCGTGTCGGGCGTCTTCGCGACTTCGAAGCGCTGCAACGCCGCGAGCGCAGCCTCGGGTGTCTCGGTGCCGAACGAAGCCATCGGCATCGCATCACCACGACCGCGCACACCCTGTGCGACGAAGGCGACCTTGAAGCCCACGCGTTCATCCATCGGCCCACGGGCCGTCTGAATGGGCTTCTTGAGCCAGAGCGTGAAGGGCTCGATCTCGAGCTTCATTGAGTGAGTCCCGCGGCAAAGAGGAGTCCGAAGATCAACTGCAGGCGCGCCGTGCCTGCCAGCGCCGCGTTCAACGCAGAGCCGGTCTGATGGAAGAGCAACTTCAGCGGAGGAATCGCCAGCGGAAGG
>JBKJSE010000362.1:0-5538 GCA_046595925.1 Archangium sp. | reverse complement strand
CTTGCCCTCGACCATCGCGCTCATCACCCAGGCGCCGACGATCAACTGCAGCTGCGTCTTCGAATAGTCCGACTTGTTGCTCAATGCGGTGAGGAGATCCACGGTGCCTTCTTCGTTAGGGGGGGGAGGTCAACAGGGAGCGTCAGAAGCGGTTGTCGAGCATGAACAACCAGTCGCCGGTGATCGCCGAGTAGGTCAGCGAGCCGCTGACCATCGCCCCGCACACGCCGGCTGAGAACGAGTCCTGGCCCGTCAGCCACAGCCCGTCGATGGGCGTCCTGGGCCGCAGCCAGTGGGTGTCGCGCGTGAAGTGCTCACAGGAAGGCTCGATGCCCAGCGAGCCGCCGCCCCATGCGCGCGGGTTGCAGCCTACCGGCACGCCTACGTGCACCGAGGTGGGCGTCTTCTTCTCGAGCATCGGCATGTGCCGGTGCACCAGCTTGAGCATGTTCTCTTTGACCCCCTGGTCGAAGCCGGGGCGGAAGGAGGGATCTTCGCGGTATCGCTTCACCCACGCCGCGGGCGCCTCAGCCAGCACGGTGACGGTGGACTTTCCCGGGCAGCGCTCGCGGTAGACGGGATCGCGCGCGGACGGGCTGAGCAGATAGCCGCCCATGCCCTCGAAGCGCATCTGGCCCTTGTAGATCATGTCCGAGGCGTCGAGATCGTACGGGTCGACCCCTTCGTACGACGGCATGTGCCAGATGATGTGCCTGGGAAGATCGATCGCCTCGTCGTAGCCGAGGAAGAGGTAGCACATGGCCGGGCTGGGGCCGGTCTGCGCGAAGCGCTCAGCGAAGCCGTGCTTGAGCCGCTCGGCTTCGGGCAACAACTCCATGAAGGTGACCCAGGCGGAAGCGTCGCTCACCACCAGCTTCGAACGAATCTCCTGTCCGCCAGCGACCCGCACCCCCACCGTGCGCCCGTGCTCCACCAGGATCTGCTCTACCGGGGTGGAGACGGCCAGTTGGCCGCCCGCGCCCTCCACGATGGGGATCACGCAGTTGGCGATCTGCGAGGGCCCGCCCACCGGGTAATAGGCCCCGTGGCGGTAGTGGTAGAGGTTGGCCGAGTGGAAGGCGAAGGGCGAGTGCTGCGGTGTGCGCCCGTGGTTGCCGTACATGTACGAGAAAATTGCCGCCAGGCGCTTGGAGAACCCCAGCTCGTTCATGAACACGTTGGCCGTCTTGCGATGCATGTACTTGCGCCACTTGCCGCCCAGCGTCGCGTAGAAGCGCTCGCGCAGGGACTCCGGCAGCCAGGAGGGCGCCAGCTTGGTGATCGCCCACGACCAGGCGTCGAACTGAATCTGGTCCTCCAGCTTGTAGTACCCGCGCACGTCACCCTCGCCGGGGAACATCCGCTCGACCCACTCGATGTTCCGCTCGGGTGAGGAGAACCAGTCGTAGGTGTCGTCTCCGAAAGTGCAGGTCTCGTGCGCGTCGGGCATCTTCGCCCACTGCAGTTGCCCCCCGGTGATGAAGTCAGCGGTGGCCCGGAACAGTCCCCGGCCCACCCGAGGATCCATGTCGCCGATGGAGTCCACCCCGCTGTTGAACTCGAACCCGTCCAGCTCGTGGCAGTGGGTCGAGCCGCCCGGCACCTTCTGGTGCTCGAGCATCAGCACTTTCATGCCCTTCTTCTGGGCCAGGCTGCTGGCGATGGACAGGCCACCAATGCCCGTGCCGATCACGACGGCGTCGGGGTTCTCGATCAGCTTCGCCGGCTTGGCGTACCGCCTGGAGGCAGGGTTTTCGGTGGTGATCCAGGCGGGGCCCAGGTTGGGTTTCCCCGGCGTGTAGAAGAGCTCGGCGTCGGTTTGCACGGCCTGCGGATACTGGAGTGAGCGACCGCGGGGCTTGATCTGGCGCAATCAAGCGAACAAACGAACGAGCTCACCGCCAGGCGGGGTTCGAGAGCGCAGGTGCCGTTCGAAAGTAAAAAACCCCTCGGTTTCCCGAGGGGTCGAAGTGCTGCACTTCTGTGGGCACACCAGGTTTCGAACCTGGGACCCCCGCCGTGTGAAGGCGATGCTCTACCGCTGAGCTATGTGCCCAGAAGCCGCGCGTAAGTGCCACGCAGTTCCGAGGCAGTCAAGGACGAAGCCAACGTCTGCAAACTGACTCAGAGAGCTTCGAGCTTGTCGTCGAGAGAACGCAGGCGCTTCTTGAGGCCTGAGAGCTGCCGGCCGAGGTCCTTGAAGTCCTGCTTGGTGGCGAAGTTGAGCTGGTGCATCACCACCCGCTGCGTCGAGTCGAGGCTCTTCTTGGCCTGCTGCGCCTTCCCGAGCGCTTCGACCACTTTCTGGGCGCGCTTTTCGTCGGAGAAGAGGCGCTCCATGGCCTTCTGACCAAAACCCAACGCTCGCTGCTTCAGCTTGCTCGCAATGCCCATGGCATCCCCCGGTTACTGCTCTCGAATCCGTTCGAGCCAGCGTTCTGCCAGCCCGCGGTACTGCAGTCGCGCGATCACAGGCGAAAGATCACCCCGCGCGATGAGTCGCTTCTGCACGATGGCCGCGATCGGATCCAGCCCCCCCTCGATCAAAGCCCACCAGTCGGCCTGACTGGCCCTGGCAAAAAAACGGGGTTGGGCGGCCTCGACGGCCTCGGCTGAAAGGAAGCGCGGCGCGGGCAACCTGCCGTTCACCGGCGCGCCGATGGCGATGCCGATCGCACCCGCTTCGCGATCGATCACCACTCCGAAATCGCCGTCCCAACCCTCGGCGGCACCAGCCGCGTCGGGATCCTCGTTCAGCAGGCGGATCGCCATCTGGCACCACGCCTCCGAGGGAAATTCAGACATGGGTGCAGGGTGTCAGAAAACTGGTCTTTTCGCGCGGCTGCCGTGGGATGCCGGGGTGAACTGGGTCTTCCTCGCGTTGATAGTCGTCTCGGTGCTGACGGCGGCCTTCAACGGCACCATGCCGAAGCTCACCCAGGCCACGGTGATGTCGGCCAAGTCAGCGGTCGAGCTCGCCATCGGCCTCATCGGGCAGATGACGTTGTGGCTGGGGTTGGTCGGCGTGCTGCGTGAAGCGGGGCTGCTCCGCTCGCTGGCGAACTTCCTGCGGCCCGTGATGAGCCGCCTGTTTCCCGAAGTGCCGCCTGATCACCCTGCGATGGGCGCGATGATCCTCAACCTCGCCGCGAACGTGCTGGGCCTGGGCAACGCCGCGACGCCCTTCGGCCTCAAGGCCATGCAGGAGCTCGACAAGCTCAACCAGCAAAAGGGCGTCGCCACCAACTCGATGGCCTTGTTCCTCGCCATCAACACCTCGTGCATCGCCCTGCCCCTCACGGTGATCAGCGTACGCGCCTCGGTCGGCTCGAAGGATCCCGCCGGTATCATCGTGCCCACGCTGCTGGCCGCCTCGTTCAGCACCTTCTTCGCCGTGCTCGCCTGCAAGCTGCTCGAGCGCCGCAAGCTCTTCTCGATGGATCGGTATGGCGCCGTGGAGATCGACGCTTCGAAGCTGAAGGCCCCCGACGCCACCGCGCTCGAGAAGGCGGAAGCGCTGGCGGCCGTCGCGCCGAAGACGCCGGTGTGGCGTCAGCTCGTCGCTGCGTCGATCGGAGCGACCGTGGTGTTCGCGCTCGTCAGCCACGTCATGAAGTCCCCCGCCTCAGAGAGCGCGTTCGATCTCACCCGCGGAATCTTGTCCGATTGGCTGCTCCCGTTGCTGATCCTCACCATCGTCACGCTCGGCTTCGGCCGGCAGGTGAAGGTCTACGAAGCGTTCATCGCCGCGGCGAAAGACGGCTTTCAGACCGTGGTGTCGATCATTCCGTTTCTCGTCGGCGTGCTGGTCTCGATCGGCATGTTCCGCGCTTCGGGTGCGATGGAGTTCCTGGTGAGCGTGCTCTCGCCGATCGTCGCTCCGATTGGGTTCCCCCCGGAAGCGCTGCCGATGGCGCTCATCCGCCCGCTCTCGGGCAGCGGCGCGCTGGGCGTGATGGGCGAAGGACTCAAGGCCTATGGTCCCGACTCGTTCGTCGGCTACCTGCTCTCGGTGCTCAATGGCAGCACCGAGACCACCTTCTACGTGCTCGCGCTCTACTTCGGAGCAGTGCAGGTCAAGGCGCTGCGTCACACGCTGGCCGCCTGCCTGGTGGCTGACTTCGCAGGCCCCGTGGGCGCGTTGCTGGTGTGCCGGCTGTTCTTCTCGTCGGCTCCGTACATCGCGGGGAAGTAGCGGCGCCAACGCCTCTTGGCGTAAGGACGAACCATGACAAACCGCCAGGGGGTGGTCGTGGTGTTGCTCATGATGGTGGGTTGTTCACCGCCGATTCGGCAACGAAGCTGCTTCGAAGAGTGCCTGCCTGGCACCGTCTGCGACCCGATGACTGAGTACTGCGTGCCGGAACGTGACGCGGGTGCTGGCGGCGGCGGTGGTTCAGCGGGCGGTGGTGGCGGCGGTTCGACCACGACCGACGCGGGCCCCGGAGACGCGGGCACGGGCGGAGGAGGAGGCGGCGGCGGCGGCACGTTGTGCACTCCGAACACCGAGTGTCGCGCGGCGGCCGGCCCCTGCGATCTCGCTGAGACCTGCAGCGCTCAAGGGTTCTGCCCTGCCGATGCCAAACGCGACAATTCGTTTCAGTGTCGCGCGGCCGCGGGCACCTGCGATTTGCCTGACTTCTGCGACGGCACTGCCTTCGATTGTCCCGATGCCCTCGAGGTGGCGAACACCGTGTGCCGCGCATCGAGCGGCGCCTGCGACCCCGACGAGCGATGTGACGGAACGTCCGCGGGCTGCCCGTCGGACTCCCTTGCACCGACGAGCGCCGTCTGCCGCGCATCGACGGGCCTGTGCGATCCCGCTGAGACGTGCACGGGCTCGGGCTCGGCGTGTCCGGCCGATTTGCTGAGTTCTGGAGGCACGCAGTGTCGCGCCAGCACCGGCGGCTGCGACATCGCCGACACCTGCAATGGCACCTCGGGCGCGTGCCCTGATTCGTTGGAGCCAGCCACTACCGTCTGCCGCGCGTCGACGGGGCAGTGCGATGTAGAAGAGCGCTGCACGGGCTCGTCGGGCGTGTGTCCGGGTGACGCACTGTCACCGGCTTCGACCGTGTGCCGGGCGTCGGGTGGCAACTGCGATCCGGCAGAGAACTGTACGGGCTCGAGCGCGCAGTGCCCTGCGAATGCACTCTCGCCCAACACCACGAACTGTCGCCCTGCCGCTGGGACCTGCGACGTCGCCGAGTTCTGCACGGGCTCCGCGGTGCAGTGCCCCGGTGACTCGTTCATGGGTGCCGTGGTCTGCCGGGCAGTTGCCGGAACCTGTGACGTCGCAGAGAGTTGCAGCGGGTCGTCGGCGGCTTGTCCGGCGGATGGATTCCAGCCCTCTTCGACTCAGTGCAGAGCGCAAAACGGGGTGTGCGACGTGGCCGAGAACTGCAGCGGCGCGGGGCCGGTGTGCCCCGTCGATTCGCTCGCGACTCCGGCGACGGTTTGCCGCGGCGCAGCCGGGCCCTGTGATGCGCCTGAAAGCTGCAGTGGTTCGAGCACCGCGTGCCCGGCTGATCAAGTTCT
>JBKJSE010000005.1:0-6309 GCA_046595925.1 Archangium sp. | reverse complement strand
CCGGTCTCCCGGCTTTTCCACCTTGCGGTTGCTCGGGGTCGCTACGACCGGCTCCCCCAGAGGACTTTCACCTCCTATCCACGTCCATGCTGGACACACCAGGTGACCCCTCGACTTCGCTCGGGGGGACCGGTGGGGTTCTCAATTCCTATTTCAGCCAACCCGGTGAGCAGTCGCCTCTTCCTACGCAGTCCGAAGCTCGGGGATGTCTCCACTGACTTCACCCAGCTGATCCGTGTTCACCCCCACGGCCTTCATGGCCGTGACGAGCACGTTCGCCGGATGTTTCCCCGCCGCGACGACGTGCTGTCCCGGCGACAACCCACCCGCGCGCCCCGCGAGCAGGCACGCCATGTTCTCCGTCGAGTGCGAGCTGTCGTCGCGCACGCCTTCGGGATCCCACCCGTGACCGCCCTCGAGCAGGTACAGCATCGCGCTGTTGTCGAGCATCGAGCCGTTCCCTTCCGGGGTGTCTTTGAACTTCTGCACCAGCCGCGTGAAGTGCTTCACGTGCCACGCGATGCCCTTCGACAACGCCATCGTGCCGCCCGGAACACCGCCATGACCCAGCTCATGACAGTCCGTCGCCTGCCCGGTGAGCGCGTACATGTTGAGGTGTGACTGGAACATCGTCATCTGCAACGACGCGACGCGGGTGAGATCGCACACCATCGCCAGGTGAATCAGGTCGACGAACAGGTTCGCGCGCGCCTCTTCATCCGAGTAACCGAGGTTCTGCGCATACGTGTTGTCGGTGCCGTTGTTGCCCTGCGGCGTACCCACCGTGGGGTCCGCGCCGGGATCAGTGGGCCGCATGCACGACGAAGTCTGCGGAGGCGCGATGGTGGCAACGCGCCGCTCGAGATCACGCAGCTCATCCAAGTGCCGCTGCAACCGCTGCCGATCCATCGTGCCCAGCTTCGGAACCAGCTTCTCGGTATCGCCGCGCACCAGGTCGAGCACACTGCGGCGGCTGCGCAGCTCCAGCTCGAGCTTCCGCCGGGCGGCGTCATCGAGGCCCGACGGCGTGAAGTTCGAGAACAGCGCCTGCCACGCCTGACGCGGGCTGGTCTGCGGAGGCACCGCCACCACGCGCCCGCTCGAGTCGGTCTTGTACGAGATCATGTCGCGGCCGTACGCCGCCGAGACCGAGAGGTACCAATCGGCCTGCACGCGGTACGTCAGCGACGGGAACGCCGTGCTCCCCGCGATCGCGTTGGCCACCAGCTGATCAGAAGTCGGGCCGCCCGACGTCGTGCCCGTCGGTGACCGCACGCCCGCCAACAGCGGCGAGAGCGTCGAGACGTGAAACCCATCACGCCGGCCTCCCGCGGGAATCGTTCCACCGTTCTCCGCGGCCCAGGGAATCTTGAGCCCCGAGATGACCGACACTTCACTCTTGAGCGCTCCGAGCGGCGCGATGGCCGACTTGAGATCGTAGTTCCGACCCACCGTGTTGGGCACGAAGTCGTTGTCGAGCGGATCTCCGTCGGCGCCCATCGACTGGCCATCGAAGAAGACGAGGTAGCGCCTGGGTGGCACCGGAGCGGCCTGCGCGAACGCCTTGCCGTCCAACATGATCTCGAGCAACGGCAAGCCCACCGCAGCCCCGCCCAGCCCTCGCAGGAGATGACGCCGGCTCAGTCGCGTACCCATCACCGCACCTCCTCTTCGCGCCGGAAGGCGAACGTCTCGTCAGTGACCACGTCGAGCAGCAGCGCCTGAAAGTTGCGCTGCCCCGCCTTGAACTGCTCCGTGCGCTCGAGAATCGCAGGCACGTCGAGGCCCTCTTCGCGGCGGCCTTGCGAGAAGCGGAACACCTGCGTCACGACGCAGCGCTCGAAGGCTCCGCTCGCGATCAACGCATCGGCCAGACCATCGGGCCCGGAGAACGAGAGGTCGCCCGCGGGCGCGCCGATCACGCTGCCCGCGCCTTCGATGGGGCAGTTGGGCAGACCGTCATCGGTGGTGCGGTACCGGCCTTCGCGATCGAAACGCTCCAGCCCGAAGCCGATGGGGTCGATGCTGTCGTGACAGCCCTTGCAGCCGCCGCCACTCGCGTGAGCCGAGTAGCGATCCTTCTTACAGGGTGAGGTCGAGGTGGGCGGTTGATCAGCGTTCACTCCAGGAGGAGGCGGCGGGATCTCCTGACACAGCAACCGGTTGCGCACGAAGATGCCGCGCTGCGTGGGGCTGGTGTCGGCGAACTTCGCGCCCTGCGAGAGCACCGAGCCATGCGACAGCAGCCCCTTGCGCGGCGTGCTCCCGTACGGCGTCCACTGGAAGCCGGTGCCGCCTGCGAAGTTCGTGATGCCGTACTGCGTGGCGAGCGTGGAGTTCACGAACGAGTCGCTCGAGGTGAACAGGGTGAAGTAGTCGCTCCCTTCGGTGAAGACCACGCGGTCGACCAACGCGTCGCTCTCTTGCTGCATGGCCTGCGTGAGCGGCAACGGGTGCGGCAGCCGGTGGTAGCCCAGCCACAACGCGTGGAACCGTTCGATCTGCTCACGCGCGAGCGGGTCGGCGAGCAGCCGCTTCGAGGCCGACGCCACGCCCTCTTTCCCGTCGAGCCCACCCGAGCCGGCTTCATCGAGCAGCCAGTCGGCCGGCGTGGTGCCCACCAGGAAGTAGGACAACCGCGTGGCGAGCTCGTAGCGGGTCAGCTTGAAGAGGCCTGCCTGCCCGCTGACCGGCTCACCCAGCTCGACGCGGTAGAGGAACGCGGGGTGCTGAATCATCGCGCGAATGACGAGCTTCACTCCGAAGTCGAAGTCAGCCGCTTCGACGGCGTAGGGCTGGAGCGCCATGAAGCGGTCGACTTCTTCCTGCAGCAACGGGCGACGAAAGGCGCGGCGGCCGAAGGTCTCGATGAAGACGCGCAGGCAACCTGCATCGGACGGCCCCGTCGGCTGACACGGAAGCAGGCGGGCGCGCTGTTGCGGGTCGAGCAGCGCGACGTCAGAGAGCTCGACGGCGAGCGCTTCGGCCGCTTCGACCAGCGCGCCAGAAGCGGTCTGCAGCCGGTAGTCGTTGTCGAATGGATCAGTCGAGTCGGCGGGAAGCAACCGTCGCGCGCGCCCCTGGTCGTCGCTCAGCAGCTCGCGCACCGTGGCATCGAGCTCGACGCGTGAGAGACGTCGCAGCCCCGAGGTCGCGACCTGCGCTGCGTCGTTGGTGCTCAACGTGAAAAGCGGCGGTCCCGAGACGATGCCTGTGCACCCTGCTGCCAGGAGGAACATGGGGATCGCTCGTCGCACGGCGGCTCCTTTCGCAAGGGTCGGACCATGGAAAGGCGCTGGCATTCCGCTCGTTTGAGGCGGGCTTCATGGGGCGGTCGCGCTCCAGTGGGGTGGACAGTCAACACCGCTCCTCAGGAACACCACCACCGGCTTGATCGAAATAGGAAGCGCACACCGTTCCTTAGGAGCAGGGGACCGGCTTCGTCGGCGATTTCGTCCGACGGAACAGACCCCCCGTTCGCATCGAGCGCAGTCGAGAGGCCACCTCTGCGCCGCGCGGCAGGTGAGCCCTCGACTTCGCTCGGGGGGAACGGTGGGTTCTCAATTCGTATTTCGGCCAACCCTCTCGGGAGGATCGGTGTCCTTTGGCTGTTTTCGATCACCCTGCGAGTCACAGTTGGAGCAGCTTGAGCTTGTTCTTCGCCGCCCTGGCGATCTTCGTCTTTCCAACCGCCAGACCCTCGAGGATCTCAGCGCCGAGGTTCTTCAACTCGAACAGCGGCTTCTCTGCGAAGTGCACGCCCACGTAGTAGCGCGCCTCGTCGGTGACCTTCTTGTCCCTGGCCAGCGCGTCGCCCAACTTGAAGCCCTCCTTGTGGAGCTTCTCCAGCTCGGCCAGCGACGGATCGCGTTGGCGCGCCCGCGGGTGCGGATCGAGGCTGGAGTGCGTGAGCTGCTGCACCACCAGCCCGAAACGGTCCGCCGTCGTGGCCACCATCGAGCGGCCAAGCAGTTGACCAATCGCCTCGGCCCGCGCGGGGTCCTTCTTCTGCAGCGACTTCGCCTTTTCGCGGAGCACCTCGGCCCACGCTTCAGGGTCGGCCGCGCGCACCGGCTCGAGCTGCTTACGCGCCACCGCCAGATGCTTGGTGAGGTTCTTTCCACCGGCCTCGAGCAGCCGCTTCACGTCCTTCTTGCCCAGCGCGGGGGAGAGCGGCGCCAGCACGTCGGCCAGCACCTGCGCGCCCGTCTCGTCTTCCGCCTCGCAGAGCGCTTCGGCCAGCAACGAGTCACCACCTGGAAGCTGCGCGAGCACCTTCGAGGCGGCCTCCGCACGCGCCCGCTCGGCACTGCGCGCCACGGGGAGCAGCGTCCTGGCCGCGAGCTTTCCAGCCGCGCCCTTCTCGCTGACCGCCAACGAGCCCAGGTGGCCGATGGCCCAGAGCGCGACCTCACCGATCTCCGAGGCGCAGAGCTCGGCGAGCTCGTCGGAGAACTCGGCGCCGATCTTGAGCACCGTCAGCGAGTCACGCGCGGCGCGGCCGACGAGCGGATCGGCGTCGAGCAGCAGCGCCATCAACCGCCGCAGCGCCTTCTTCGACGGCCCCCGGGCGAGCGCGAACCGCAGCGCGGTGGTGGCCTCCATGCGAATCGCGGGAGGCTGCTGGGGGCCCAGGTAGGTGATGATCAGCTCTTGCGTCTCGGCGAGTTCGAGAAAGCCGAGGATCTTGATGATGCCGCGCACCGCGGGTTCGTCGTCGGCTGACTTCTTCTTCGCCAGGAACTTCTCGCACTGCGTCTTCATCACGCGCCGTTCGGCCTCGCTCATGCTGCGCGCTTCCTGGCGCACCGACAGCGCGACCTTGTTGATCGCATCCCACGGTTGAGCGCGCAGCCCTTCCAGCGCCAGCTCGAAGCTCTGCGCACCCCCGACCGCGGGCAGCAGCTGCGAGAGCACCGCGCGCACCTCGGGCGTGGCGTTCACCAACCGCGCGCGGAGCTCGGGCAGCGCGTCTTCGCCGAGCGCAGAGATCGCGGCGCGGGCCCTGAGCTGCAGCTCCTTGCCGCGCGAAAGCGAGTCGAACAACACCGGCAGCGCCTTGACCGCGCGAATGTGGCCCAGCGCCTCGACGCCTGCTTCGGCGTACGCATCGATGGGATCCTTCGCCATGGCGATCAGCCGAGCCACCACGCCCGGGTCTTTGACCTTGAGCTCGCCGAGCACCACCGCGGCGGCGATGCGTTTTCGAGGTGACTCGTCGTCGAGCAGCTTCGCGATTCGCTCCAGAGGATCCATAGAGCGTTACAGGCTATTCCCATCGCAGGCCCCGGTTGAACCAGCCGAGGTGTGTGGCACCATGCCCGCCATGCGACGCCTCCTGATCCTGCTCCTGCTCTCCCCGCTGGCTTGCGTGACCCAGAAGACCTTCGACGCCTTGCAGACCGAGCGCGACGGGCTCGAGGCCACCCTCGAGGAGAAGAACAAGGCCCTCGCCGAGCTGGACGCGAAGCAGCGGCGTTTGGCGGCCGACAAGCAGTCGCTCGAGGCCCAGGTCATCGATGAGCAGGAAAAGGCGAAAGATCTGAGCGCCCGCATCGACAAGCTGCACGCCGACATGGCCGCGATCACCAAGGACAAGAGCCGCCTGCAGTCATCGGTGGAAGACATGACCCGCGCGCTCGCCGAGCTCGAAAAGCGCCGCGCCGAGGCCGAGGGCCGCATCGCCGAGTTCAAGAACCTGATCGCCCGGTTCCGCAGCCTGATCGACGCCGGCAAGCTCAAGGTGAAGATCGTCGAGGGTCGCATGGTGGTGGTGCTGGCGACCGACATCCTCTTCGCGTCGGGCTCGGCCAGCCTCTCGAAGGAAGGCAAGGCGGCGATCGCAGAGGTCGGCCAGGTGCTGGCCTCGATCCCCCGGCGTGGTTTTCAGGTCGAAGGCCACACCGACAACGTGCCCATCGCGTCGGCGCAGTACCCGAGCAACTGGGAGCTCGCCTCGTCACGCGCCATCACGGTGCTCAAGTCGATGGTCGAGGCAGGCTTACCCAGCGAACGCATCTCGGCCGCCTCGTTCGCCGAGACCCGCCCCGTGGCCTCGAACGACTCGAAGGAAAGCAAGGCGCAGAACCGGCGCATCGAGATCATCATCGTGCCCGATCTCTCGCAGCTGCCCGGCTTCGAAGAGCTCAAAGCCCTCGACGCCAAGCAGTAGTCACCGGCCTGGCGATGTAGGAATTGAGAACCCACCGGTCCCCCCGAGCGCAGTCGAGGGGTCACTGCCCGCTCGAAGCAGAGGTACTCCCTCGACTGCGCTCCTAAGGAACAGCACCGTTCCCCCCGAGCAGGGGA
>JBKJSE010000354.1:0-2824 GCA_046595925.1 Archangium sp. | reverse complement strand
ACAGGTTGTCCTGCTCGATGCCTCGGACGATCTTCTGCTCGTTGTAGAGCGAGATGTCTGAAGCAATGGCCCGAGCCAAACGCATCGCCTTCGTTCGTTCTTCTTCAGTCATCGGTGTAATTTCGTAGTGCTGCGCGGTGGAGGGGTCAACCTTTCGACCGATGCGCTTCGACGAAGGTCAGGTAACTGCGCGAGACTCTAAGCCCATCCAGGCCCAGTTCCCTCGCCAGGTTCATCAAAATACCTCTCAAATACACGGCGGCGGGCAAGGCGTCGTACCGGTCGCCCTCGACGTTTTCGAGGTGTTTGACGCCAATTCGGGTGCGATCCGCGACCTGGACCAGCGACAACCCCTTGGCCATGCGCACCTGCTTGAGGAGATCGCCGTTGATCTCCACCCCCTCGGGGATCTCGTAGGGGCGGGGCCGTTGCTCCAGCCGAAACTCACGGGCTGGAGTGGCGCGGGCCGGTACGATCGCCACCTGCACGTCATCCCCCAGGATGGGCATGGGAGGCACCTCAGGAATGGGGGCCGGCTTCTCCGGCTCTGGGGCGGGCGGCGGGGGCTCGGCAACCGCTTCCTCAACCACCGGAGCCGGCAGCGGAGGCGGCGCAGCCTCGACCGCCCTGGCCCCCCAGGAAGGCACGCCCGGCGAGACGTCGAGCGCGAGCTGGCTGGGCTCGAGCGTGGGCGCGGCGAGAATGCGTGCGGGCACCGGCACGACCATCAGAGGGGGCGGCACCACCGCATAGGTGTACGAGGCCGGCTGACTGGGCGGAGGCGCAGCACCGGGCGTCACGTACGAGAACGAACCAAAGCCAGTCGCCGCCACTGCTCCCTCTGCCTTCGGGAGCGGGTTGGGGTGAGGGGCGCGAGGAATGGGAGGAGCCAGCGCGAGCACCGGAGCCGAAGCGCGAGGAGCAGCAACCGCCACCTTCACGACGCGAGGCGGAAGCCCGATCTCCGAGTCATACAGCTCACGAAGCTCATCATCTGCGAGCACCTCGAGCGCCTCATCCAACCGGGTGCGCAGCGCCGCCGAATGAGCGGGGTCGACGAGCCCATACAGGGCCGCCTGATCCTCCGCATACAACCGCACGAGCCGCTCGTGAGCGCCCCGTACCTCGGCGGAGCTCGCGCCGACGGAGATCTCGAGCACCTCGTAGTGCGTCTGTGCCTGGAACGACTTCACCGTTCCAATGCAATCAGGTTTTCGGCCACGCGCAACACGCCACTGGCGGCCCCGCTGTCCGGGAACATGTCGAGCAACGAGCGCCGGGCCCTGACGGCCTGCCACACAGCGTCATCGTGATTGACCGCTCCGAGGTAACCCAACTCGAGCCCGAAGAACTTCTTCCACGCTGCGGCCACGGTGGGGCCCACGTCGAAGTCGGCGCGGGTGCGCGCCTGGTTGACGATCACCAGGGGGCGAAAACCACCCAGGGCCTGCTCGAGGCGGGCCGCCTTCTCGGGTTCCTTCGCGCGCAGATCAGCCACCACTTCCCACGGCGTGCGGCCGAGCCTGCCGTCGCGAGGCGCGAGCGCCTGGCCCACCAACTGCGCGAAGTCGTCATCGGGAGCGATCGCCTGCAGCCGCCGGAAGAACGCCGCCTTGATGAAGCGGTACGCGTTCTCGATCGACGTCGGCTCGGGGAGCATCACCACGATGCCGGTGTCGGCGACGAGGAAGAAATCGAGCACGTTGAACGCGGTGCCGGCGCCGAGGTCGAGCAGCACGTAGTCGACGTCGAGCATTCGCAGGTTGCGAATCAGCTTCGACTTCTGAGCGTGGCGCGGGTTGGCCGCGTCGAGGCCGTCCATCGCGCCCGAGACCAGGGAGAGCCGCTCGAAGGGCGTCGGCACCAGCACGTCTTCGAGGTTCGTCACCTTGCGATCGATGAAGTCCGAAAGCGTCACCCGGGGCTGAGCCACGCCGAGGCAGGTGTGCAGGTTGGCGCCACCCAGGTCGAGATCGACCAACACCACCTTCGCGCCCCGCCGAGCCAGGGCGATGCCCAGGTTGGCCGAGAGCAGCGACTTCCCAATGCCACCCTTCCCGCCCCCCATGGCGATCACCCGGCGAGCGCGTGCTTTCCTGGCAGCCGGCGCTCGGGGCCGAGGCAGTTCGATGACTTCAGCTTCTAGTGGGTTTCCCATGGATCACTCTTGTTCGAGCTCCACGTTCCAATACGACGCATCCGTCAGATTGAGAAACGGTAACCACGCGCGGTGGGCGCCTTTGACGGGCGAGCCGCGCAGCAGCGGGGTCCAGCGGGGGCGAATGGGCTCGCGGAGCAGCTTGATGCCCGCCTGCGCCGGCGTGCGGCCACCCTTGCGCAGGTTGCACTCGATGCACGAGCAGACGACGTTTTCCCAGCAGGTCTTGCCCCCCTGCGAGCGGGGAATGACGTGGTCCAGATTCAGGTCGGCCCTCTTCCGCTTGCGGCCGCAGTACTGGCAGGTGTCTTCGTCGCGCGCGTAGATGTTGAGGCGGGAAAACCGGACCCTGACCCGGGGCAACTTCTCGAAGGCGGTCAGCACCAGCACGCGCGGAATGCGAATGCGGCGGTTGATGGTGCGAATCGAGTCTTCTTCTTCGATGGCCGCCGAGAGCGCGAACCAATCGGAGAAGTCGTACAGCCGATACTGCTCGTCGATGGCGCGGGCGACGCCCTGGTACAGCAACGAGAAGGCACGCTTCACGTTGGTGACATGCACCGGTTGATAGTGACGGTTGAGCACCAGCACGGCAGCGTTGACCATCGTTCAGGCTCCTCGGCTTCTCTGAATAGCGTTGGCGACAGCGCGCGCAACGGCATCCAG
>JBKJSE010000309.1:0-4323 GCA_046595925.1 Archangium sp. | reverse complement strand
TTGATGAAATCGCGAGCCCACAGGGGACCGGCTTCGCCGGCGATTTCGTCCGAAGGAACAGACCCACCGTTCGCATCGAGCGCAGTCGAGATGCCACCTCTGCGCCGCGCGGCAGGTGACCCCCTCGACTTCGCTCGGGGGGGACCGGTCGGGGACCTTCTTCAACGGTCTCCCAGAGGAGACTTTCGTCACTTGACCCTGCGGGCGGCGGTACCATGCGCTCGCGATGCGAAAGCTCCTGCTGTTGCTCCCGTTACTGGCCTCCTGTGAGTGGGTGGCCGACCCGATGAACTTCACGCGGGAAGAAGTGCCTCGCTACAAGGCGAACGCCGAGCACCCCACTCCCGTCGCGAACCCCACGGGCCTCAAGGTGATGGCGTGGAACGTCAAGTACGGCGCCTGCCGCGTCGACTTCTGGTTCGACTTCTGGGGCGATCGCGTTCAGCTCACCGAGGCCGAGACGACGGACTGCCTCACGAAGATCGCCGCGCTCATCCGCGAGTACGACCCGGACATCTTCATGGCCGAGGAGATCGAGGTCGACAGCAAGCGCAGCGCGTACATCGACATGGTGCGCTTCCTCCTCGAGAACACGAACCTCCAATACGGCACCTTCGATGAGACGTGGAACGCGCGCTACGTGCCGTCGGAAGGGGTCGGCCGCATCACCCTGGGCAACGCGATCTTCTCTCGCTACCCCATCACCAAAGCCGAGCGCATTCGGCAGGTCGATCGCACCGATCAAGACGGACTGACCGCGACTTTTTACATCAAGCGCGCCATCGGCCGCGCTGAGATCGATCTCGGTGATCGCACCGTCGCGGCCTACGTGGTGCACACCGAGGCGTACGACTTCGACGGCACCAAGCAGAAGCAGATCCAACAGATCCACGAAGTGCTGAAGGCAGAGACGCTGCCCTGGGTGATCGGCGGCGACTTCAACGAGCTGCCCCCGGTCTGTGATGAGAAAGCAGACGCCGGCACGCCCGAGGCTTGCGAAGGTAAGCTGCGCCTGGCGGGGTTCATCGACGAACGCGCCAGCAGCAAGGGCACCGACTACGAGCAGCCGCCGTACACGCCGTCGGTGATGAAGCCGTATTACGACGACTTCGAGCCGTACATACCCCTCGCGCGCTACGGAATCGGAGAGACCGCGCAGCAACCCTTCTTCACGCACACCGTGCTCGGCCCCGATGGGGTCAATGACGAAGGCGTGGCCGGCCGGTGGAACCGCACGCTCGACTACCTCTTCGTCCGCAAGGGCGAGTCGTGGACGAACACCGACGTGCTGCAGGAACCGGGGCGGCAAGGCATCGTGGGCGATCCTTCGCGGTTGTCTGATCACGCACCGGTGGTGGGAACCTGGGGGTTGCCGTGAGAGCGCTCCTGCTCGTGCTGGTGGCCACCACGGCCCTGGCCACGCCCCGCCCCGCGCGCGACACCGCCGACGTCGGCAATCGCGGCAGCTACAGCGTCGGTATCTTCAACCCGCTGCGCATCGCGTTTCACAATCGGTTCGAGCTGCAGGCAAACCCCATCCTCTTCTTCATCGCGCCGCATCTCGACGCGCGCTTCGCGATCCTGAAGCCGCCGGTGGCCGAGGGTGAGCTGCCGATGGGCGTGCGGCTGACGGCGGAAGCGGGGCTGCTGATGCCCACCTTCGGCATGCGCTTGATGAAGGGCTTCTTCTTCCCGAGCTGGGCGACCAGCCCCAACGACATCGGCTTCATGCTGATTCCGCGCGTGGCCCTGCTGGCGTCGGGCGACTTCTTCACCAACGACGTGCTCACGGTGCGAGTCGATGGCGCGCTGAGAATTCCCCTGGGGCCGAACAACGCGACGCCGATCAACTCGTTCCTGGCACCCCTGGAGATCCTCTTCGCGGCGCCGCTCACCGGGTTCTGCGGTCGGCTTGGGGGCGCGTACGATCACGCCTTCGGTGAGCGCCTGCGGCTGCGCGGTGAGGTGAACCTCTACCTGACCGGTCAGCAGGGAAACCTGGACGTCCAGGGCAACAACCTCGGGCCGGTGGCGGCGATTTCTCCGTTCATCTTCACCGCGCACCTGGGCCTCGACATCGCGGTCTTCCAGTACAGCCGCATCACGGTGGGCGCGTTGTTCGCCAACTACGATCAGGGCGCGACGCAGGTCGTCACCCGGGCCGATGGGTTCAGCGATCGGGTGCGCGTGCGCAGCAACAACATCCTGCCGACGCTCGACTTCATCTGGGCCGGCTTCTGAACCTCTTTCCCTCGCCCTTCGGGTGAGGGTCAGGGTGAGGGCAAAACAAAATGCAACTCAGCCGTCGCTCACTCCTCCAGGCCGCGTCCGCGCTGGCCCTCTCGCCTGCCCTCGCGCACGCCAGAGGCCTGGTCACCGACACGACCTATCTCAACGTGATCGCCGCGACGCTCGACGCGGCAAAACGAGCCGGGGCGTCCTACGCCGACCTGCGCATCCACCGCCGCCGTGACGAAGGCGTGCGGGTGCGTGACGATCACGTCGACGCCATCACCGACACCGAACGTTTCGGAGTCGGCGTGCGAGTGCTCGTGAACGGCGCCTGGGGCTTCGCCTCTTCCCCGCTGGTCACCGTGAAAGAAGGAGCCCGCCTCGCCCAGGTCGCCTGCGAGTTGGCCAAAGCGAACGCTGCGGTGGTGACGAAGAAGGTCGAGCTCGCCCCCAACCCCGCCCACGTCGACGTCTGGCAGACCCCGCTCACGAAAGATCCCTTCAAGATCCCCGTGGCTGACAAGGCGCAGCTGCTGCTGGCGGTCTGCGAAAAACTCCGCGCGGTGAAGGGCATCAACTTCTGCGACGCGACGTTGAGCACCCGCCTCGAGTGGAAGCTCTTCGCGTCCTCCGATGGGTCGCTCATCGAACAGAGCCAGACCCGCATCGGCCCCGACTATTCCGCCACTGCGATTGACCCGACCACGGGCGAGTTCGTCAGCCGCAGTTGGGATGGCCAGCCGCTGCAGGCTGGCTGGGAACACCTCGAGTCGAGCCACTTCCTCGAAGACACCACACGCGTCGCAGAAGAAGCGGTTCAGAAGCTCAACTCGCCGAGCGTCGAGCCGGGAAAGAAGGACCTCATTCTCGACGCCAGCAACCTGTGGCTCACCATTCACGAATCGGTCGGCCACCCCACCGAGCTCGATCGCGCGCTCGGTTACGAAGCGAACATGGCGGGCACTTCCTTCGCCACCATCGACACGCTCGGCACTCAGTACGCCGCGCCCATCGTCACGCTCTACGCCGACAAGACCACGCCCGGAGGCCTCGCCACCTGCGCCTACGACGACGACGGCGTGCGAACGCAGCGCTGGAACCTGGTCGAGAAGGGAAAGTTCGTCGGCTACCAGACCACCCGCGAGCAAGCGGGGTGGATCGGAGAGACGGCGTCACGCGGTTGCAGCTACGCGCAAGACCACGCCTCCGTGCCCTTCCAGCGCATGCCCAACGTCTCGCTTTCGCCCGGCGAGAAGGAGCTCTCGGTGCAGGACCTCATCAAGGCGACCGACGACGGCATCTACGTGGTGGGCACCGGCAGCTGGTCGATCGATCACCAGCGCTACAACTTCCAGTTCACCGGCCAGATGTTCTTCGAGGTGAAGAAGGGCAAGGTCACCCGCTCGCTCAAAGACGTGGGCTACCAATCGAGCACGCCCGCCTTCTGGAAGAGCTGCGACCTGCTCGGAGGCCCGGGCAGCGTTCGCATGGGCTCTGCCTTCGATGACGGCAAGGGAGAGCCGATGCAGTCGAACCCGGTCAGTCACTCCTGCCCACCTGCGCGGTTCCGCGGCGTGTCGGTGATCAACTCCGCGTCGAAGAAGGGCAGCTGAGATGATCACCGAGCAGCAGATCCTCGCGTTGGGCAAGTCGGTGCTGGCCGTGGTGAAGAGCCTCGAGCCGAAGGCAGCAGCCGCCGTCGCGATGTGGGCCACGCACCGCGCGCACACCCGCTTCGCTCGAAATGAGATCACCACCGCCGGTGAGAACGACGAGCTGAGCGTGTCGTTGTCGGTGCAGCTGGGGCTTCGCTCGGCCTCGGCCACCAGCAATCAAACCGATCCCGCGTCACTGCGCAGCCTGGTGGAGCGCACCCTCGCCATCGCCCGCCTCTCCCCCGAGCTGCCCGAGACCATGCCGGTGGTGGGCCCCACGAAGGTGGCGAAGAGCGCCCTGCGTGACGAAGCGCTCGCACGCCTCGACGCGAAAGGCCGTGCCGAAGGCATCACCCAGGCGCTCGCGCCTTCCCGCGAGAAAGACCTGCTCACCGCCGGCTTCCTGCAGGTCTACGACGGGCTCACCGCGCTGGTG
>JBKJSE010000290.1:0-6795 GCA_046595925.1 Archangium sp. | reverse complement strand
CCCGAGCGGAGTCGAGGGAGTACTTCTGCCTCGCGCGGCAGGTCACCCCTCGACTTCGCTCGGGGGGAACGGTGCTGTTCCTTAGGAGCGGAGTCGAGGGATTACCTCTGCTTCGAGAGGGCAGTGACCCCTCGACTGTGCTCGGGGGGAGCGGTGGGCGACCTATTTCACCAGTCTCTGTGGGAGAGGGTCGGGTTGAGGGCATTACTTCTGCTCCTGCTGTCGATCGCAGGTTGTGGAAAGTGCACCCACTCCACGACCACAACCTCAACCGGGGTCGAGCGAGTCCTCCCCAGAGGCGCCGTCGGAGTCGTCGTCATCCCCGCGCTCGGAGCCGCCGGCCAGAAACTCCGCATCCTCGAAGCGCTCAAGGTCACCGCCTTCGCAGCCCAGCTCCGCGGCTTCGATGACGGCAAGGCCTTCGCCGACGCGCTCATCAGCGAGCTGGGCATCGACGTGCGAAGCACCGAAGCGCTCGAAAAAGCCGGAGTCGACGGCGCAGGCTCGGCCGCGGTCGCAGCCCTGGTGACCGGCCACGCGTACCTCGCGCTCCCCCTCAAAGACGCGAAGAAGCTCCACAACACGCTGCAGACCCTCGCGGCCCGCCGGCTCGGCGCGACCACGCCCGGCGAAAAGAAGTTCGGCGAGCTCACCGTGAAGACCTTCAGCGCGGGCGAAGTTCCGAAGCTCGGCTACGTGCTCGCCAACGGCTACGCGCTGATCACCGACGGCCCGGGCATCGAGAAGCTCGCGGGCCTGGCCGCGATGACCCAGAGCGACTCACTGAGCGCCGACAAGTCGTACGCCCTCGAGCTCGACAAGCTCCCGAAGGATCGCGACGTGGTGGTCTACCTGCCCGGTGGAACACCGCTGCTCGCCCAGGCGCCGTTCACCGCCGTCACCGCCTCGCTCTCGCTGACCCCCGCCGGGCTCTCGGTGCTCGCGAATGGAAGCTGGAAGGGAGACATCACCCAGCTCGCCGCGCTCGAGCCGCAGCCCTCGAAGTCGTTGCTCGGTTACCTGCCGGCAGATGCGTTCCTGGTGACGCGCTACTCCGGTGAGCCCTCGAAGCTCGCTCCGTGGGCCAGGCAGTTGTTCGGCCCGTTCTTGAACCGCGCGTTCGACGAGAACGGCTTCGATTGGAAAACGGAAGTGCTCGATCAGGTGCAGCCCGGCGTCGTTGCGTCCTTGTCGCTGAGCGAGGCGCCGCCGATCGACAAGGGCATGCCCTCGCTCGATCTACGTCAGACCAATCCGTTCACGTACGCGCACCTGTCCGGTGTGGCTTCCTCGAAGACGCCAGCGAACGTGCTGCCCGCGCTCGAGAAGATCGCGGCGCTCGCTCCGAAGTTCGGCGCAGAGATGTCGGTGCGGGAACGCGCTGACGGGCAGAAGGCCGTCATCACCACCTACGCTCAAGGCGAAGGCGTGCACTTCGCACCGAAGGGTGACCTCGTGTTCTTCGCTTCTCCGGTTCAGCGGCTCGACGCGCTGGTGAAGTCGGATGGCTCGGGCACCGTGGGCGAGGGGCTGGGCAATGAAGCGCTCAACGTGGTGATCGATCTCAACAAGCTCGCTTCGTCGGTGCGCGCGTTGCCGGAGAGCACGTGGGGGCTCGGTGGCTTCGCCATCAAGGCCACCACGGTGCGCTGGCTCGATGCGACGGATGACTTGAAGCGCATCACCATCAGCGTCGGCGCGAAGGACAAGGTCGTGCAGGCGAAGGTCGTGCTCACGCTGGGTGGAGCGGGACAGGCACCGTGATTTCCACCGAGGCGCTGACCCGCGGCTACGACGATGGCGCGCGCGGGAAGGTGCGGGTGCTCGACGGCGTGGCCCTGCAGATTTCCGCCGGTGAGTTCGTGGCGATCGTCGGGCGCAGCGGGAGCGGGAAGTCGACGCTGCTCCATGTGCTCGGCGGGCTCGACTCGGGGTTCTCCGGTGAGGTCACCGTGGCCGGCACGAAGCTCGCGGGCCTGGGTGATCGGGCGCTGGCGAAGTTTCGCAATGAGTCGGTCGGGTTCGTCTTTCAGTCGTTTCATTTGATTCAGGGCCTGTCGGCGCTGGAGAACGTGTCGTTGCCCGCGGCATTTTCTGACAGCGAGGGTGATGGTGCTCGTGCGCGCGAGGCGCTCGCTCGGGTCGGGCTCGGTGAGAAGACGTCGCGGTTGCCCAGTCAGCTGTCGGGTGGTGAACGGCAGCGCGTGGCCATTGCTCGGTCGTTGTTCAATCGGCCCAAAGTGTTGCTGTGTGATGAGCCGACCGGGAATCTCGATGTGCAGACTGCCGATGAGGTGATCGCGTTGTTCAAGTCGCTCAACGCGGAGGGGCTCACGATTCTGGCGGTCACTCACGAGGACCGATTGCGATCGGCGGCCAGTCGGGTGATCACTTTGGCTGATGGGCGGTTGAGTTGAGCCCCCTCACCCCGACCCTTCGCAGGGCGAGGGAGACACCGTGAGAGCTTCGGCGCTTCGAAAGCTCGTGCGGCTGCAGTTGGCTCGCGATCGCCGCGGGGCGTTCAGCTCGGCCTTCGGCATCGCCATCGGCATCGCCTCACTCGTGTTCTTCGTCGCGCTCGGCCTCGGCGTCGGGCGCGTGGTGCGCGAGAAGATCTTCCCGGTCGACTCACGCCTCGTCGACGTGGTGCCTTCGCAACTGGCCATCGGCCTCTTCGGTGGTGGCAAGCTGACGCAAGACGCGGTCGATCGCCTCGCCGCGCTTCCCGGCGTCGAGAAGGCGTACCGCAAGATGAGCGTGCGCGTACCCGCGGTCAGCTTCTACGACGGCGACTTCTTCGGCCGCCGCCTGCGCATGGGCATCGAGGTGATCGCCGTCGGCGTCGACCCCGAGTTCGTACGCGCCGACGTGAAGCTCGGTGACTTCAGCGACCCGGGCCCGGGCAAACCCATTCCCACCATCGTCGCCTCGCGGCTGCTCGAGATTTACAACAAGACGTTCGCCCCGGCCCGCGCGCTGCCCCAGCTGTCCGCCACGATGCTGGTGGGCTTCAGCTTCCCGGTCGACTTCAACCGCAGCTTCGTCGCCGTCGTCGCGCCCGGCCCCGTGACCTCGACGCAGGCGCAGGTGGTCGGCCTCTCAGAGCGCGGCCTGCTCGCCGGCGCCACCATTCCCCTCGACGTCGCCATTCGCATGAACAAGGCGGCGAACGTCGACGCAGAGACCTTCAGCGGTGTCGCCCTGCAGGCCGGCTCGCCTTCCGACGTGCCGGGCATCATCGCCGCGGTCAAAGAGATGGGCCTGCGGGTCGACGATCAAGAGCGCCGCATGTCGGAGAACGCCGGCGCTGCCGTGGCCATCACCACCTCGGCGATGGCGCTGCTCTCTGCGCTCATCTGCTTGCTGGCCGCCTTCAACATCGCCCACGCGCTCTCGGCTGCCGTGCGTGCGCGTGAACGGGAACTCGGCGTGATGCGCGCGGTCGGCGCCAACCAGCGCGACATCTTCAGCCTGGTGCTGGTCGAAGCGATGGTGCTCGGCGTGGGTGGCGGGCTGTTCGGCACCATCACCGCGCTCCTCGCCGCCTTCGGGGTGGATATGCTCTCGGCGCGCGTGCTCCCCGAGTTCCCCTTCAAGCCCGATACGTTCTTCGTGGTGCCGTTGTGGCTGCCGCTGCTCGGCGTCGGTCTGGGCGTGCTGGCGGCGATCGGTGGCGCGTGGTTGCCCGCCCGTCGTGCGGCCCAGGTCGACCCAGCGCGCGTGCTGGCAGGGCAGGGCTGAGTGAAGCCCGCAGGCGTCATCGCGCGGGTGTTCCTGCTGCTGTTCCTCGCCTGGCTCTACGGCGGCGACGTGCTGCGTTGGGGCCAGGCACAGACCGCTGAAGTGACCGCGCTGGCCGAGCTGCCGCGGTTGTGGCTGGGGCTGCTGGGTTCCGCGGTGGCGCTCGGCGGCGCCGTGGTGCTGGTGATGGCACGTCGAAAGCCCTCGAGCTGGAAGCCGCTGCGACTGCTCTCCATCGCCGCGTTGGGCTTGCTCTTCCTCGACTTCGTGGTGCTCAACTCGCGCCGCTCGCCGCTCTCTTCCGAAGAGCAGACCTTGCTGGCCGTGCAGTCGTTCGCCGAGCAGGTCAACCGTGCGTCCGCCGCCGAAGCGGTGCCTCGCGATCCGGTGCTGCTCGCCTCATTCCTCGAGAGCCTCGGCTCTGTTCCGTTCTTCGTCGGCGGTGAGCGCGTCACCGCGTGGAAGGTCGAGCTGCGCGAGCGATGCGCTGGGCCCGCCGTCGATCCCGGGCAGGCCGCGGTGGGCACGCTCATCTACTGCGTGGCTTCCGATCGCCAACAGGCGTGGGTGACGCTCGTGGGCACGCCGCTCGGCCAGGTGTTCGGCGCCCGCGGCATGGTGGCGAAGGAGAACGGCTGGGTGGGCGAGGTGCACGTGGCCCCGCCCGAGCCGGAAGCGCAAGACGAGAATTTCGACGAGCCTGTGTGGGGCGGGCCTACACCGGTCGAACCCTGATTTTCCTCTCATGAGGGGTTTTGGCGCGCTGTACGCTCCGCGTGCTTGTCCACCGCCCCCAAACGCCAGCCCATTCCCTTCGGGAAGTACCTGCTGCTCGATCGCGTCAACATCGGCGGTATGGCCGAAGTGTGGCGCGCCAAGACGTTCGGCGCCGGTGGTTTCGAGCGCATCGTCGCCATCAAGCGCATCCTGCCGAACATCGCGGAGGACGAAGAGTTCATCTCGATGTTCCTCGATGAGGCGAAGATCACCGTTCAGCTCAATCACGCGAACATCGCGCAGATCTACGAGCTCAATAACCTCTCGAACTCCTACTTCATCGCCATGGAGTACGTGTCGGGCAAGGACCTGCGCGCGGTCTTCGATCGGTGCCGCAAGCGGGGCGAGCCCGCGCCGATTCCGCTGACCTGCTACGCGATCGCCCAGTGTTGTGAAGGCCTCGACTACGCGCACCGCGCGAAGGATCGCCAGGGCCGCGACATGAGCATCGTGCACCGCGACGTGTCGCCGCAGAACGCGCTGGTCTCGTACGACGGCGAAGTGAAGGTGATCGACTTCGGTATCGCCAAGGCCGCGGGCAAGGCCACCAAGACCCAGGCCGGCATCCTCAAGGGCAAGTTCGGCTACATGAGCCCGGAGCAGATCCGCGGGCTGCCGCTCGATGGCCGCAGCGACATCTTCGCGATGGGGGTCTGCCTCTACGAGATGCTCACCGGTGAGCGTCTGTTCGTGGGCGACTCCGACTTCTCGGTGCTTGAGAAGGTGCGCAAGGTCGAGGTGCTCCCGCCTTCACACTTCAACCGCAAGATCCCCGACGCGCTCGAGCGCATCGTCATGAAGTCGCTCGCCAAAGACGTCGACGATCGCTACCAGCACGCGACCGAGCTGGGCGAAGACCTGCGCGCCTTCATGTATTCGACGGGCACGCCCTTCACCCGCAAGGATCTCGCGGCCTTCATGAAGGCCACCTTCGCGGAGGACTACGAGAAGGAGCGCGCGCGCATCACGGAGTACGCCGAGGTCAAGGCGCCCGAAGGCATGTTGGCCGCGGCCGAGATGGGCTTCGGCGTCGGCAACGTGCCTCAGATGGGCGGCGCAGCGCAGAGCCCCAGCGCTGTCACCTCGGTGCCCACGCAGATGCCGATCAGCTCGTCTCCGAGCTCGGCGGGTAATACGGCGCCTGGTCTTCCGCCCATCGTTCGCCCGGTGCCGCCCACCTTGAGCAGCGGCTCGAACCCGCAGGTGAGCCGGCCCCCCAGCCTGACCAGCATGCCGCGGCTGACCGCCGTCGCGCCGATGCTCACCAACGGCAAAGAAGAACACGAAGCCACCATGATGGCCGACGGCATGGGCGGGGCGTTCGACGAGCCCGCCACCAACCCGGGCCAGCAGACGGTGCGGCCCGATGCCACCCGGGCGCTCAACATCCGCAATCGCCCCGCGGTGGTCTCGGAGGTCGCGACCGATCCCGGCCGGCCGGTGATGCCGCCCCCGGTGATGCACGAGCAGCCCCGGCGCCAGACGCGCAACCTGCCGCCCGCCCCACCGCCCCCGGTGATGAACACCAGCGAGAGTTCGCCGACGCTGGCCGGCGTCTCGCAACAGACGCTGCAGCACGTGCCCCAGACCGTGGCGCCCGCTGCGGGGGGCAATACGCGCCTCATCATCGCGTTGGCGGCGATCGTCGCGTTCCTCATCGTCGGTATCGTGGCGGTGATGGCGCTCAAGCCCGCTCCGACGGGACTGTTGATGATCACCGTGCCCGACGCGGTGGCCACCACCGTGACGTTGAACATCGACGGCAAGGCGGTCACCGACGATCAGGGCAACCCGATCAAAGAGTGGCCGCAGATGCGTGCGCTTTCGGTGGGCAAACACACGGTGATGCTGACGGCGCCCGGCTATCAGCCGCTGATGGAGACGTTAGAGGTGCGTGAGGGCAACGAGCCCACGCAGCTCAAGAACGAGCTCAAGAAGAAGTGACCCCAGAGCGATCTGGTCTTTCCCCAGAAGGAACACCCATGGTCCGCAAGAAGACAGATGACCCGCTGGCGGGGCTCCCGCCGTGGGCGCAGAAGCTCGCCCAGCGGTACTACACGCGCACGGTCAGCACGTTCGTGTTGTACGGCGCCGTTCGCGATCTGCAGCCCATCACGAAGGAAGATGGCGGCCGCGACTTCTCGAACCTCAAGCAGTTTTTGGCCGACGATCTCTTCGGCGGGCGGGATCACGTCATCTTCTACGACCGCAGCTCGGGCATTCGCGCGGCGGCCACCGAGACGCAGCAAGATCTCAATCGAGCGCTGGCGGGCTACG
>JBKJSE010000250.1:0-5555 GCA_046595925.1 Archangium sp. | reverse complement strand
GTACATAAGATCAGCGATCTGCTCGGCGAGAGCAAAGCGGTAGCCAACGCTTACCTGATCATCATCAGCGCCAAGTCGGCAGCGACGATTGGCAAGATGCTCAAGCTCGACAAGGGCGAGTTCGTGATGGGCCGTGCGCCCGACACGCAGCTCCAGGTCGAAGACGACGGCATCAGCCGCAAGCACTGCAAGATCACCATGGCGCCGAACGGGCACTTTCAGCTCGTCGATCTCGGCTCGACCAACGGCACCTTCCTCAACGGCATCAAGGTGAACGTCGCCACCCTTCAGGACGGCGACAAGATTCAGATTGGCGCCAACTCGGTGGTGAAGTTCTCCATCCAGGACCAGCTCGAGGAGGAGTACCAGCGCTCGATCTACGAGAGCGCCACCCGCGACGGCCTGACGCGCATCTTCAACAAGAAGTACTTCCTCGACACGCTGCGCAAGGAGTTCGCGTACTGCCTGCGCCACCGCGTGCCGCTGTCGATGGTGATGCTCGACATCGACCACTTCAAGAAGATCAACGACACCTACGGTCACCCCGCGGGCGACTACGTGCTGCAGAAGGTCGCGGCGAAGGTGGCCGAGACCGTGCGGCAAGAAGATCTGTTCGCGCGTTACGGCGGTGAAGAGTTCGCGCTCATGCTGCGCGAGTCGGCCTCCGAGAAGTCGATCCGCTGCGCTGAACGCTGCCGCCGCGCCGTCGACGGGTCTGAGTTCGTCTTCAACGGCACGCCCATTCACGTGACCATCAGCCTGGGTGTCGCGACCGTGCTCGATTCAGACTTCGCGCAGCCTGAAGATCTGATCGCCGCTGCCGACAAGTACCTGTACCGCGCCAAGAAGGGCGGCCGGAACCGGGTCGACGCGATGGAGCTCAGCGGCCCCTGATCTCCCTCTCCCTTTGGGAGACTGGTGAAATAGAAATTGAGAACCCACCGGTCCCCCCGAGAGGGTTGGCCGAGATAGAAATTGAGAACCCACCGGTCCCCCCGAGCGCAGTCGAGGGGTCACTGCCCGCTCGAAGCAGAGGTACTCCCTCGACTCCGCTCGGGAGGAACGGTGTTGGCTCGTATTGTCGAAGCCTTCTTCAACACCGGGGGTGAGGGCCTCACTACGGCAACGGCGGAAGAGGAGCCCCGACCGGAGTCGGGTTCGCGCTGGCGATCGGCGTGACGAACTCGACCCGATTTCCACCGCGAGACATCGCCGCCGTCAGCCCGTCTTGCGCCTGGCGAACGAGATCAGAAAACCCGTACTCACGCCCCGGTTCACCCGCAGCCACGCCGACCGAAATCGTCGGATGCAACACGGTCTCGCCCGCCTGCAGCGTCGCGCGAGCCACGCGCTCACAAATACGCCGCGCGACGATGAGTGAGCCGGCGAGATCGGTGTGCGGCATCAGCAGCAGCACGCGATCGGCCGACTGCTGCACTGGATAGTCGGTGTCACGCAGCGAGCGGCGAATCGCGAGCGCGAGGCCACCCATCAACTGCGTCTGCAGCTCAGGATCCATCCGGCCGGAGATCGGGTCGAACGAGACCAACGCCAACGCCAGCGGGAAACCATACCGGCGCGCCCGCTTCACCTCGACGAAGAGCACCTCTTTGAAGTGCGCGAACGTATAAAAACTCGTCGTCAGGTCGAGAATGCCTTCGCCCGGACGCGGCGCAGGCGCAGCGGACACCGTGGTCTTCAGCCGCTCGGCCAGGCGCACCTTGAGATCGTTCGGAGAGACCGGCAGCGGCAACACGCCATCGGCCCACGGCGCCTTGAAGCCCTTCGCTTGTCCCGCGAAGAGCACCGCTTCCGGCGCACGACGGCGCACTTCGCGCGCGACGCGGGTGGGGCTCTTGAGTGAGCCGCCGAGCACGACCAGCTGCTCTTGGCCCAGCTGCTCTGGTTCACGCGCGGCGGACACCTTGAGGCCGGCTTTTTTCAACGCGTCGGCGACGGCCTTGTAGCGCGCGGTGTTGGGCTCGATGACGGCGGCCAGCTTGATGGTCATGGCGAAGCACTCCCTGGCGCGAGTCTACGCAATGACTGCGCCGCGACGAGCTTCACGTTCGGATCGGTGTCGTTTCTTGACGCGTGGCTCAAAGCACTGATCGCTCGCGGGCTGGTGAACCCGGCGAGCAACCCAGCGGCCGTGGCTCTCACCTGGGGCGAGGCATCTTTCTCCAACACCGAGCTGAGCTTCACGTCGAGGGCCGGGGCATCGAGGGCCACCAGCGCCGACAGGGCCTCGCTGCGCACCTCAGGAGTTTCCTCAGAGGCCATCGCGGTCAGTCGCGCCACGCCGCCACGCCAGCGCTGTCGTGCCATCGCTCTGCACGCCGCCACGCGCAGCGACGGTTCCTCGGCATCGGAGGCGCGCAGCAGCCGCTCGGTCAGTTGCTCGGAGCGGGGCGAGAACCCCAGCGCGCTCACCGCGGCCGCCCGATCGAAGAGCTCGTGCGAAATGAACGCTGCCTCGACGTCTTCTTTCGCCGCTGACCAACTGCACGAGGCCGCGATCGCCAACGCGCGCGCTCGCAGCTCGGGGTCCCGGGCGCGATCACGCCAGCTCTCCAGCAGAATCGGCGCGCAGTCGTCTTCGTGTTTGTCGCCGACCAGCTCGATCAGCACGCGTTGTTGGGCGGCGGTCGCAGGCTTGAGCCCCGAGAGTCGCGCGCCTGCCATCGCGGCCACCGAGCGCTTTTCACCGCGGGCCAGCGACCAGACCGCGTGCATGCGCAGGCTGTAGACCGGGTCTGCCAGCGCAGTGAGGAGCTCGGCTTCGGACAGGGGCGCGAGCTCAGCCAACAGCCCCATGCCCTGGCGGCGCACCGGTTCTTGCGGCGAGGCCAGCAGGGGTTTGGCCGCGTCGCGCTTGCGTGCGTAGACCGCGAGCACGCGGTTCATGGTCTCCACGTCCTTCGCAGTGGCGGCGGCCATCAATGACGCAGCCGGGGCGACACCGGCTTCGACGGACCAGGACGCGAGGGTGTCGAGCACGAGCTCGTCGAACTCGACCGCATGCGAGGGCAGCGCATCGAGCACCACGCGCGCGGCCGGGTGGTCGAAGGCGCGGGAGAGATCGGTCAACGCCTCGCGCCGGAGCAGCGCGCTCTCCGAATACAGGTCGACCCACAACGCCCTTCGCAGCGCGGCTTCCTGAGCCAGACACGTCTGCGCGGCGCGCGGGTCGGCGCTGAACAATGCGGGGATCGATTGCTTGAACGCACTTGCCGCGTGCACCGCGGTCAGGCAGGCACGCTGGAGCTCTTCGCCCCTGGCGCGGGTCAACCAGAGGGCGAGTTGGTGGGCGCCGGTGACCTTCGTCTTGCGCGCTTCAGAGATCAGCCCCGCCCAACGCACCTCCCAGTCTTGATCTTCGAGCAGCCCCGCTGGCGGTTCAGCCAGGCGGCTCAACCACGCGTCGGCTTGATCCGGCGCGGTCAGGCACGCTCCACATGCGGTGGCACGTCGCCGGGGGTCGGCCACGTTGCGCTCGCACGCGGCCCAGCACCTCGAGACCCGCGATTGGGCCAGCGCAGATGACGCGACGAGAACCAGAGCGAAGGCACTGAGGGAGCGCACGTGAGCGGTGAATGCTACCGTCCCTCCGCATGAAGCGCTGGCTGGCTGTCCTGATTCTCTGCATGGCGTCCTTCGCGGGCGCCAAGCCCAACAACGGCGTCGAAGCCGCCAAGGTGCTCGACCAATTCTTCCAGGGCACCATGGCCCTGAACGCCGCGATCAACCGCGTGCAGTACCTGGGGGAGGAACGGTACGTGTCGGGCGAGCTGGTGCTGGCGGTGCGCCGGGTGAACACCAAGGTGCGCGCGCAGGTGCTGGAGTTCCTGGTGGCGTTGGCCGTGAAGGACCCAGAGGTCGAGCGGACCTTCCTGCGCGCGCTCTCCAGCGACGAGATCGGCGAGGTGATGACCGGCGCCCGGGGGCTGGGCCGCATCAAGAGCAGCGAAGGCGTCAAGCCGCTCATCGCGCTGTTGGCCAACCCGCTGTTGGGACCGCGCCGTGAAGCCGCTCGCGCGCTCGGGGAAATCGGCAAGCCCGCGGCCGCCGCGCCTCTGCTCAAGGCCGCCAGGACCGAGACCGACTTCGACTTGAAGCTGGCGATGATCAGCGCCGCGGGGCGCTCGGGAGACAAGAGGCAGATCCCCGCGTTCGAGGCGTTGCTCAAAGACGACTCCGAGTTCACGCGGCTGGCTTCGGCGCAGGCGCTCTGCCTGCTCGGCGCACCGAAGTGCGGCCAGTTCGCGGCCAGGCTGCTGGCCTCGGCTGACGCCAACGAACGTTTTCAGGCGGTGATGTTGTTCGAGGGCTCGAGCGCGAAGATGTCGTCGCCCACGCTCACGCCGCTGCTCAAGGACTCGAGCGACAAGGTGCGCGCTCGGGCTGCCCGCATTCTGGTGCAAGGCGGCGATCCCAAAGGCCTCGAGTGGCTGGTCATCGAGAGCGCAAAGGGCAAGGGCGAGATGCGCCTCCTTTACGAAGACGAGCTGGAAAAGCTGCGCATCACCGACGAGCAGCGCCAGGCGATCCTGAAGAAGGCGGGGCTGCAGTGACGAGTCTCGTCGCGATCCTCCTGGTGGCGACGCCGTGGGCCTCGATGGGTGAGTCCCAACGCGCCGACGCGATGGCGCACTTGAAGACGCTGCCCACGCTGCGTGAACGCGTGTTGGAGGCGACCGCCGGCTTCGTGGGTTCGCCGTACGTGCTCTCTCCGCTTGGAGAAGGCGCAGGTCACGACCCCGACCCGCTCATCCGCTGGGACGCGGTGGATTGCGTCACGATGATCGAGCAGTCGATCGCGCTGTCGACGGCCGAGCCTTCCACGCTGGTCGACGTGCTCAGCGCGCTTCGCTACGACGGCCCGCCCGCCTGGGAAAACCGGCTTCACGTGATGGAGTCGCAGTGGTTGCCCCAGAACGTGAAGCGCGGGCTGCTGCGCGACGTGACCGCGAAGTGGGGCGGGGCGAAGACGCGACGGGTCAAGAAGGTGATCACCCCGGCCATGTGGAAAGAGAAGAGCGGGGCGGGGTTGGCGTTGCCGGAGTCCAGACAGCTCAGCGGCAGCTTCGAGTTCGACATCGTGCCGTCGGCTGTGGCCGTTGAGGCGTTGAAGGACGCGCCCGCGGGGTTGCTGGTCGTGGTGGTGCGCGCGGATCGCCCGTCGGTGGTGACCCGGGTGTCGCACGTGGGGGTGCTGGTGCAGACGCCGAAGGGGCCGATGCTCCGCCACGCCTCGCGCAGCTTCAAGAGGGTCGTCGATGAGCCGCTGAGCCGCTACCTCACGCGCAATCTCGACTTTGCGCAGTGGACCATTGAGGGGCTCGCTCTCTACGAGCCGGTGCTGGTCGAGCTGGAGAAGAAATAGCCGCTTGGCCCTCACCCCGACGGTCCCCCGAGCAAAGTCGAGAGGTCACTTCGCGAGCGAAGCAGAGGTAATCCCTCGACTCCGCTCCTCAGGAACAGCACCGTTCCCCCCGAGCAAGGAACCAGCTTCGCTGGCGATTTCGACCGAAGGAACACACCGGTCCTCCCGA
>JBKJSE010000348.1:0-7436 GCA_046595925.1 Archangium sp. | reverse complement strand
TGAGCGCGGACGGCTTCGTGCTCATGAGACGTTGTCCGTCGAGCTCGCGACCCGGTCGGGGGTGAAGAAGGCGGTGCGGGTGATCGACTCGGCGACCGTGGTCGAGCTGACGCTGTGGAAGAAGGACGGCGTCGTGCAGCGACAGGTTCGGCCAGCTGCATGAACTCCCTCTCCCTGACCCGGTCCCCCTCGGGGAGAGGGAAACAGTTCACTCTTCTTTTGGATCTTTCGGATCCTTGCGCGCCACGGCGGGAATCGGTCCCGTCTGGTGCCGGCTGGCGGGCGTGGCCTCGAGGTTCTTCGCGGCCATGTAGATGATGTTCCGGGTGCCCTTCTTGCCCCGGTACATCGCGCGATCCGCGAGATCGACCAGGGTCTCCTGATCTTGCGCGTGCTCGGGATACGACGCGATGCCGATGCAGGTGCTGATGCTCAGGCTGAAGCCCTCGCGCGCGAGGAACCGGTGCGACTCGATCGATCGCCGAATGCGCTCTGCCACCTTGAGCGCGCCGCCTGAATCCGTGCCCCGCAGCAGCAGCACGTACTCATCACCGCCCCAGCGGCACACGATGTCGTTGTCGCGCACGCAGTTCTTCAGCACCCGCGCCACCTCGACCAACAGCTTCGAGCCGACCAGGTGCCCGTGCGTGTCGTTGATGCTCTTGAAGTAGTCGAGATCGAGAAAGGCCAACGCGAACGGCTTGTCGTTCGTCGCGAGCGCCTTGAACTCCTTGTCGAGCACCAGCTGCAGGTAGCGGCTGTTGAACAGGTGCGTGAGGTCGTCGAGGTAGACGAGATCTTCGACCGCGGCGAACTTGCCCAGGTTCTTGAGCGCCAGCCCCAGATGCCGCGCGAGGAAGGGCGCGCCCGACACGCCCGCATCCGAGATGTCGTCCTTGAAGAACAACAGCACCGCGCCGTGCAGCACGTCGCCCTCGTAGACCGGCACCAGGAACGCGGTCTCGAAGCCGAGCTCGCGAATGGCGATCTCCTGGCCGGTGCGCTCGACCTGTTCGACCGTCTCGCGAACAGGTTCCAGCGTCTGCTTCTCTACCGGCTCACGGGTCAGCTCGCCGAAGCCCTGGAAGCTGGCCAGCTCGAGCTTGCCGCCTTCCATCGTGAAGACCGTCACCGCATCGGCCTCACACATCGACTGGAACGCCGAGGCCGTGGCCTCGAACAACTTGTCGCGCTCGAGCGTGGTGGAGATGCGCTGGCCGGCCTCGAGCAACGCGACGTGCGTGCGCAGCGCCTCGTTCTCTTTGAGCAGCGAGTGCTGCGTGAGCGCGCGAGTGACCGCGTGCGCGAGCACCTCGGGAGGCACCGGCTTGACCAGATAGTCGGCCGCGCCGCTCTTGATGGCGCGCACGGCCGGCTCGACCTTGTCGAGGGCGGTGATCACCAGCACCTCGACGTCAGGGTGCGTCGACCGCACGTACTGAAGCAACGCGATGCCGTCGCTCTGCGGAAGGATGAGGTCGGTCACCAGCATGGCGAACCGCGTCGTCGCCATGGCCTCTTTGGCCTCGGCGATGGAGCCCACCGCAGTGACCTCGTGACCGGCACCCGCCAGGAAGTCGCTGTAGAGCGACCTCGCGAGCTTCTCGTCATCAACCAACAGAATCTGCGCCATTGCCTGACTTGCCGAACTAGCAGACGCGTGCAGGCCGTGCGAGCGTTCGCGCTCTTCGTGAGCCGCGATGAACGCCGGTTGTGTGTGTTTTTCAGCGCAGGGGCGACCCGCTATGCGCTCGATGCCGTGCGCGTGCTCGAGGTGGCCCGGGCCAACGACGAGGGCGCGCTGCAGCTCTCTCAGCATCTGCCGGTGCGCGATCTGTCGTTGTTACTGGGCGGTGACGCTGAGGTCGCGGTCGCTGCCGGCGTGGTGATGGACGTTTCCCCGACCCTCGCGCTGCGCGTCAAGCAGGTCGATGGGGTGTTCGACTGCACGGGCCTCAAGCGCTGGCCGGTGCAGGGCAGGTTGGTGCCTTTGCTTGCTCCGGCGCTCACCGGAGCCCTGGAATACGAAGGTCGGCTCGTCTTCGAGCTCGATGCCGACGGAGCGGCCCGCGGGCTTCCCCGGCAGCTCAAGCCGATCGAGCGCCATCACCGCACCGATTCCACCGGCCTCGTCTTCACCGTGCAGGGGGAGCGCCTGGCCCTGCCGCTCCACCATGTGGTGCAGGTGGTCGAAGCGAACGCCTGTTTCAACCGCGCGCCCAACGCTGGCAGCTTTCTGGGGGTGGCGGTGCACCGCGCCCAGCTCTGTCCGGTCTTCACGGTCGGCCCTTTGGGCCTGGTGCAACCTTTCATCGTGCTTTTTGAGGTCGGAGGCGACCTTCTGGGGCTTTCGGCCAGCCAGGTGGAAGGGGTGCGGTCAGGCTCCTCCCTTGCTGGGGCGTCGGTCCTCGATGTCAGCCGCATGTTTTCTTGAGGGTGTTCGAGTGTTACCCCTACACTCCGTCAGTTCTTCTTCGACTTTCTCCTACTGGAACCCGCGATGCCCAAATCAGTTCTCGTCGCCGACGACTCACTCACGATTCGCAAGATCGTCGGAATGCTCTTCGCGATGGAAGACTTCACGCTGACGTCCGTCGACAACGGGCTCGACGCCGTCGCCAAGGCACGGGAGCTGCGTCCCGATCTGGTGATCGCCGACTGCATGATGCCCGGCAAGAATGGCTACGAGGTCTGCCAGGAGCTCAAGAGCGATCCTTCGACCTCGCACATTCCGGTGCTGCTGCTGGCCGGTAACTTCGAGCCGTTCGATCCCGCGCGGGCGCAGTCGGTCGGCGCGAACGGGCACATTCCCAAGCCCTTCGACAGCACCAGCTTCCTCGATCGCGTGCGCGCGGCGGTGGGCATGGCCCCCGCGGCCGCGCAGCCCAACCCGCTCTCGCACCTGGGTCCCTCGACCACGCCGCAAGCTCCGTCTGCGCCGCCGAACCCGCAGCAGATCCGCCCGCCGATGGCCCCGCCGCAGCCGCTCCAGGGCATTCAGCAGCCGCGCCCGATGCCCGGAATGCAGGGTCAGCAGCCCGGCGCGCCCGGCCAGCCGATGCGCCCGATGGGTGGCGCGCCGATGGGCACCCAGCCCGGAATGCCGCCGCGCCCGATGGGTGGGGTGCCGATGGGCACGCAGCCCGGTATGCCGCCGCGCCCGATGGGAATGCCGATGGGCCAGCCGGGCATGCCGCCGGGTGGCATGCCGCCGCGACCGATGGGTGTGCCGATGGGCACGCAGCCTGGAATGCCGCGCCCCATGGGTGTGCCGGGCATGCCGGGCACCATGCCGCCCGGGCCTGGAATGGCGCGTCCTCCGATGGCTGGAACGCCGGGTATGCCGCCCGCGCCGGGAATGCCGGGTGGTTTTCCGCGCCCGCCTGGTCAAGCGCCGTTGCCCGGTGTGCCGCGCCGCGATCCGTTCGGGTTGCCGGGCCAGGCGCCTCCGCAGCAGCACCAGCCGCCCCAGCGCACAGAGTCGCTCGATCTCGACTCGCACCGCTCTGCCGATGGTGGCGAAGCGCACCTGCGTGAGGCGCTGTCGAAGGCGTCCCGCGAGGTCATCGAGAAGATCGCGTGGGAGGTCGTTCCCCAACTGGCGGAGACGATCATCCGCCAGGAGCTGGACCGCCTCATCAAGGATCGCGAAGCCAAAGGTCTCTGACTTTTCTTCCTTTTGTTGATTCCAGTTGTCGAGGGCGGCCCCTTCCGTGTTTGAGAGGGCCGCCCGATTTGTTTTCGCTGACAAAGGTGTCTGATGACGACCGAGATTTCTGAGCAGAACGCCGCCGAGGCCCCGAAGGAAAAGCAGAGCTGGGTGCCGGGCGTGGTGGAGGCGAAGTGGTACCCGCTGTGGGAATCGCGCGGGTACTTCAAGCCCGAGGTCAATTCGACCAAGCCGTCGTTCTCCATCGTGTTGCCGCCGCCCAACATCACCGGCTCGCTGCACCTGGGTCACGCGTTGACCGCGACGATTCAGGACATCCTGATTCGCTGGAAGCGCATGAGCGGCTTCAACGTGCTCTGGGTTCCGGGCACCGATCACGCCGGCATCGCCACGCAGATGGTGGTCGAGCGTGAGCTCAAGAAGACCGAGAACAAGACGCGGCACGACTACGGGCGTGAAGAGTTCGTCAAACGCATCTGGCAGTGGCGTGAAAAGTACGGCGCGCGCATCGCCGAGCAGCACCGCGTGTTGGGTGCGTCGCTCGACTGGTCGCGGGAGCGCTTCACGATGGACGAGGGCGTGTCGGAGGCCGTGCAAGAGGTGTTTCTGCGCCTCCACAGCGAGGGCCTGATCTACCGCGCCCGCAAGCTCATCAACTGGGATCCCCAGCTGCGTACGGCCATCTCGGATCTCGAGGTGGACAACGAAGAGCGCAACGGCTCGATGTGGAGCATCGCGTACCCGGTGCAGGGCTCAGACGAGAAGCTGGTGGTGGCCACCACGCGCCCTGAGACGATGCTGGGCGACACCGCGGTCGCCGTGCACTCGGAAGATCCCCGCTACAAGCACCTCATCGGCAAGAAGGTGCTGCTCCCGTTCGTGAACCGGGAGATCCCGATCATCGCCGACGACATTCTCGTCGACCCGAAGTTCGGCACCGGCGTGGTGAAGGTGACGCCCGCGCACGATCACAACGACTACGCCACGGGGCTCAGGCACAAGCTCGAGATGGTGAACATCTTCACCGACACCGCGCACGTGAACGAGAACGGCGGGCCGTACCAGGGGCTCGAGCGCTTCGCCGCGCGCAAGAAGATCCTCGAGGACCTCACCGCCGCGGGGCTGCTCATCGAAGAGAAGCCGCACAAGCTGCCGCTCGCGATCAGCCAGCGCACCGGTGTGCCCGTGGAGCCGCGGTTGTCGTGGCAGTGGTACGTGAAGATTCAGCCGCTCGCCGACCCCGCGATCGCCGCGGTGGAGCAGGGGAGGACGAAGTTCGTCCCCGAGTCGTGGACCAACACCTACTTCTCCTGGATGCGGAACATCCACGACTGGTGCATCAGCCGGCAGCTGTGGTGGGGCCATCAGATCCCCGCGTGGTACGAGCAGGCGGCCGACGGCACGGTGGACTACGAGACCGCGAAGTTCGTGGTGTCGAAGACCAAGCCCGAGGGGAACTGGGTTCAGGATCCCGACGTGCTCGACACCTGGTTCAGCTCGGCGCTGTGGCCGTTCTCGACGCTGGGTTGGCCCAACACCGAGTCGCCTGATCTCAAGGCGTTCTACCCAAACTCCGTGATGGAGACCGGGCACGACATCATCTTCTTCTGGGTCGCCCGGATGATGATGATGGGCATCAAGTTCATGGGTGATGTGCCCTTCCGCACCGTCTACCTGCACGCGATGGTGCGCGACGAGAAGGGCGAGAAGATGTCGAAGACGAAGGGGAACGTGATCGATCCCCTCGACATCATCCAGGGCGCGGAAGCCATCAAGCTGCCGCCGTCGGTGAAGAACAAGTACCCCGACGGGCTCGAGGCGATGGGCGCCGACGCGCTGCGCTTCACGCTCGCTTCGCTGACTCAGCAGGGCCGCGACATCAAGCTGAGCGTCGAGCGCATCGAGGGCTATAAGGCGTTCTGCAACAAGCTCTTCAACTCGACCCGCTTCGCGCTGATGAACATGGGCGACTTCAAGGTCGACCCGAAGATCTTCGTGAAGGAGCGCGCGCTGTCGCTGGCGGATCGGTGGATCCTCTCGCGTCTGAACGTGTGCATCGGAGGCGTGCAGGCGGCGCTGGCGGCGTACAACTTCGGTGAGGCGAGCTCGCTGCTCTACCAGTTCCTCTGGCGTGAGTTCTGCGACTGGTACATCGAGCTGTCGAAGAGCGCGCTGCGGGGTGACGACGAGCACGCACGTGATTCGACCCGCGCGGTGTTGGTGTTCTGTCTCGACCAGGTGCTGCGAGCGTTGCACCCGTTCATGCCCTTCATCACTGAAGAGCTGTGGCAGCAGCTGCCGATGCAGCGCCCGGTGGAGTCGATCTGCCTCGCTTCGTACCCGACTGACGATCGCCGCCTGAATGATCCGCAGGCTGAGGCCGAGATGAAGCCGGTCATCGATGCAATCGATGGCATTCGCACGATTCGGGGCGAGTCGATGCTGTCGCCTGCGATCCGGTTGGAGGCGCATGTGCAATCGGCGCATCCGTCGGTGCGCGAGACGTTGCAGCGTTGCCGGGACTACGTGGTGCAGTTGGCGCGGCTGGCGTCGCTGCATGTGAGCGACCTGGGCGTGAAGCCCCCGCAGGCCGCGGCGGAGATCCGGGCGGACATGGAGATCTACGTGCCGCTGGCTGGCATCGTCGACCTCGCGGAAGAGCGCGAGCGGCTCAAGAAGGAGATCGAGAAGGCCGAGAAGGAGATCACCGGCACGGAAGGGCGGCTCAACAATCCGTCGTTCGTGGCTCGTGCTCCGCCGGAAGTGGTCGCCAAGGATCGTGCCCGGGTTGAAGAGCTCCGTTCGCGGATCAGCAAGGTGAGCGAGAACATCAAGCGCATCGCTCCGGTGGAGGTGCGTATTGCGCCGCCTGCACCTGACGGGGCGGTCAACCTGGGTGAAGAGCTGAAGGAAGAGCTGTCGGGTCTGCGGGTCCAGGAGACCGATCAGCAGGTGACTGAGGCGCTTCAGAAGCTGCGCGAAGGGACGAAGGAGGGCCTGTCGTCACGCGATCACTACGATCTCGGCGTGGCGTACATGAACATGGGCCTGGTGGACGACGCGGTGCGCGAGTTCAACGCCGCCAAGAAAGGCGAGCCGAAGGGGAAGAAGCCTGCGGCGAAGAAGAAGGCCGCTGCGCCTGCTCCGGTGGCGAAGAAGAAGGCCAAGGCGAAGGCGCCGCCTCCGAAGAAGAAGGCAAAGGCCGCGGCACCGAAGAAGAAGAAGATCGTCGCGAAGTCGAAGCCAAAGCCCAAAGCGAAACCCAAGCCCAAGCCGAAGAAGCGGAAATAGCCTCCCTCTCCCCGAGGGGGAGAGGGTCGGGGAGAGGGCTTACGCTGCGTGCGTTCAATCATTCGCTTCGTTTCCCCGAGCGGCTAGACCCCTGCTCATGAACACCTATCTCGACCGGCTGATCGATCTCTCGCTCGACGAAGATCTCGGGAGCGCCGGTGATGTGACCACCTCCGCCCTCGTGCCCCCCGGGGCGCTGGGCCGCGGCGAGCTCTGGGCCAAGGAGCCGATGGTGCTCTCAGGCCTGGGCGCCTTCGTTCGCACCTTCGAGAAGGTCGACCCTTCCATCCGCGTCAAGCTCGAGGCGCGTGACGGCGCGAAGACCAGCAAGCGCCAGCGCGTGGCTACCCTGTCCGGCCCGCTGCAGACGCTGCTGATAGGCGAACGCACCGCCCTGAACATCATGCAGCGCTGCTGCGGCATGGCCACCGCCGCCTCCGCCGCGATGGCGCTGATCGAAGGCGTGAAGGGCAGC
>JBKJSE010000315.1:0-5501 GCA_046595925.1 Archangium sp. | reverse complement strand
CGACCGAAGGAACACACCGGTCCTCCCGAGCGGAGTCGAGGGAGTACTTCTGCCTCGCGCGGCAGGTCACCCCTCGACTTCGCTCGGGGGGAACGGTGCTGTTCCTTAGGAGCGGAGCCGAGGGATGACATCTGCTTCGCGCAGGCAAGTGCCCCCTCGACTGCGCTCGGGGGGACCGGTCGGGCGCTCAAGCCCATTTCGGCCCATCGGGGGCCGCGATGATTCCCTCCGGGCGGCTCTGGCTCATCGTCTGTCTGCTCTCGCTGCCCACCATGGCCGCGGGCTTCATCACGGGCCTGGGGCCGCTCATCATTCTGCTCGACGTGATGCTCCTGCTCGTCGCGGCGGCTGACTTCTTCCTCGCCCGCAAGGCGCCCATCAAGATCTGGCGCGAGCTGCCAGTGCGCTTGCAGGTCGGCGTGGCGAACCCCGTCACGCTGCACCTGATCAACACCGCCCACCGCGCCGTCCGCCTCGACGTGCGCGACGATTCACCGGAAGCCTTCGACAGCACGCCCGCGGTGCTCTCGCTCACCGTCGCGGCGAGCAGCCGGGCGAAGCTCCACTACACGACCACTCCGGGCAAACGCGGCAAGTTCGAGTTCGGCGCACTTCACCTGCGCGTGCGCGGCCCCTTCGGCTTCGTGTGGCACGAGCGCACCGTGCCGGCGAGCGTGGCCGTCAGTGTCTTCCCCGACATGAGAGGCGCGAGCCGCCTGCTGCTGTCCGACGCGGCGCTCGATTTCGTGAACTTAGGCCTGCGCCAGCTGCGCCGTGATGGCCGTGGCTCAGAGTTCGCCCGCCTGCGCGACTACTCGCAGGGCGACTCGGTGCGCGACGTCGACTGGAAGGCGACCGCCCGCCGCGGCCGGCCCGTGACGCGCGTGATGGAATCGGAGCGCAGCCAGACGGTGCTCATCGGCGTCGACGCAGGCCGCTCCATGGCCGCCCGCGTCGATGGCCTCACCAAGCTCGATCACGCGGTGAACGCGGCGTTGTTCCTGGCCTTCGTGGCCGTGCGCAACGGAGATCGCGTGGGCCTCGTGGTGTTCGCCGACGGCATCAAGACCTACCTCGCGCCCTCAGCGGGCCGGCTGCAGTACCGGAAGATCGTCGACGCGCTCTACACCGCCAAACCGCACCTCACGTACGTCGACTACCTCGCGCTCTTCAAGGAGCTCAACGTTCGACTGCTCAAGCGCAGCCTGCTGTGCGTGTTCACCGACTTCATCGATGAAGACCAGGCCCAGACGATGGTCGACCCGATGCGCCGGCTCGCCAAGCGTCACGTGCCGCTGTGCCTTTCGGTGAAGGACGCCGCGCTCTCGCAGTTGTTGGAGACCTCGCCGCCCGACGCGGAGGTCGCGTATCAACACGCGGTCGCAAGCGAGCTGCTGCTCGAGCGTGAAGCCATGAAGCGCAAGGTCGGCCGCGACGGCGTGACGGTGATCGACGTCGATGCGAATCAACTTTCACTCGCAGCGGTGAACCAGTACCTCGAGATCAAAGCGCGAGGCGTGCTGTGAGACGGAGCCAAACACCATGAAGGTCTTCTGCCCCAACTGCGGAACTGAGAACGACGGCATGCCCGGTGGCCGGCTCACCTGCAAAGCCTGCACAGCCAGCTTCGAGGTGCCGCGCGAAGGGGGCCTCAGCCACCCGCCGCCCCCTCAGGTGATCGCGCCGCCGCCGCCCGTCGTCACCACGACCGCGCCGCCGCCTTCGTCGAACTCGCCCTTCCCCACCGGCTACGTAGGTCCGCCTCCGATGGGCTTTGGCGGCAGCTCGAATGGCCTGGCGAGCGGTGGCACCAACACCCTGGCCATCGTCTCGATGGTCTTGGGCATTCTGTGCTGCATCCCCTTCGCGTCGATCGGCGCGATCGTCACCGGGGTGATGGCGCAGAACCAGATCAACCAGACCAACGGTCAGCAGAAGGGCAAGGAGTTCGCCCTGGTCGGCATCATCCTGGGGAGCTCCAGCTTGCTCATCACCATCGCCAGCCTGCTCTTCAACTTCGTCACGAGGATGCGCTGAGCATCTTCCGCGCGAGGCCTGACCACAGGTAGGCGTAGACCCCGCTGCCGATCATCAAGGCGAAAGACACCTTGAACGCCACCGAAAGCCGCGGCGGGTGGATCTGCGAGATGGTGCCTTCGATGAAGCCGGCCAGCACGAAGAGGGCGAGCGTTCCGAGCAGCAACTGGAGCGCCGTCTTGCCCTCGCGCTTCAGCGCCGCGCGCCGCGAGAGGCCCCTGGGGGCCACCAGCGCCCGGGCGAGCACGAAACCCGCAGCGCCGGCGATCACGATGGCGGAGATCTCGGGGATGCCGTGAGGGAGAATCCACGCCCAGAACCAGCCGGCCATGCCCTTCGAGGTGTAGACCCACGCGAGTGATCCCAGCATCACGCCGTTGAGGAACATCAAGATCGCCGTGCCCAGCCCCGCGGTGAGGCCCAACGCGAACGCGAGGAACGCCACCTGGATGTTGTGGGTGAAGAGGAAGCTGGTGAACATCGCCTGCTCGCCCGCGCCCGCGCCCTTGTTCTTCGCTTCTTCCTGCTGACGTTTTTCCGGGTCGAGCTTCAGGTGATCGCCGGGCACGAGGTAGGGCGCCGCATCGGGGTCGAACATCATGCCTATCCACCCGAAGCCGAAGCCGCCCCAGAACAGCAGGAAGGCGGCGACGAACATGCGCCACTCACGGGCCATCACGTCGGGGAAACCCATCGTCAGAAAGCGGCCGACCTCGCCGATGCGCACCCGCTTGCCGGGGTACGTGATGGCGTAGGCGCGCCCCACCAGATCGTTGAGATAGCCGCTCACGTCTGCTGCGCCCGCGCGCGCTCGCACCCACAACAAGTCCGACGAGGTCGAGCGGTACAACCGCGAGAGCAGGCGCGCGTCGTCGAGCGTCAGCTTGCCCAGGCCGTCGCGCTCGGTGGTGTCGAGCAGCCGCTCCAACGCACTCCACTTCGGCCGACGCTGCTCGACGAACTCCGCCAGTTCCATGGTCGCAACCAGTCTAGACTGAACCACGTCATGGCGACCGCCCTGGATGCACCGGTGAGACTCGACGGCACCCACACGGTGCTCACCCCCGAGTACGTCGAGTTCAACTTCGTGCTGGCCGGGCTGATGAGCCGCTTCCTGGCCCTGTTGGTCGACACCGTGCTCAGCCTGATCATCACCTACGCGATGTTCATTCTGGTGCTGGTCTTCTCGCTCCTGCTCTCGGCGGGTGGCGCGGCGGTCGGCGGTGCGGGCGTGGGTGAACAGCTGCTCGGCGTGGGCATCGCGGCCCAGTTCGTCATCTGGTTCCTGGTCGACTGGGGCTACATGGTGCTGCTCGAGACCGTCTGGAGCGGGCAGACCGTCGGCAAGAAGATGATGGGCCTGCGCGTGATCCAGGACACTGGCGTGCGCGTGGGCGTCTACCAATCGCTCTTGCGCAACCTCGTCAGGCCACTCGACAAGCTGCCCATTCTCTACCTGGTCGGTGGCGTCGCGGCGTTGTTCTCGGGCACCCAGCAGCGGCTGGGCGATCTGCTCGCGGGGACCATCGTGGTGCGCGAGCGGCGCCTGAAGATTCCCGCGCAGCTCGAGCGGCCCGACGGAGATACCTCGCTGCTGGCCGACCCCGACTTCCGCGGGCGCGTCGCGAAGCTGTCCGCCGAGGAAGAGACGGTGTTGTTCTCGGCAGCGCTGCGCCGCGAAGAGCTGGGCATGGAGGCGCGCTTGAATCTTTTCGCCACCCTCGCCCGCAGGCTCGAAGAAGATCTCGGCTTCACCAAGCCCGGTCACCTCTCCGACGAGAAGCTGGTGCTGCTGGTGACGGCGGCGCTCGCGGCGAAGAACTCCACGAAGAGCAAGGCCGCCCCGGCCCGCAGGTTCTTGCAGCGGTGATCAGAAGTACGTGGTCGCGGCCGCGCCGGCGCCCAACGCGAAGTTCGGCGGCACGTTGAGCGTCACGTACATGTCGAGGTAGCCACGCACGCCCAGCGAGACGCTCTCGGCCACGAAGAAGTCGCAGCCCACGCCCACGCCGGGCCCGATGAAGAAGTTGTTGAGCTGCGCGGCCGTCTGCTGATCGCGGATGAAATAGAGGCCCGCCAGGTGGAGCGTGACGTACGGGCGGATCGACTCCTCGAGGAACATGTACTTGAGGCCGAACTGCCCGCCGCTCGCCAGCACGATGCCCGCGCCGCCGGTGGGGGGAACGCCGTACTTCTGCAGCGCGAACATGAGCGGAATGCGCAGGAACACCTCGAAGCCGCTCTCGATGTAGAACGCGCCTTCGAGCGTGATGGGAATGCCCCAGTCGATGCCGACCGAATCACCGGCCCCCAGAATGCCGAAGCCCGAGACGCCCAGCCCGAGGCTTCGATTGGCGAAGCTGCCCGCCTGCGCGTGCACCTCGGTGGAAGCGAACAGACCCAACACCAACACGCACGTCGAGAGCTTCTTGGCCATGGCCGCGCATCGTACCTCTCAACATCAGGAAATCAGCCGCGTTTCGTCGTTCGGCGTCATTGCGACCGATGGTGCGCTTCTCTAGACTCGGCGCCCGATGAATCGACTTCGTTTGGCTCTCGCCGTCGGCCTCCTGGCGGCGGGCTGCATGTCTGCACCCGCTCCACACCCCCGCGCCCTCGAGTGCAATGAGCTCTGCGCCCAGTACATCAGCATGAACAACCTGCAGGCCGCCGAAGACCAGTGCGACCTCGGCATTCAGTTTTCGCCGCAGTACGCAGACCTCTGGGCCAACAAGGGCGTTATCGCCTATCTCCGCGGGCAAGACGCCAAGGCCAAGGAGTACCTGATCAAGGCGCTGCGCCTGAACCAGGACCAGGCGCAGGCCTACAACAACCTCGGCAACCTCTACATGAAGGAGCAGGCCTTCGGAAAAGCGCACGACAACTTCCAGCGCGCGCTGCGGGTGAACCCCGACTACCTCGAGGCCCGCTACAACCTCGCCCTCGCCTTCAAGGCCCTCAGCCAGAACGACAAGGCCAAGAAGGAGCTGCGTACGCTGCTGCACGTCAAGCCCGACCTGTCGGACGCCTGGGCCCAGCTCGGGCAGATCGCCGTGGAAGAAGGCGAGAACGAAACGGCCATCGAGCACCTCACCAAGTCGACGCAGCTCGACCCCAAGTTCACCGCCGCCTGGCTGGTGCTGGGCAACGCGTACATGGAAGTCGGCAAGCCCTGCGAAGCCAAAGACACCTTCTCGAGCTGCATCGAGGTCGACGAGAACTTTCCCCAGTGCCGCAACAACATCATCGTGGCCGAGAAGAAGTGCAAACTGCAGGACAAGGCGCTCGATGACGTGAAGGCGCGCGCTGCCGGGGCGAAGACGCCCGAGAGCGAATACTCGGTGGCCGTGCAGGCCAAAGAGAAGGGTCTGGTGAACGACGAGGAGCGCGCCTACAAACGCTGCCTCAAGTACGACGCCAAGTACCCGCTGTGCCACTACGGCTTGTTCGAGCTCTTCAAGAAC
>JBKJSE010000160.1:0-6835 GCA_046595925.1 Archangium sp. | reverse complement strand
GTCACCCCTCGACTTCGCTCGGGGGGAACGGTGCTGTTCCTTAGGAGCGAAGTCGAGGGGTCACCTGCCGCGCGGCGCAGAGGTGGCATCTCGACTGCGCTCGATGCGAACGGTGGTCTGTTCCTTCGGACGAAATCGCCGGCGAAGCCGGTCCCCTGCGAGCGAAGTCGAGGGGTCACTTCACGACGAGCGTGGAATCACCGTGAAGCTGCGCCTCGGTGCCCGCCCACAACTTCGGCGGGTCGAGGTGCGGACCACCCATTGAATCGACCACGCTCGCCACGCGCTTCGCGAGCGAACCATTCAGATCACCCTCGGTCTCCTTGTTCGACTCATCCACCGCGGTGCGCAGGTCGACGCCCTTCACCCAGCGCGGCAGAAAATACGTGAGGAACAGCGGCGCCACGTTGCCGCCCGGATGCCCGACATACGCCTTCGCACCGAGGGTGAGCCACGCACTGCCCTGCCGCGCGTTGCCCGCCCCGGTGTTGTAGACGAGCCGCAACTTCGAACGCACGGGCGCGGGAAGCGCGTCCGCCCAGCTGTCGTAGTGATTGCCGTGCGAGAGAAGGAACAGATCGACGGTGTCGTGCTTACCAGCCGCGGTGGTGATCGCCGCGAGCAGGCGGACCTGTCCGTCGTCGGTCGCGTTCGCCTCGACGTACTCCACCGACTCGTAGGTCTTCTCGAGGTAGTGCAGCGCGTACTTCTGCGAAGCGAGCTTCTGGTACCCAGGCACGTCATCGCGAAAAGCGATCGCCGCGTGGCTCACCGCCGGAGGCAGCGGCTTCGTACACGCCGCCACCGTCACGACGAGAAGGAGCCACCGCATCATTCGGAGGACGTTAGTACGGAACCACCGGTTCGCCCCTCACCCCAACCCTTGCTCTCCCGAAGGGAGAGGGAGACAAGCACTACGCCGGAAAACGAACTCCGGTCAGCTTCTCCGAGGCGTCCCACAGCTTCTGCGCGGCGACGAGGTCCTTCGACTTCGCGTTCGAGTCGCAGCGGCGCGGGTGGCCCTTGAGCTCCATGAAGCCGTCGGGCCCGAAATACTCCCCACCCTTCACGTCACTGACGGTCGCCGCGTAGAGCGTGGGCAACGCGCCCATCTCGGCCGTCTGCGCCATGATCGAGTTGCCCACGTTCATGAACCACGCGCTCACCTTCGAGCCGGTCATCTTCGCGCCCACGCCCTGCAGGTTGGTGGCGGCGTAGCCCGGGTGAGCGGCCGCGGCGATGGTGCGCCTGCCGGCCGCGCTCAGCTTGCGGTTGAGCTCGAAGGTGAAGAGCAGGTTGGCCAGCTTCGACTGCCCATACGCACCCCACGCCGCGTACGACTTCTCGCCCATGAGATCGTCGAAGTTCATGGTGCCCATGCGGTGCGCGGTCGAAGCGACGTTGATCACCCGCGGCGCCTTCGCGGCCTCGAGCAGCGGCAGCAGGCGCAGCGTCAGCGCGTAGTGACCGAGGTGATTGGTGCCCAGCTGCATCTCGAAGCCGTCGGCGGTCGTCCTGCGGGGTATCGCCATGATGCCGGCGTTGTTGATGAGCCCGTCGACCACCGGGTGCTGCTTCGCCAGGCGCGCGGCGAACGCCTCGATCGACTTGAGCGAGGCGAGGTCGAGGCTCTCCAGCTCGAGCTTCGCGCTCGGAGCGATTCGCCGCACTTCGTCAGCAGCGGCTTCTGCGCGTTGCGGATCGCGGCAGGCCATCACGACGGCAGCGCCCTTCGCCGCCAGGCCCTTCACCGTCTCGAGGCCCAGACCTGAGTTCGCGCCCGTGACGACCCACAGCTGCCCCTCGAGAGAAGGCATCGCTTCGCGTGTCCATTTCATGGGCGCAGATCTGCGGCCAGGCACGCCCGACTGCAACCTTCTTCACGTAAAGCTTCGTTAACCCCGCGCGCGCTGGCGCAGATCGAGGGCCACGCCGGCGTCGAGATCCCGCTCCAGCGATTCGAAGAGCTGCATCACCTCGGGCCGCGAGACCTTGGCGCCCGCCCCATCGGCCTCGAGGCGATCGAGCGCCGCGAACGCCAGCACCAGCGAGAGCCCCGTGAACGCGAGGAACCCGCGCGGTGCACCACCCCGCTGGAGCGTCTGCACGTACGCGTTGGCCTCGTCGAGATCGGCCCGCGCCAACGCGAAGAGCTCAGCGCGCGGCACGGCGGCGGGCAGGTACACGCGCCCATCGACCGCGTCGTCACCGACGTCCTTGAGAATGTTGACCAACTGCAGCCCTTCACCGAAGGAGCGCATCAACCGCTCGAGTTCCTTGCGCTCGCGATTCAGCGAGGGCGCGTCGTGCAGGAAGACATCGGTCAGCAGCTCTCCGACGATGCCCGCCACGATGTAGCAATAGTCTTTGAGCTCTCGGACGGTGGCCAGCCGCAGGTTGCCTTTCTCATCGGCGCGCGCCACCACCGAGGCCATGCCGTCGGTCGTGCGCACGGTGTGATGCATCACCAGCTCCGAGACCTTCGGAGCGAGCGTATCGAGCTCGGCCAGCACGAAGGGCAGCTCACCGAGCAGCTCGAGATAACCCTCGTGCTCGACCGGTGGACGCTCGAGCCACTGGGCCGCGCGCCGCTTCGCTTCGTGCAGGCGTTGTTCGGGCGGCAGCTCGAGCAGCTCGACGAAGCTCTCCAGCGCCTCGATGCGATCTTCGCGCCGCCAGGTGGTGGCGTCTTCGAACGTGTCCGCGACCCGAAAGAGCAGGTACGCCACGCCCACCGCGCGACGGGTCGGCTCGGGCAACAAAGGAATCGCCAACGCGAAGGTGCGGCTCGTCTTGCGGAGCAGGTCGTCGAGGTCCACTTCGCGCCCGATAATCGATGTCACGCAGCAACGCACCGCTGACAAGCGTCACCCGGTTGGTAACGCGCCGGGTTGCGGCAGAGCTTGCTGGCCCATTAAGGGAGGTCGCTGCTCGTCTGGAGGGCTCATGTCGTTCGAAGTCATCGTCGTTGGTGGTGGGTACACAGGCATGACCGCCGCGGCGGCGCTCTCGCGCGTCGGGGCGCAGGTGAAAGTCTTCGAAGCCGCGGAAGGAACCGACCCGCGCTTTCGGGGGGAACTCATTCACCCCCGCGGCGTGCGTGGGCTCGACCAGCTGGGGCTCAAGACGACGCTCTTCGAGCAAGGGGGGGTCGCGGTCTCCGGCTTCGCGGTGACTGCCGGCCCGGGCGTCGCGGCGTCGATCCTTCCGTACGGTGCAGAGCAGGGCCCGGGGCTCGGCATCGATCACCACCTGATGGTGCGCACGATGCGCGCCCAGGTTTCGTCACGTCGCAACGTGTCGCTCACCACCGGCCAGCGCATCACCGACTTCGTTCGCGAAGGCGCGCGCATTACAGGCGTGAAGGCCGAGACGGGGCAGACGTACCGCGCTGATCTCGTCGTGGTCGCCGACGGCAAGCAATCGAAGCTGCGCTCGGTGCTGGGTCTCGAGCCCAACATCACGTTGCTCTCGTACACCGTGGCGTTCGCCGTCAAAGGCGAGCTGCCTCACGGCCGCAAGGGTCACGTGTTCCTCGGCGCACCGGGGCCGATCCTCGCCTACCCGTACGGCGACGGGCTCATTCGCTTCTGTGTCGACGTTTCGCTGGGCGCGGCGAAGGGCCGCCACGCGATGGTCAATCTGCTCACCCGCGAATACGCCCCGGTGGTCCCCGAAGGGCTGCGCGAGGCGATGATCGATTCGCTGCGTGAAGAGCCGTTCGAAGGCTGCGCGAATCACGCCATCACCACGTCGAACTGCGCGGCGCCGGGTGTGGTGCTGGTGGGCGATGCGGGCGGCTGCAGCCACCCGCTCACGGCGTCGGGCATGACCAACGCGATGAACGACGTCCTCACCTTGAGTGAAGAAGTCGCGAGCGCGGGGCCGACCGACGAGGCGTTGTCCGAGTACCAGCGCCGCCGCTACGACTTCGTGCGCATGCGCGAGCTCTTCACCGACGCGCTGTACGAGGTCTTCCGCGGCCAGGACGCAGGCTCGCGGGCGCTGCAGGAAGGCGTCTTCAAGTACTGGGCCTCGTCGGTGCGTTCGCGTGATGCGTCGATGAACATTCTCTCGGGTGAAGAGGTGCGCATCTCGCGCTTCGTCAGCGAGTACACGAAGGTGTTCCGCGGGTCGGCGATCGACGTGTTCTCGAAGCTGGTGAAGAACCCGCGGCACGGAACGAAGACGCTCTCGTCGCTCGTGAAGACCAGCTTCGGCCGAATCGAAGCGGCTGCAGAGCGAGCGGCGCGTCGTTGGGTCGATCGTCACCGGCTCGAGCTGCACGAGCTGCCCTGAATCTGTTCTCCCTCTCCCTTCGGGAGACCGTTCCTCCCGAGCGCAGTCGAGGGATTACCTCTGCTTCGAGCGGGCAGTGACCCCTCGACTGCGCTCGGGGGGATCGGTGGCGACGTATTTCACCAGTCTCTTCGGGAGAGGGTCGGGGTGAGGGCCAATCAGGGCTGTGGACCGCGCCCGATCACGCCGTCATTGCCCACCACCCACAGATCCTCTTCACTCGTGCCGCTCAGATCATTGAGCCGCACGCCCGCGTCATTGCGAAACAGGGTCTGCCACGTCGACCCCGAGCGTCGCCGCACGCGCCCATCATCGGTCGTCACGTAGAACCGACCAGCCGAGAACGCGCGAACACTGGTGAGGTCATTCGACGTCTCTGACGACAACTGCCGCCACCCACTGGCGCTGCGCCGGAAGATGCGCCCATTTTCACCGACGGCGATCGCGTCGACCGCGGTGAGCGCCCAGACGCCCCACATCTTGCCGTTGGGATTACCGCCGCCAGTCAGTGACTCCTCGCGCCACCCACCATCACTCTGCAACACCCAGCTCATCGGACGGCGGTTGTTGCCCTGCATCACCGAGCCGACCGCGATCAACTGTTCGGGCGAGACGCCGTGCAGGTCCGTCACCTCGGCCGACGAAGTCAGGTTGGTGGAGCTGATCACCGGCGCCTGCCCACGACGCCACCGCAGCAGCCGCCCATCTCGCAGCATCGCGACGTTCTGAAACTCAGCACCGCGCTGAAACCCCACCATCGCCACCGGAGGCTCGGCGACCGCGCGCTCGTTGCTGCACGCGCTGGCGCCCAAGGAGTGCTCGACGATGCGCCCTGCCCCGCTGTTCCCGCCACCCAGCTCAGCTTCACCGCCAGGCTCAGCACAGACCGCCTTCACGTCGGCGGGACACGAAGTCGAGACGTCAGCGAAACCCAGCAGGCCGCGGCCGATGAACACCTTCGAGCCCGCGGCGATCCACAACGAGCCCGGCGCGAAGGACGCGCTCGCGAGCAGGTGGTTGCCAGCCGCGCGCAGCTCGTCGACCTGCGTCCACCCTGCAGCGCCGCACGTGTCGTCGAGCACCCCGTTGCAGTCGTCATCGAGACCGTTGCACTGCTCGGTTGCACCGGGAAAGGTGAGGCTGTCGCGATCGTCGCAGTCGCCAGCCAGCGGCACCCAACCCGCACCACACAGCATGCTCGCGCCACCCGCGCCGAAGCCGTCGAGATCGCGATCGCGGTAGCTCGTCGTGCCGCACACCACGACGCCCGAATCGGGGAGGCCTCCGTCTCCCAGCGGGCAATCACCCTCGGCGCAATCGAGCGCCTGCAACGCCGCGGGGAGCACCAGCTCACCACCGCGCGGTTCGATCAGATGCACGTCATAAATGCCCACCATCACCGGCGCGGCCAGGCGACCTGTCACGCGCGTCGAGTCGACCCACTGCACGTCGAGCAGCTCGACCCGCGTGGTGCCGTCGTCGATGAACGCGCTCACCACCGCCTTCGGCATCGAAGAGTCCGCGGGGCGATCGAAGTCGAGCGTCGCGGGCGGAAGGAGCCCCTCGGCGAGCATCGCGAGCCCCGTACCCACGTTGGCATCGAAGAACGTCGGCTCGACCGCCCGCAGTACAGGGACCGCTGGCTTCGGCGCACAGCCCGTCAGCACCATGATGATCAACAAGCAGCACCGCATCTTCGAGACCACGACGGTACTCGCCTGCGGGGCCCACACAAAGCGGGCTTCATTCCAGAACGAGAAGTGCTACCTCGCGGGCCATGAGCTCACTGGCAGGAAGAACCCTCTTCATCTCTGGCGCGAGCCGGGGCATCGGGCTGGCCATTGCCCTCCGCGCGGCACGCGACGGCGCGAACATCGCCATCGCGGCGAAGACCACGGATCCGCACCCCAAGCTCGAAGGCACCATCTTCTCGGCGGCCAAGGCGATCGAAGCGGCCGGCGGCAAGGCGCTCCCGCTGATGTGCGACATCCGCGAAGAGCACCAGGTCGAAGAGGCCGTTCGCAAGACCGTCGAGCAGTTCGGCGGCATCGACATCTGCGTGAACAACGCGAGCGCGATCAGCCTGACCGGCACGCTCGAGACCACGATGAAGCGGTACGACCTGATGCACCACGTGAACACCCGCGGCACGTTCCTGGTGAGCAAGACGTGCTTGCCGCACCTGCTGGCCTCGAAGTTCACGCCGCACATCCTGAACCTCTCGCCCCCGCTCTCGATGCAGGCGAGGTGGTTCGAGAACCACGTCGCGTACAGCATGGCGAAGTTCGGCATGTCGATGTGCGTGCTCGGCATGGCCGCCGAGTTCCAGGGCAAGGTCGCGGTCAACGCGCTCTGGCCCCGCACCACCATCGCCACCGCCGCGGTGAACATGCTCGGCGGCGACGACCTCATGCGCGCCAGCCGCAAGCCCGACATCATGGCCGACGCGGCGCACGCCATCTTCCTCAAGGGCAAGGACTTCACCGGCAACTTCCTCATCGACGACGACGTGATGCGCGCGGCCGGCGTGACCGAC
>JBKJSE010000412.1:0-4489 GCA_046595925.1 Archangium sp. | reverse complement strand
GCGGTGATCAGCTCTTTGCCGAGAATGGCCTCGGTGAGAGTCGCCGGTTCGTTCGTCGCCACCTGGGTGGACAAGGGGGTACCTCCGTTGACGTAAGGTCAGGCAATGCTTGAAGGCTGCGGTACGTCGCATGGTTGCCCTCTCGAGGCAACGCGCGCGTTTCGCTCAGTGTTCCTGGCTGCCGAACCACATGAGCAGGTCCTTGAGCGCTGAGACCGTCACGGGCTTGGGCAGGTACGCATCCATACCGGCCGACAGGCACATGATGTCGTCGCCCTTCATGGCGTTCGCGGTGAGCGCGACGATGGGCAGATGACGGGTGCTGCCCTTTTCCTGCTCGCGGATGACCCGGGTGGCCTTGAGCCCGTCGAGCACCGGCATGTGCACGTCCATCAGCACGAGATCGGTCTTCCCCTGGCCCGCCGCTTCCACGCAGTCCTGCCCGTTGCTGACGACCTGCACGGAGTGACCCAGCTTGCGCAGCAGCGCCGCGGTCATCGACGCGTTCACCGGATCGTCCTCGGCCAGCAACACGCGCAGGGGCCTGGGCGCCGGCGTGACGCGGGAGATCTGCGGAGGCGCGTGGGTGATCACCACCGAGGGCAGCGGCACCTCGAGCTCGAAGGTCGCGCCCTGCTTGAGCGCGCTGGTCAGCGTCACCTCGCCACCCATCAGGCGCGCGATGCGCCGGGTGATGGCCAGGCCCAGGCCCGTGCCGCCGAACCGCCGCTGCACGCCGACGTCGGCCTGCTCGAACGCCTCGAAGATGCGGGCGTGGTGTTCGGGCGCGATGCCGGGCCCTGAATCTTTCACCGTGATGCGCACCCGGTCTTCTTCGATGCGCACGACCGTCACGCGCACCGCGCCCGTGTCGGTGAACTTCACCGCGTTGCCGACGAGGTTGTTGATGATCTGCCGAATGCGGGTGGGGTCGCCGCGCACGGGCCCCTTCGCTTCGGGGGCCACGTCGACCAGCAGCTCGACGCGCTTGCGCTGCGCCACCCCCAGAAAGCTGCGCGCCGTCTCGCTCACCACGCGCTCGAGATCGAAGACGCGGGGTTCGAGCTCGAGCCGGTTGGCTTCGATCTTCGAGAGATCGAGCACGTCGTCGACGATGGCCAGCAACGACTCGCCGGCACCCTGCAACACGTCGACGTACTCGCTGAACTCGGGCGGCAGCGAGTGCTGCTTGAGCAACTGCGTGACGCCCAGGATGCCGTTGAGCGGCGTGCGGATCTCGTGGCTGACGTTCGCGAGGAACTGCGTCTTGAGCCGGCTGCGCTCGAGCGCCTCTTCACGGGCCGCCACCAGCTCTTCTTCGTTGCGCCGGGCGTCGGTGATGTCGCGAATCACGTAGAGCAGGTCGCCCGTCTTCATGGGCAACACGCGCGCCTCGAAGCACTGCCTGCCCTCCAACTGCAGCTCGTAGACGAAGCTCTGCGGCAGGCGCGTGGCGATCGCTCGGTCGAGCGCTTCTCGAGAAGGCATCGCGACCGAAGGCGGCAGCACCTCTTCGAGGGTCTTGCCCATGAACTGGTCGGGCTGAACGTAGAGCCGCGAGGGGTCGGCGGCGCGGTAGCCCACGTACACGCCCGCGGGGGTGACCTGGAACAGCAGGTCAGGCGAAGCGGCGAGCAACGCGTCAGCGCGCGCGGCGAGGCTCTGGGCTTCCTCGAGGCGCACCCGGCCTTCTTCGTCGGCGACCTCGGCCGCGGGCACCACCGTGGAGAAGCCCGAGACCCCCACCACCACGCCGGCTTCGAGCCGTGCCCGAAGCAGCGCCCGCAGCCACAACCAGCCGCCCTGTCGATCGCGGCACCGCACCACGAAGCGCACGGTCTCGGCCGCGCGCACGCCGCTGGCAAGCTCGGTGAAAGCGCGTGAGATGCCCTCGCCATCGAGGTGTTTCATCCACCCCGAGCCCAGGGCTTCAGCCACCGGTTGGCCCGTCAGCTCCGTCCAATACGAGGAGATCGCGCGCACTTCACCGGTCGCTGCGCACTCGAAGACCACGGCAGGCAAACCGTCCACCAGCGCGCCGAATGGCCCAGGTCCGCCCACGGCCCGCAGGCCTAGCACCGTTTTCACAAACCCCTGAAGGGTACCGGCACTCCATTGGGAGCCAGCCACACGGACTTCAGGAGTCGTCTAGCGCCCTGATCGTGAGCGTCGGCCTGCCCATCGCCCCCGAGCAGGGGCAACACGCGCAGCGCGCCGAAGTGCAGCACCATCACGAGGCCGAGCAGAAACGGAGCTGCACCGAGCGCGCGGAAACGCATCAGCAGCCAGGTCACCAGCGCCAGCAGCAGCCCCACCAACAACGCCCCCGACGCTGGGTTGGGAAGCCACGCGGCGAGCCACGAGACGGGCCAGAGCCCTTCGGCCAACAGGGGAACCGCGAGGCCCCACACCGACGAGCTGACGTCATCGGGCACGTAGTTGATGAAGCCGACCAGCCCGGTGGCCAGCACCGAAGAGACGCACAGCCCCGCGAGGATCGACGCCTGCACCGGGGCCGCGCTGCGCAGCCGCTCGAACGCGAGCGCCACGGGCAAGATCAAGAACGGGAGAATTCCGGTCAGATGCCGGGGGCCCACCGTCCACCCCCACGAGTCGTAGGTGAACGACGAGGTGAAGTACGCGTGGGTGATCAGCAGCACCACCAGCAACACGAAGAACGGCTGGTGCTTCGTGCGCGCGTCTTTCGCGCCGAGGAACCCGGCGATCAAGAAGGGCGAGAGCGCGAAGAGGCCGCGCAGCGGGGAGAAGAACGAGAGCCCCAGCGCGCGCAGATCAGGCACGCGAATGCCCAGGAAGCCGCCCTGGTGCCAGCCCATGTACGCGGCGTCGTTGAGGAACTTGTAGCCCGAGACGAACGGGCCCCCGAACACCACCGCGTGGTACCAGAGCAGGGCTCCGAGCAACGGCGCCGCGCCGAGAATCACCAGCGCCACGGCCTGGGCGAGCGCGCTCCACTTCTTCCAACGGGCAGCGATCGTGTACGCGGCGACACAGAGCACACCGAGCGCGCCTGTGTATTCCGCGGTGACGGCCGCTCCGGCTGCGAGGCCCGCGAGGGCGTACGCCCACACCTTCCACTCGCCGCGCTCCACCTTCCACGCGCAATAGAACGCCGAGAAGAGCAGCACCGCGGTCAGCTGGTGGCTCATGAACGACTCGGCGTAGCTGAAGGCCATCGTGCCCAGCGCGTAGACGAGCGTGAAGAGCTCGGCCGTGCCTGACTCGACGTACGCCGCCAGGAAACGGCGCAGCAGCACCAACAGGAACAGCGCGGGAAGGATGGTCACGAAGAGCCGGCCCCAGAGCACCTGCGAGACCTCGGAGACCGGGCCCTGCACCCGGGTCAGGACCCAGTAGACGGGCGCCCCGAGCACCGAGAGCAGCGGCGCCTTCGAGGGGTAATACCAACGGGCGGTCACCCCGCTTCTCGGGGCATCGGGACCGACGCAGGGCGCGAGGTGCTCCACGCCGTTCTCGTTCACCACGGCCGTGCACGACAGATCGCCCACCATGCCGCGCTGCTGCAGCACGCCGTTGATGTGCAAGGTGCCGAAGTCGACGAACGCGCGCGACTGCCACAGGCGGCACAGCTCGTTGGGCGAGCGCAAGCCCGGGTGGTAGGGAAAGGACAGCAGGTACAACCCTGCGACGAGCGCGAAACCAACCCGGGGTGAGAGCCAGCGCTCCATGTTCGATGGCGCCTTAGCATCAACCTTGAAATCAGCGCGCCGGTGTTAGCGTTCTGACCTCGGCCATGTCCCACGTCGTAGACGAGTCACTCCTCGCGTTCACGCTGGGGCAGATGGAAGGGGCGGCCGCCGCCGAGATCGAGCGCCACCTCGCCGAGTGTGAAGCATGCCGGCTGAGGCAGAACAGCATCTCGTCGGCGGCGTTCTCGAAGACCGCGGTCGGCTCGAAAGACGGCGTCCCGACCCGGGCTGAGGGGCAATCGCTGGCCACCAACGCCGGCGGCATGGTGCTGCAACGAGGCGCCACGCTCGGCCGCTACGTGATGCTGGAGAAGCTGGGCGCCGGCGGCATGGGCGAGGTGTTCGGCGCGTACGATCCCCAGCTCGATCGCAAGGTGGCGCTCAAGCTGCTGCGGGGTGGTGCGCTGTCTGCCGAAGAAGGAAAGGCGCGCTTGCTGCGGGAAGCACAGGCCATGGCCCGGCTGCAACACCCCAACGTCATCGCGGTGCACGACGTGGGGCTCTTCGGCGATCGCGTCTTCGTCGCCATGGAATACGTCGAGGGCGAGACGCTGGCAGATTGGCTGCGCGGCTCACACCCGTGGGAAGAGATCGTCCGGATCTTCCGCGGCGCAGCGGAAGGCCTCTGGGCAGCGCATCGCGCGGGCCTGGTGCACCGCGACTTCAAGCCCGACAACGTGCTGCTCGGCGCAGATGCGCGGCCCCGCGTGGTCGACTTCGGCCTGGCGCGCCAATCGACGTCGACCCCTTCGCCCGCG
>JBKJSE010000411.1:0-17719 GCA_046595925.1 Archangium sp. | reverse complement strand
CAGCTCACCGGTCGTCGAGAGGAACATGCCCCCCTTCGAGATGTCGTTGCACTGCAGCGTGCCCAGCTTCGAGCCATCCAACCGGCTGACCACTGCGTCGAACCGCGCGGTGTGGCGCTGGAGCGGCTTGGCGGTGGTGCCGGGCGGGGGCGGCCTGGGCTCGGGCTCGGCCTTGTGCACAGGGGTGATCATCGGCTGCTGCCCGCCCGAGGCTTTGAGCGCGCCTTCGAGCGCGGCCGCGAACTCGTTGGCCGACTGGTAGCGATCCTGCGGCGGCTTCGACATCGCCTTCATGATGACCGCGCTCAGCTCGCGGGGAACGTTGGGGGTCACCTCGTGCGGAGGCTTGGGGTTCTGACTGCGGTGCGCCACCAGAAGATCGGTCAGACCGCGCTGCGGAAACGGCAGGCGCGCGGTGGCCAGCAGCCAGGCGATGCAGCCCAGTGAATAGATGTCGCTGCGGCCATCGACCGGCGAAGAGTTGGCCTGCTCGGGCGACATGAACTCGGGCGTGCCGACGATCAAACCCGCGGCGGTGTTCGACGACGAGCGCTCGGTGTCGAGCAGCTTGGCGAGGCCGAAGTCGAGCACCTTGACGAAGTTCTCGGCGCGGCCGCGCTTGATGAGGAAGATGTTCTCGGGCTTCAGATCGCGGTGAACGATGCCCGCGTCGTGCGCAGCCTGCAGCGCGTCACACACCTGAATCAGAATCGGGACGGAGGTCGCGATCGGAACGGGCGCCGTGATGATGTAGTTGAGCGGCTTGCCCTCCAGGTACTCCATCACCAGGTAATACCGGTGCGGAGGGACCACGTTCATGTCGAAGATGTTGACGATGTTTTCGTGGCCGATGAGGTTCACGGCCCGCGCTTCTGCGTAAAACCGCGCGACCAGGCCTTCGTCAGAGGCCAGCTTGTCCTGCAGCACCTTGATGGCGACCCGGCTGCCGATGACCGAGTGCTCGCCCAGGTAGACGGTCCCCATTCCGCCCCTTCCGATCACTTTGGTGATCTTGAAGGGACCTAGAGTCGAACCCACCACGCCGTCGGCCGTCTGCGGAATCATCTTGCAGAGCCGACTGTAGACGAGTGGCCCCGGGGGTGGATGACGAAAAACGTCACCTTAATTCCGCGGGCAAAGTGCGCTTTTGTAAGAGGCGTTGGCCATTTGGCGGGAAGGCTGAGAATCGCTCCTGGCCGATGACTTCCACATGAGCACGATCAAACGTCTGAGCGTTGGTTCCGTGGGCGCCCCGGTTCGCAAGTTGGAGAAGGAACTGAAGGAGCGCGGGCTGCTGAAGGGTCCTGTCGACAACACCTTCGACAAGAAGACCAAGGCGGCCGTGGTGAAGTTCGAGCACAGCCGTGGCTGGAAGGAAGACGGCGTGGTTGGAGCGCGGATCGCGAAGGTGCTCGGTCTGTCCGGACCCAGGGCGCCCACCACCCCCGCTGCCGGCCCGAAGGCTGGCGTGTTCGACGTCATGAGCGTGAACGTGAAGAGCAACCCCCTGATGACTCAGGACAAGGTGCTCCACGACGTGAAGCGGGCGGCGAAGAAGGGCGAGATCATCGGCTGGCAGGAGATCGCCCCCGAGCGCTACCGCCAGGCGATTCGCAACCTGCCGGGCTTCAGCCATTTCATGCCGAAGGGCTTGCAGACGCCGATCTCGTGGAAAACCAGCGAGTTCAAGCTGCTCGACTCAGGCGTCGAGCGCATGCACAACGGCAAGGCCGGAATCTCGCCTCACCGCACCGTCGCGTGGGTGAAGCTGAAGAACAAGGACACCGGCGAGACGATCATCCACATGAACACCCACCTCGTGAGCGGGGCCTGGAACACCAAGATTCAGCGCAGCGACCCCTGGCGCCAGGCGATGTGGAAGCAGCACATCACGAAGATGGGCAAGATGGTCGAGCGCTTCGAGAAGCAGGGTCACCCGGTCACCATCACCGGCGACTTCAACCGCAACCACTTCAAGGTCTTCGGCAACAAGGTCGACTACGACAGCGGCATTCGCGCAGGCACGCACGGCTCGTCGACGCTCGATTACGTGATGAGCTCGAAGCACAAGGGCCTCAAGAAGGTGTCGTCGAAGGTCGACACCCACTACGCGTCGGATCACAACGGCGTCACGGTTCGTTACGACCTCGAGTGATTCAGCGTCGAACCAGGCCCTCGCGAAAGCCCTTCACGTCCCGCGTATTGAGCACGTCGCCCTTCCGGACCCAGCCCCTTCGAGCGGCGGCGAGCGCGTAGGGCAGATGAGACTTCAGCTCGCCCACTGAGTGAGCGTCGGTGCTCACCACGAGCTTGAGCCCGCGCTCGAGCGCCTTGCGCACGTTCTCGGGAGCAAGGTCCATACGATCGGGGCAGCCGTTGATCTCGATGGTGATGCCCTTCTTCGCGGCCTTGTCGAGGATCTCTTCCATTCGCATGGGCGCGGGATCGCGCTTGAGCAGCAGCCTTCCGGTCGGGTGACCCCAGACGTGCATGAACGGGTTGTCGAACGCGTTGAGCACGCGCTTCGTCATCGCCTCCTCGTCTTGGGAGTAGCGCTGATGAATCGAGCCGATCACCACGTCGAGCTGCTCCAGCACGGAGTCCGGATAGTCGAGCGACCCGTCTTCCAGGATGTCGCTCTCGATGCCCTTGAGCAGCTTCACGTCAGGAAACTTTTCCTGCACAGCTTCGATCTCGCCCCACTGGGCCTTGAGCCGCTCGAGCGAGAGACCGCCCGCGTAGTTCGAGGTCTGCGAGTGCTCGGTGACGGTGACGTACTTGTAGCCGAGCTCCTGGGCCGCGCGGACCATGGCCTCGAGGGTGTCTTTGCCGTCGCTCCAGACGGTGTGCATGTGCACGTTCCCGCGGATGTCTTCGGCGGCGATCAGATCTTCAGGCAGCGTGTGCGCGAGGGCGGCTTCGATCTCGCCCCAGTCTTCACGCAGCTCGGGCGGAACGAACTGCATGCCCAGCAAGGCGTAGAGATCGCGCTCGTCCTTGATGGGGAGCTTCTCCTGCGCGCCTTCGTGTTTGGCGGTGCCCTTCTTCTGCACGGCAGGGTCTTCGCCCATGCGGAAGACGCCCCACTCGGAGATGGTCAGGCCCTTGTCGTTCGCGATGCCCCGCAGGCGAATGTGGTGCGCCTTTGAGCCGGTGAAGTGGTGCAGCGCAGAGGCGAAGTCTTCGTCAGGCAAGACGCGGAGATCGACCTGCAGATCGGTGATCATCAGCCGCACCGAGGCCTTCGATTCACCCGAGCTCATGTGTTCGGCGACCTGGGGGAACTTGCCGAAGTGTTCGAACACCGGCGCGGGATCAGCGGCGCTGGCGATGATGTCGACGTCGGCCACCGTCTCGCGGCGTCGGCGCACCGAGCCACCGAGGCTGGCGCGGATCACCCCGGGCGCGCTCTTGACCCAGGCGAGCAGCGCGTTGGCCTGCTCTTCCACCCCGCCCAGTGACTTGCGGCCGCCTGCGCCCATCGATCGGCGGGCCAGCGCGATACCGGCGAGCAGCTTGTCTTCGGTCTTCTGTCCGAAACCCTTCAGGTCACGAACGCGGTGATCGGTGCAGGCCTTCTCGAGATCGTCGATCGACCCGACGCCGAGCTGATCGAAGAGCGCCTTGGCCTTCTTGGGGCCGAGGTCCTGTACCTGCATCAGCTCCATGATGCGCGGGGGCCAGGCGGCCTTCATCTCTTCCAGCGCGCTCATTTTTCCGGTGAGCACCAGGTCTGAGATCTTCGCGCCGATGCTCTCTCCGATGTTGGGCAGCGAGGTGAGGCGCTTCTGCTCGACCAGGGCTTGCAGGTCTTCGGTCAGGCCCGCGATTCGCTCGGCGGCGAGATCGTACGCGCGCGTCTTGAACGAGTTCTCGCCCTTGAGCTGCAGATACGCGCTCATGTCCTTCAGCGCCTTCACCACGATGCTCTTGTCGACGGGCGTCATGCTGGTCTCATAACGACGAATTTAGGTTAGGTGGAGTGCCGTGACGCGAATCAAGCTGGGCCCGGCCGACCTGAAGGAAGGTGAGCTGCGGGGGTATGCCGTCGGAAAGCGGAACGTGCTGGTGGCGTGTGTGGCCGGCAAGTTCAAGGCGCTCGACGACTGGTGCAACCACGCGGGCTGCCTCTTGTCGGGTGGGCACCTCGAGAAGAACCTGGTGATCTGCCCCTGTCACGAGGTCGGGTTCGATCTCGACACCGGCAAGAACGTCACTTCACCTGGCATCGCAGACGACCAGCCCGCATATCCAACCCAGGTCGAAGACGGGCAGCTCCTCGTCGTCGATTTCCCCACGGAGTAGCCCATGGCTCACGAAGGTCACGACCACCATCACGCCGATCACGATCACCACCATCATCACGGCCACGCAGAGAGCGCGGTCGGTTGCTGGGTGATCACCTGCTCCGACAGCCGGGATGCGAGCACGGACGAAGGCGGGCCGCTCGCGAAGAAGCTGCTGATCGCGGCGGGGCACACGATGCTGGGCTCCGAGCTGGTCAAGGACGAGCCCGCGGCGATCGTTCACGCGCTCGACCACGCGCTCGAACATGGTGCACGGTGCGTGATCTTCACGGGCGGTACCGGCGTGGGCCGTCGCGACGTGACGGTGGAGACGCTCGAGGCGAAGTTCGACAAGCGGCTCGATGGTTTCGGTGAGCTGTTCCGCTCGTTGTCGTTCCAGGAAATCGGCAGCAAGGCGTGGCTCTCGCGCGCGACGGCCGGCGTGATTCACGGGGCGCTGGTGTTCGTGTTGCCGGGCAGCCCGAAGGCGGTGGAGCTCGCGGTCTCGAAGTTGATCGTCCCCGAGCTCGAACACGCCGTCAGAGAGATGTTGCGCTGAAGGAGCCACGCGTCACGCGGTTGCGTACGTTGCTCGACGCCTTCGTGGAATCGAGACCGTGGCAGGCGAGGGTGAAGGCCGACCCGGTCGAGTTCCCGCACCGGTACAGCGATCCCCGCGACATCGAGACGGTGGCGTTGTTGTCGGCCTCGCTCGCGTACGGGCGCGCGGACCTCTTCAAGCCGAAGATCGCGTCGATCCTGGAAGGGCTTGGTCCGAAGCCCGCGCGTGCCCTGGCTGCGCTCGATGTGGCAGGCGCGAAGACGCTGCTCGATGGCTTCGTCTACCGCTTCAATTTGCCGTCCGACGTGGCGGTCTTGCTGCTGGGCATGGGCCGCACGCTCGATAAGTACGGCTCGCTCGAAGGCGCGTTCGTGGCGGGGCGAGACGCGTCCTGGCAGACCACGCTCGCCCGGTTCGCCAAGGGCCTTCGCGCCGCTGCACCTGAAGCGCAGATCGTCCGGAAGCTGGGGCCGATTCGCGGGCTGCACCACCTGCTGCCGTTCGCGGAGGCGGGCGCGGCGAAGCGGCTCAACCTCTATCTGCGCTGGATGGTGCGCGGGCCCGACCCGATCGACTTCGGCGTGTGGAAGCAGCTCTCGCCAGCTGAGCTGGTGATCCCGCTCGATACGCACGTGATGCGGATCTCGCGCTGGTTGGGTCTGACGAAGCGCAGCACCATCGGCTGGGCGACAGCGGAAGAGGTGACGGCGTCACTGCGCCTGCTCGATCCTGCGGACCCTGTTCGCTACGACTTCGCGCTGTGCCACTACGGCATGAGCGGCGCGTGTCCGGCGAAACCGATCAAGACGAACTGCCAGCAGTGTTCCCTGCGGGCCGAGTGCAGCATCGGCTCACGGCGGGCGTAGGCGGAAGATCTCGCGCAGGCGGTCGAGGGCTTTCCCGGGGGCGGGCGTCTTGTCGGCGTTGCTGGCGACGAACGCCGCGGCCAGGCCGGCCTTGCGCTCTTCGATCATCGTCGCGAGCTGAGCGAGGCGTTCGGGGTGTGCCTCGAGGTGACGGGCGAAGACCTCGCGGCCCATCTCGAGCAACGTGCAGTCTTCCATCGCGACCACGGTGGCGGTGCGTGGCTCACCCGTGAGCAGCGACATCTCTCCGAAGGCCGCGCCCCGCTCGAGAATGGCGATCTCTTTGGGCGGCGTGCCCACGCGCACCGAGAGCTTGCCGGACGCGACCACGTAGAACGAGCTGCCCGCGCGGCCCTCGGTGATGACCTCTTCTCCCACTCCGAATTTCCGTTCGAGCGCCGAGCGCGAAAGCCCCACCGCCTCTTCCACCGGGAAGGGCTTGAAGAGCGGGTGATTGCTCAGCAGCTCGAGATCCGGGTCGACTTTGGACTGCTCTTGCGCGCGGAAGTGCACGACCTGCTGCGGGAAAGGAATCTCGATGCCGGTGCGGCCGAAGCGATACCAGAGCCGGCCCAGCACCTCGTCGGTCACGTGCGGCACGGCGGCGTAGTCAGAGAGGAAGATGCGCGCCTTGTAGGTGATCGACGACTCTCCGAAGTTCGAGACCCGGACCCAGGGGGGCGGCTCTTTGAGGACCAGCGCCGACTCGCGCAGCGCCTCCATCACTTCGGCCTTCACGAAGTTGGGCGGCGCCGAGTAGCTCGCGCCAAATTCCAGATCGATCGCCATCGGCAGGCCACCGCGCGTGTAGTTGGTGAGCTTTTCCTTCGCGATGAGCGAGTTGGGAATGGTGATGGCCTCGCCGCGCATCGTCTCGATGCGCGTGGATCGCCAGGCGATCTGCACCACCCGGCCTTCCTTCTCGCCGACCCTGATGAAGTCGCCCACGTGGAAGGGCGACTCGAGCTGCAGCGACAAGCCGGAGAACAGATTTCCCAACGTGTCCTGAAGCGCAAAGCCCAGGACCAGGGACAGCACCGCTGAGGTGCCGAGCATCGTGGTGACGTCGAGCTTGAGCTGCGTCTTGAGGAGCGGAATGGTGATGATGACGTAGAGAATGAAGTCGAGCACGTCGCGGTGGATCTTCGCCGAGACCACCGAGCTGACTCTGCGCCGTACCCAGAGCGCCGAGGCCACCCCGTACCGGGTGACGCCGAACGCGAAGGCCAGCATCCAGCACACGCGCAGGTAGGCGTGCCACTCGTGGGGGAGCACCTGCTCGAGCCAGAACGCGTTGACCCGCAGCGCGACGAAGAGGCCCAGCCATTTCACCGAGCCCAGCACGTCGGAACGGTGCCGCTCGTCTTTGCTCAAACGCGCCGTGAGATAAGCGCCGGCGAAGGCGATGACGCCCAGCACCAACGCGAGGTTTCCCTGCAGGAACGTCATCGGGCCACGGACCTTAGCGGAACCCCGAGCGCGGTCACTGTTGTGGTACGCGACGGCCCATGGCTGATTACTTCATGCCCGGACTCGCGGCCGCCGTCGGGGTCGGCATCTCATTCTGGTTGCAGAGCCGCCGGAACAAGAAGGTGGCCACCCAGTTGGAACCTGCGCTGCGCGCTCATGGTCCGCAGACCCTGCATGGTCTGGCTGAACGGGTCGGAATGAACACCTTCATGGGCCGCGGGCGCGTGGTGTTGGCGCTCAATGAGCTGGTGCAATCGGGTCAGGTGCTGGTGAACGAAGCGCCGGCGGGTACGCCCCAGCTCGAGAAGGTGAAACACATCACGTACCGCTGGGCTGGAGGCGATCGTGCCGCTCTCTGACGTGCAGTCGCAGGCTCACGCGGTCGCCGCGCTCAACTCGGCGCTCAGCAAGAAGCAGGTGCACCACGCGTGGCTCTTTCACGGGCCCGATGGCGTCGGAAAGGAGCTCGCTGCGACGGGCCTGGCGCAGGCGCTCGTGTGCCTCGAGAAGCCCTACGTCGGCTGCGGAACCTGCGCCGCGTGCACCCGCGTCGTTCGCCGCAATCACCCGGACGTGACGTGGGTGATGCCGGAGGCCGAGCAGGTCGAGCGCGGGTTGGCCGGTCGCAGTGACTTCACCAACACCCCTTCGCGCGACATTCGCATCGAGCAGGTGCGACAGCTTCAGGAGCGCCTGGCGTTCCGCGCGCTCGAGGCGCCGCACAAGGTGGCGCTGTTCGTCACTGCGCACGCGATGAATGCTCCGGCGCAGAACGCGCTGCTCAAGACGCTCGAAGAGCCGCCGCGCGACACGGTGTTGATCTTGATCTCGTCAGCGCCTGACAAGCTGCTGCCCACCATTCGCAGTCGCTGCGCCAAGGCGGCGTTCGGCCCGCTGCCGTTGGAGTTCATCGCCAACAAGGTGAAGACCTCTTCGAAGAAGGGCGTGGAAGACGGGCTCGCCCGGCAGATCGCGGCGATGGCCGCGGGCAGCATGGCGCGCGCGTTGGCCCTGGACCCCAAGGCGCTGGAGCAGCGGCGTGAGACCATCGAGGCGTTCGAGAAGCTGACCCCAAGTGACGCGAGCGCGTGGATCGCACTCGCCGAGGTGATGGGCGAAGACCGCGGTACTGCGGAGGCCGCCATCGACGTGCTGCAGATCTGGTTCCGCGACATCGCGCTCGCTCAGGTCGGTGCGGAGAACCTGGTGAACGCTGACCTCGCTCCGCTGGCGATCGCCGCGACGTCGCGCGTCTCGCCGGCAGGCCTTCAGCGGCGCGCTGGGTTGCTCGAAGAAGCGAAGAACGCGATCACGCAGCGCTTCGGTTCGACGCGGCTGCAGCTCGAGCGCATGTTGATCGAGATGTTCACCACGTGAGAGTGGGGCTCAGCGGCGTCGCGCCGTGGAAGTTAGGCCTGCTCGCGTCGCTCTATTTTGCGCAGGGCCTGCCGTTCGGTTTCCAGTCGAACGCGCTGCCGCTCTACCTGACGGAGCTGGGCCTCACGATGACCGAGGTCTCGCTGGCTCGCGCCCTGGCGATCCCGTGGGCGCTCAAGATGTTGTGGGCGCCGCTGGTCGATCGGTACGCCTCGGCGCGTTTCGGTCGAAGGCGCTCGTGGATCATCCCGATGCAGTTGCTGCTCGCGGGGGCGTGCGTGGTGGCGTCGTTGTTCCCGCTCTCGCGCGAGACGCTCACACCGTTCCTCATCTGCGTCTTGATGATGAACCTCTTCGCCGCGACACAGGACATCGCGGTCGATGGGCTCGCGGTCGATTTGCTCGAGCCCCGTGAGCTCGGCGGCGGCAACGCGGCCCAGGTCGTCGGCTACAAGATCGGAATTCTCACCGGCGGTGGACTCCTGGTCGGCCTCTTCGCGAAGGGGAACTGGAGCGCGCTCTTTCTGACCATGGCCGGCTTGTGCCTGGCCGTGATGACGCTGGTGATCTTCACGAAGGAGCCCGCCCCACGCGCCTCGGAGGCGAGTTCCCCGGTGAGCTGGCGTGAGCTGTGGGCGCGCATCAAGCAACTGCTCGCCCGGCCCGGCGTGCGCTGGCTGCTGCTGGCCGTGGCGACCTACAAAATGGGCGAGACGCTCGCCGACGCGATGTTCGGAGCGTGGATGGTGCGGGTGCACCATCTGCCCAAGGAAGAGGTCGCGTTGTGGCTGGGCTCGTGGGGAATGATCGCCTCGTTGGCGGGCTCGCTGCTCGGCGGGGTGATCGCCACGCGGCTTCGGTTGACCCGCGCCGTGATGCTCACCGGCGCGCTGCGGTTGTTGCCGCTGATCGCCCAGTGGGCGGTGGTGGCCGGCTTCGCGTTGCCCACGAAGTTCACCATCGTGCCGCTCACCTGCGCCGAGCACTTCTTCGGCGGGCTGCTCACCACCTCGATGTTCGCGTTGATGATGTCGTCGGTCGATCGCCGCATCGGCGCCACGCACTTCACCTTGCTCGCGTCGGTCGAGGTGATCGGCAAGGCCTTGCCCGGTCTGCTCAGCGGCGTGTTCGTCGACGCGGTCGGTTTTCAGCCCGTCTTCGCCGCGTCCGTCGTGCTCTCGCTGCTGTTCCTGCTGGTGGTGCCCAAGGTGCCGGAGCACTTCGAGACGGCTGGCCCTACCGCCTGAAATGTTTCTGGGTTAGGGACGCCGCGCCATGAGCGCTCCCGCCACCCCGAATGCCCCCGCAGTTCCGTTTGGCGAGCCCACGCCGCTGGGCCTGCTGGGCCTGTCCATCGGCTGCGCGGCGTTGGTGCCCATCGCGTTCGGCTGGTTGCCCACCGAGCCCGCGAAGCTGCCCATGTTCTTCAAGACGGCGGCGCTGTTCTGCCTGCTGTTCGGTGCAGGCGGCCAGTTCCTCGCGGGCCTCATGTCGCTGGCCAACAAGAACACCCTGGGCGGCACGCTGCTCACCACGTTCTCGTTCAACTGGGTGATCAACTGGTGGGTGCTCGACGAGGCGTCTCAGGGCCGCGCGGTCGACAGCTCGATCCTGCTCTCGGTCGACGTGGCGTTCATCATCATCTTCCTCGTGCTCACGTACGCGTTCGGGTTCTTCTCGAAGCTGCTCTTCGTGTTCTTGCTCGATATCGATCTGCTCTACGTGATCCGCATCGCTCGCCACTTCACCACCCCGGGCAGCGACTCGTGGAAGCTGATGGGCACGGGCGTGGGACTCTCTACGATCATGTTGATCGCCATCGCCCTCTACATCTCGTTCGTGCTTCTCGTGAACCCGGCGGCGGGGCGCGCGGTGTTCCCGGTGTCCGCGGGGCCGATGTTCAAGCCGACGCCTCCGCCGGTCGCGCCTGCACCTTCCATCGCTGCGTGAAATGAACTCCCTCTGGGAGACTGCTCCGGCGATTGGTCCGAAACGACACACCCACCGTTCGCATTGAGCGCAGTCGAGATGCCACCTCTGCGCCGCGCGGCAGGTGACCCCTCGACTTCGCTCGGGGGGAACGGTGCTGTTCGTTCGGAGAGCAGTCGAGGGATTACCTCGGCAAGTGACCCCTCGACTGGGCTCGGGGTGACCGGTGAGGTTCTCAATTTCTATTTCGGCCAACCTTCTCGGGCTCGAGCTTGATGAGTCTGACTCGTGATCAGCTGACCGTGCCGACGTAGACGTAGGCCAGACCCCAGAGCAGCGGGTGTGCCTCGGCCTTCGCGTACTTGCCCGTCTCATTCATCATCGCGGTGAACCGATCACCCGCGGGGAACGCCGCCATCGTGCGCGGCAGGTACTCGTAGGCCGCGCGGCTGCCGGTGAGCATCTGACCGAGCAGCGGCATGATGTTCTTCGCGTAAAAACGAAACAGCGCGCCGAACAGGCCTTTGGGCTGTCCGAACTCGAGCACCACCACGCGGCCGCCTGGCTTCACCACGCGCGCCAGCTCGGCCACGCACGCCTTCGGATCGTCCACGTTGCGGATGCCGAACGAGATCGACGCCACCGTGAAGCGCGACGACTCGTAAGGCAGCTTCATCGCGTCGGCGACCTCGAACTTCACGTCGAGACCCGCGTCGGCCGCCTTCTTGGGCGCGAAGCTGAGCATGCCCGCGTTGAAGTCGGTGCCGATCACCGTGCCCGTCGGACCCACGGCCCGCTTGAACGCGAGCGCGAGATCGCCGGTGCCGGTCGCACAGTCGAGCACCGAGTCACCCGCCTGCACTGCCGAGCGCTTCACGGCCACGCGGCGCCAGATGCGGTGCACGCCCATCGAGAGCACGTCATTGGTCGCGTCGTACCGAGGCGCGATCTGCGTGAACATCTGGTGCACTTGTTCACTCATGAGCCCACCGCGTTCAGCGTCTCGTGACCGGTGAGCTTGCGACCGGTCGCCTGCAGCAACCCCGGCAACGTCTGCATCAACGAGCCGAACATCGCCGGGGTGAGCGCCTGCGGCCCATCACACAGCGCCGTCTCGGGCGTGGGGTGCACCTCGACCATCAAGCCGTCCGCTCCAGCCGCGGCAGCCGCCAGCGCCATCGGAATCACCAACGAACGCACGCCGGTGGAATGTGAAGGGTCGACGATCACCGGGAGCTTCGAGCGCTCTTTGACCCAGGCCATACCCGCGAGATCGAGCGTGTTGCGCAGCGTGGTGTCGAAGCTGCGAATGCCGCGCTCGCACAGGATCACCTGGTCGTTACCGCCATCGAGCAGGTACTCGGCGGCGTGCAGCCACTCTTCGAGCGTCGCGCCGAAGCCGCGCTTGAGCACCACCGGCCGCTGCGTCTTGGCGACTTCGCGAAGCAGCGAGAAGTTGTGCATGTTGCGCGCGCCGATCTGCAGCACGTCGACGTAGTCCATCATCAGCGAGAGCTGGCTGACGTCCATCACCTCGGAGATCACCGGCATGCGGTGGCGCTTGCCCTGTTCGGCCAGCAGCTTGAGGCCCATCTCGCCGAGGCCCTGAAAGGCATACGGAGAAGTCCGGGGCTTGAACGCGCCGCCGCGGAGCACGTGCGCCCCCGCCAGCTTCACCGCGGTGGCCGACTTCTCGACCTGATCGGCGTTCTCCAGGGCGCAGGGGCCTGCGATGACCGTGAAGCCGCCATCACCCACCGTGATGCCTGAGCCCAGCGAGACCTGAATCGTCGCCTCGCCCGCCGCTCTCAGCACCTTCGTCGCCTCATGCGAAGCCATGCGTGCTCCTGTTCAACCAGTTCAAGCCGTTTTGAACTTGGTGATGCATCTATAGCGGGGATGCCTTAGAAGACAACTGCGCCGTGGGGAATCACCTCGCCAGAATGCAGTACGTGGGCATCGCACGACCCGCTCATATCGGCGCGTTGCTTCGATTGGGGCCCGAGCCGCTTTCGGTGTTCTGGTCGAACCCATCACGATCGCTCCATGTCACAGGCCTCGGCGTCGCAGGAGAGGGGGGCGGGGACGTCACCTGGCTCTCCAGTCAGCCGCCCGTCGCGCCTCCGGGGCCGTGGTTCGGTGGGTGGGCCTTCGAGGCTGAACGCTCGTGGGACGGTTTCGACGGCGAACGGTGGATCTTGCCGGAAGTGCTCGCCTGGTGGGACGGCTCGCGGCCGTGGATGGCGGCGTTCGGCCCGGCGGGAACCTCGATCAACGCGCTCGAGCAGCGCCTCGATCGCGTGGACGAAGTCGAGGCGCTGACCAGCGCTGTGCGCGCGCGGGTGACTCCCGGCAGCCGGAAGTTCTGGGACGAGCGGGTCGAGGCAGCGCTGGGCGCGATCGCCGGTGGCCGTTTCGAGAAGGTGGTGTTGGCGCGGGTGATCGAGGTCGAGAGCGATCAACCCTTCGTCGAGCGCGCGGTGCTCAAGTCGCTCGAGGCGCGGCACCGTCAGTGCTGGACGTTCCTGGTCAGAGGCCGCGATGGGCGGGCCTTCGTCGGGGCTTCCCCAGAGACCCTGTGCGAAGCGTGCGGCACCGCGTTCTCGACCGATGCGCTGGCGGGCACCGCGGCGGGTGGCGACGGGGTCAGGCTGATGCAGAGCGACAAGGATCGCCGTGAGCACCAGGCGGTGGTCGACGGCATTCGCGAGTCGCTGATGCCTTTCGCGGCAGAGCTCAAGGCGGCGGCGATTCCGCGCGTGAAGGTGCTGGCCAACGTCGATCATCTCTTCACCCCGATTCAGGCGAAATTGAAGCCGGGGGTTCGTGCGCTCGACGTGGCCAAAGCGCTGCATCCCACGCCGGCGGTCGCAGGCCGATCGCGCGCTGCCGCGTTGGAGTGGCTGCGAGTCAACGAGGGTTTCTCGCGCGGTTGGTACACGGGCGCGGTCGGCACCATGGGGCCAGGCGGGCTCACGCTGGCGGTCGCGCTTCGTTCGGCGCTGATCTCAGGGTCGCGCGCGCAGGTCTACGTGGGCGCCGGCATCGTGGCGGGCAGCACGGCGGAATCTGAGTGGCTGGAGACGGAGCGCAAGTCGAAAGCGATGCTGCCTGCGCTCGGGGTTCACGATGAGTGAGAACCTGAACCAGCGTTGGGCCGCCACGCTGATCGGCGCGCTGGTCGGGAGCGGCGTGCGGCACGCGGTGATCGCCCCCGGAAGCCGTTCGACGCCGCTCGCCCTGGCCTTCGCGGCTCGTTCGGACGTGAAGTGCTGGTCGGTGATCGATGAACGCAGCGCGGCCTTCTTCGCGCTCGGGCTCTCCAAGTCGACGGGCACCCCGGCGGCGGTGGTGTGCACCTCGGGCAGCGCGGGCGCGCACTTTCTGCCGGCGGTGATGGAAGCTGATCAGGGTGGCACGCCGTTGATCCTGCTGACCGCCGATCGTCCCTGGGAGCTGCACGGCTTCGGTGCGCCGCAGACGATACCGCAGGTGGGCATGTTCGGTCGCTACGTGCGCGGGTCGGAAGCACTGCCAACGCCTGACGTTGACGGCCTCACGCATCTGGCCGCGGTCACTTCGCGGTTGGTGCGCGTGGCGAAGTCGACGCGCGGGGCGGTGCACTTCAACGTGCCTTTCCGCGAGCCGTTGGCGCCCGTCGATGGCTCGCCTGCGCTGGTGCTCGACCCGGTCTCGACTTCGTTTGCGCCGCTGTCCGTCGCGCCCGACCTCGGCGTGGTGAACGCGGCGATTGCAGGGGCACAGCGAGGTCTCATCGTCTGCGGGCCTCGGGAGCGGAACGACGGCTTCGGCGCCTGGGTTCACGAGCTGGGTGCGCGTCTGGGTTTCCCGGTGATCGCCGAGGCGGCCTCGAATGCGCGCTTCGGTTTTCCCGCGGCGATCACGGTGATCGATGCGCTGCTGCGAAATTCGAAGTTCGCCGAGTCGATGAAGCCCGATGTGGTGCTCCGCTTCGGCGGCGGCCTGACCGCGAAGGCGCCTCAGGCCTGGCTGGACTCGTGTGGCGCGAGGATCTTCCAGTTCACCGATGACGGCGCCCAGTTCGATCCGCAGCACAGCGTGGAACAAGTAATCCCCTGGTCTCCCTCTTCCTTCGGGGGAGAGGGGCGGGGTGAGGGGACCTGGCAGGCGAGCTGGCGAGACGCGCAACGAGCCATCCAGTCGAAGCTGTCGGAAGCCTCGAAAGAAATCACCGAGCCGCTGATCGCCCGCGAGTTCATCGCCGCGCTGCCTCCGCACACGTCGGTCTTCCTCTCGAGCTCGATGCCGATCCGCGACGTCGACGCGTTTTCGACGAGCACGCACCCGCTGCGCGTCTTCACCAACCGCGGCGTCAACGGCATCGACGGCATCACCTCGACCGCGCTCGGAGTCGCGGCCGGCACCCACCGTCCCACCGCGCTGCTGATCGGCGACGTGGCGACGCTGCACGATCTCTCGGGCTTCCTGATCGCGCGCCGTCACCACCTCTCGCTCACGGTGGTGGTGGTGAACAACGACGGAGGCGGCATCTTTCACTTCCTCCCCATCGCCAACCGCACGCCCCACTTCGAAGAGCTCTTCGGGACCCCGCACGGAGTCGACCTCACCCACGTCGCCGCGCTCGCCAACGCAACGCTGCACCGCCCCACGGATCTGCCGACTTTCGGCCGCACCGTCACGCGTTGCCTCGAAGGGGGGCTGCACTTGATCGAGCTGCGCACGGAACGGACAGAGAACGTCGACGCCCACCGCGCGCTCTTCGCCAGGCTCGCTGAGGCCGTCTCATGAAGACCACGAGTTGGGGCAGCGGGCCGACGAAGGCAATCTTGCTCCACGGCTTCACCGGCTCGGCGCGCTCGTTCGATCACCTCGAGCCGTTGCTCGGCGATCTGCTGACCGCGACCTGCGTCGAGCTGCCCGGTCACGGCGAGACGCCCGCAGCGAGCTGGGACGAAACCATCGCCACGATTGCCGAGTTGCTCTCCGTTCCCTCCGAGCGAAGTCGAGGGGCTGCTGATGAACACGAAGCAGAGGGACTCCCTCGACTCCGCTCGGGAGGAACGGTGCTGGTCGGCTACTCGCAAGGTGCACGCCTCGCGCTGGCCGTCGCCGCCGCCGCGCCAACCCGCATCGAACGCCTCGTGCTCGAATCCTGCGCACCCGGTCTTCGCCGCCGTCACGATCGCGTGCTGCGACGGCGCGCCGATGAATCACTCGCCGAGTTGATCAGCACCCACGGCGTCGACGCCTTCGTCAATCACTGGGAGTCGCTCCCGATGTTCGACGGCCTGCGCGCCTTGCCGATGGTCGAGCAGCAAGCACTCCGGGCGCGCCGCTCGAGCCACACGGCGCAAGGGCTGGCCTCAGCACTGCGAAACCTGGGGCAGGGCGCCCAACCCGATCTCTGGCCCTCCTTGCAGAGCCTGCGCATTCCCACGCTGCTCATGACGGGCGCGAAAGACCCGAAGTACACCCGGCTCGCCCGACAGATGGCGATGGAGCTCCCGATGGGCTGGCGGGTGACCTTCAGCCAATCGGGCCACGCCCCGCACCTCGAGTGTCCCGAGGCGTACGCAGCAGAGCTGCGATCTTTCCTCGCACCGAGGTGGCTTTCTGAGCCAGAGGGGTTGGCTCCGTGAGCCGACCTTCGCCGCTTGCAGCCTGGTTCTTCGCCACGCGTCCCCGCACGTTGGTGGCGGGCTTCGTTCCCGTGGCCGTGGGCTCAGCCCTCGCGTATCGCGATCACGTCTTCGCGCTGTTGCCTGCGATCGCCGCCCTCATCGGAGCGCTCTTCATTCAGGTCGGCACCAACCTGGTGAACGACTACTTCGACTTCAAGCGCGGCGCTGACACCGTCGATCGGCTCGGCCCTCCGAGAGCGACGCAGCAGGGCTGGCTCTCTGCGCGTGCCGTCTTCATGGGCGCGATGACCTGCTTCGCGCTCGCGTTCTGCGTCGGGCTGTACCTCGTCTCGGTCGCGGGCTGGCCGCTGGTGGTGATCGGGCTCTGCTCGCTGACCGCCGGCTACGCGTACACGGGCGGCCCGTTTCCGCTCGCGTACAACGGCCTCGGCGACGTCTTCGTGCTCGTCTTCTTCGGCTTCGTGGCGGTGGGCGGCACCTACTTCGTCCAGGCGCGCACGTTGCCGCTCACCGCCCTGCTCGTCGCGATTCCGGTCGGCCTGCTCGGCGTGGCGCTGCTCGCGGTGAACAACACGCGTGATGAGAAGACCGACGCGGCCGCGGGCAAGAAGACGCTCGTCGTGCGGTTCGGGCCTTCGTTCGGCAAGGCCGAGTACGTCACCTGTCTCATCGTCAGCGCGCTGCTCCCGCTGGGGCTGTGGGTCTCTGGCGTGGCCAGCCCGTTCGTGATGCTCAGCTGGCTGGCCATTCCCCTGGCGATTCCACCGCTCAAGCTGCTCTTCAATCAGACCGGGGCTGCGCTGAACGCGGCGCTGGCGGGCACGGCGCGCCTGCAGTTGATCTTCGGACTCCTCTTTGCTGCGGGACTGACTCAATGAAGCTCGAGATCGAGCCCTTCACGCTGTGGCTCAAGAAGCCCATTCAGACGGCTCGTGGGCCGATGGATGAACGCGTGGGTTTCAAGGTGGCCTTCAGCGCAGATGGCGTGCGGGGTCGTGGTGATGCGATGCCGATGGCGTCGTTCGGCACTGAGACGCCCGAGGCTGCACTGGCGGCGCTGCAACGGTTCGAGGTCGTGAAGGCGCCGGACACGGTCGAAGAGATCGCGCAGGCCATCGAGGGTCTCGCGTCGACCCCCGCGGCACGTCACGCAGCAGAGTGCGCGCTGCTCGAGCACCTCGCTTTGCGCAAGGGCGTGCTGGTCGCCACCTTGCTCGGGCCGGTGCTCCGTTCACACTTCGTGGTCAACGCGCTGCTCGAAGGCGATGACGCGGCGGGGCTCGCGGCTTCGGCTGAGCGCGCGGTGCGTGATGGCTTTCGTGTGGTGAAGCTGAAGGTCGCCGCGCGCCCGCTGGCGATCGAAGCGCAGCGCCTGCTCGCCGTGCGCCGCGCGGTCGGCCCCAACGTGCAGATTCGCATCGACGCCAATGGGGGTTGGAGTGAAGCGACGGCCCGCTCAGCGCTGCGCGGCCTCGAGGCGCTCGGTCTCGAAGTGTGTGAGCAGCCTGTGTCACCCAACGACGTCGAAGGGCTTCGTCGCCTGCGTCACCTGACGCCGTGTCGGATCGCCGCCGACGAGACGAT
>JBKJSE010000022.1:0-10107 GCA_046595925.1 Archangium sp. | reverse complement strand
CGACTCCGCTCCTCAGGAACAGCACCGTTCCCCCCGAGCGAAGTCGAGGGGTCACCTGCCGCGCGGCGCAGAGGTGGCATCTCGACTGCGCTCGATGCGAACGGTGGGTCTGTTCCTGCGGACGAGATCGCCGGCGAAGCCGGTCCCCTGCTCGGGAGGAACGGTGTTCGCTCGTATTGTCGAAGCCGTTTTCAAGAGGGTTCAGGTCAGGGGCGAACAGGTCGGCCCGCTGGCTTCCTCCGCGATGACGGTGTGCACCACGAACTTCGGCTGCGCCGCGATCGCACGCTTGACCGAGCAGCCGTCGATCGCCTTCACGACCGCCTCGCGGTACTTCGCTGGGAAGCCCACCGGCAGCTGCACCTCGAAGTCGACCGCGAGCAGGGTGCCATCAGGCGCGACCTGAGGCCGCTGGATGATGCGGATCTGCTCGGTGGGAATGTTCCGTTTCGCGCAGAAGCCCTGAACGAAGATCCCCGCGCACGCGCCCATCGAGCCCAGGAACACGTCGAAAGGCGATGGGGCCGAGTCATCGCCACCGTTGTCGACCGGCTGATCGGTGTGCAGCGTGTGGTGGCCGAGCTGGGCGTCCACCCGGCGACCACCCGGCAGCGTGATGACGATCTCGTTCAAGTGGGGCATGCGGTGTTTCCTTTCGTGTCTGAGAGCCAGGCGCGCCCACAAAGATTCGGTGAATCCTTTCCTCGGGGCGCCGGCTCAGACGGGCATGTGCAGCCAAACCAGATGCAGCAAGTGTGGAAAGCCGACGTGGGCCGGGTGCGGAATGCACATCGAGCAGGCGCTGGCGAACGTGCCCAGGGAGCAGCGGTGCAAGTGCCGTGAAAAGGCGGCCAGCAGCGCGCCTGCTCCACAGAAGCCGCCGTCGCGATGGTGGCCCTGGGGCTGACTTCACCTTCGCGAGCGTGAACTCCGCAGGCGCCAGAAGAAGAAGAATGCTCCTCCGCCCACCAGCACGGAGGGAAGAAACAGCGCGTGGGCCCGCAGCACGGGGAACAGGGCCGCGCCCACCAGCCCGCCCAGCAGGAAGCTGCTGAACAACAACGCGAGCAGCTTCACCCGCTCCCATTCGATCGGGGCGCCACGCAGCGCGTGACCGAAGTGCACTCCGAGATCCGTCACGATGCCCGTCATGTGCGTCGTGCGCACGACCGCGCCGCTGTACGACGTGGCCATCGCGTTCTGCAGGCCGGCCCCCATCGCGGCGAGATTCGCGCCCCAGTCGACCCCGTTGCTCACCAGGGTGGCCGCGGTGGCCAGCAACGCAGCTTCGACCAGCATCGCGACTCCGTACGGAGCGCCCCGCTCGGCCAACTCAGACTTGCGAATGATGACGCCCGAGAGGATCGAGCCTGCGAAGAACCAAAGCACCAGCAACGCAGCGCGCCCTGCGTCGATGGCGCGCCCCTCTGCCAGCTCGATGCCCACGCGCGTCACCTGACCTGTGAGATGGGTCAGGCCGTGCTCGTGAACCTGGAGGAACCCGGTGGCGTTGATGTAGCCCGCGTTGAACGCGAGCCACGAGCCGCCGAGGAGAATCCAGGCTGGGGTGTGCCGCCACGACATCGTGGTTCAGCGTAGTCGCGTGTGGAGCAGCTCGGCGAACGCTCCCAGCGCGTCGGTGGCCGTGAAGTACTTCCGAACGGATGGGATGGTCTTCATGGTGAGGCCCCTCACTGCAACCAGCGCGCCCGAAGCTGCGTGCGACCTGGCCGTCAGAAGCTGCGCGAACCCGTGATTGATGCAAAAGCCGCGTCGGGCTCAGGGCAGTGCGAAATTCACCTGCCCATCCACGTGCAGCTCAGGCCTCACGAACGTGCGCTGCGCCGTCGCGTTGAGATGACAGCTCTCGCAGTCGCTGCGCTGAAGATGAGGGAGCGGCGGCGGCATGCCGTGACACGACGTACACCTCGACTGCGAGCCGTCGACCAACGTCCACCGCGGCGTGGTGGCCTGACCTCCGCCCGAAGCCACGGTGTAGTTCGAGATGTCGTGGCACGCGGTGCTGGCGCAGGTGCCCGCGCGATATTCGGGCTGCGCGAGGTTGGCGCGCGCGACGCCGCTGAACGTGACCTGCGCGAGGCCGTCGAGGTGCTGCCCCCCCACGACCGTGGTGGGCACCACATGGCACTCAGCACAGAGCACCTGCCGGGCGAGCCCTCGACCCACCACGTGAGCCTGGTGCGCGCCTACGCCCGGGAAGGTGGTCGCCGTTTGTCCCTTCGTGTCGCGCGGAGGTGCAGGGTTGCCCGGTGTGCCGTGACACGAGTCACACGCCGAGGGCAGGTTCACGTCGACCACGCCATCGACGTGGCGCAGCCGGTCGACGAGCTGCCGCCCCATCGGGCCCGTCGCGTTCGAGTGGCACATCGCGCAGTTCTCCACTTGAGGGTGAGGGCTCGCGGGCGGAGCGCCATGACACCCGGTGCAGCTCAAGCTCTGGCTCGAGGTCCACGCAGGCGAGCGCTCGCCATGACACGCCGTCGTGCAGCTCGACGAGGTCTGCGACCAACCCACCGCGGCGTTCACCTCGGCGCGGCCTGAGTGGGGGTGTCGGGGCGTCGCGGGCTGGGAAGGCACCTCGTGACAGGTGGCGCACGGCACGGGCCTCGTCTGCGCGCCTCCGCTCAGATGCCGTGCGTGCGCCCCTGCGTCCGGCGCTCCACTCGCGTCAGAGCCATGGCACGCATCACACGCAGCGACGGTCGACTGAATGACGCCGTCGACGTGAAGCTCAGGTTTCGCAAAGCCGCCGTCGAGCGCGAGCACGTCGGCGTGACACACGTTGCAGGCCCCCGCCTGGGGATGCGGTGCCGGGGGAGGAAGGCCGTGACAGCTTCCACACGCTTCGGTCGACGAGCGGGGCCGTGTCCATACCCCTGAGCTTCCGCCGTGACAGGCGGTGGTGCAGCGGCGCGCTCCAAAGTCGTACGCAGCCGCCACGCCGGCATCGCCCTGGGCGACTGCCCCGAACAAGAAGGTCGTGCGGCCCACGTTGTGGCCTTCGTCGGCAGCGCTCGTGGGCACGCGATGACATTCGGCGCAGGCGACCGCTCCGTGCGTCAGGCCCGCGGCGAGGTGGAGCTGGTGCGCGCCCACTCCGGGAAACTCGATGCCGGTGTTGCCGAACCGGTCGAAAGGCGGGGCCGCGCGGCTCACGCCGGGTTCTTCCCGCGCGGAGTCACCGTGGCAGCGCGTGCACGCGCGCTCCGCGTCGATGGGGGCCGCCTCACGAGGAATGAAGCAGCCCGTCAGCGCCACGAACGACAGGAGCAGCCACGGCTTCATGGCGATCCTCCGTGACAGACCAGACATTGCGGCGCGGAAGGTGGCTCGGTGCTTCGCCAGCCGACCGGGTGCGGAGAGCCACCCAGGGCGCCGACCTTGTGACAGCGCACGCAGTTCGTGGCGGGCCCTTGATCGTGACACGAGGCACAGGCGCCGATGTCCCGCCGCGCGGCGAGGCCGTGGCTGTTTCCTGAAGCCCCCAGGCCACTCGCCCAGCCGAACGGATGCGGGCTCTGGCCCCCCTTGACCGCCGCTGAGACACCTCGCGTGACGTGACACGAGTCGCACTCGGTCTTCGCGTGACAGGTCGCGCATTGGCCCGGCTGCGAGCGCGACTCGAGGGCGTGCCGCGAGAGAAAGTCGAAGCGGTGCACGAAGCCACGCTCGAGTTGATCAGGGTTGCGCGTCGCGGGCCCCAGCGGCCGGGTCGCGTCGTGACACGAATCACAGCTCGTCTGCGCGTGGCAGGTGGCGCACCGCTCGGGCTCTGTGCGCGCGAGAGGACCGTGCCGGCGCAGCCAGGCCGAGTCATGCGCCAGGAAGGAGCGGGGCTCGAGCGCGCGCAGCTCGTCTGGCCGATGACAGCCTGTGCACTGATTGGCCTCGAACTGCTCGCGATGGCGATGACAGCTCAGACACGTGTCCATCGGAGGAAACAGGGGCGCGCCGCCTTCCACGCCCACCGCGCCGCCATGACACTTCACGCACTGGCCCTTGAGCTCGGGCAGCCCCAGATGTCGATCGTGGGCGAACAAGATCCGCTTTCCCGCGGGCACGGCCGCGAGCGCAGGTCGCACCGAATGTTGAAACACCTGCTTCTCATCAGCGTGACAACCCGCGCACCGTTGCGCCGTGGGCGGCAACCAGGTTTCGTGTGCACCCGGGCTCGACTGGTGACAGCTCAGACAAGACAGACATTGCGGCTGACCCGGCGCACCACACTCGAGCGACGCCAGATGGGTGCGGTGAGGAAAGCGCGTGAGCAGACCTCGCGCGCACGCGGCGCCCAGCAACGCCAGACCCATCACCATGACGAGCTTTCGAGTCATGGCGAGCCCCGCCTCGAATCGAGCTCCACCACCAGGCGCGCGAGACCTTGTGCTTCGAACGCCGCCCACGGCGTGCGCATCACGGTGCTCGAGAGCAGCACGCGCAGCCAGGGCCGGGCGGTCCACTCCACGCTGGCGACCCCCGTCATCGAGCTGTTCACGCCTCGCACCGGCGTGTCGTACAGGAAGAGCGCGGTGTCGAGGGTGACCGTCACGGTCTGGGTCGCGCGAAGGCGGGCGCCCGCGCGCAGCTGCACGTAGCCCGACGGAGGCGCCAGCACCCTCGCGCCTTCGAGCAGCACCATCAGCCGCCGCTCGAGTCCGGGCCACCAGCGAAACTGAAGCTGAGCGCGCGCTCCCGGTTGATCGCCCTCGAAGAGCTGCCCCGCGCCGCGACCGGTCACCTGCAATGACTCGAGCGCGCGCACCGTGACCTCGGCGCCCAGCTCGTGCCACGCCGCACCACCGAACGCGGCGAGGACCGAGGTGTTCGGCAAGAGCAGCGAGGGCCGTTGGTACGAGTAGTCGATCGCGACCGGCACCGCGGCGAGCTTCCGCACGTCGAGCCACACCGCGGCCTCCGAGACCGCGAGCGCCTGGAGATCGAACGTCATGCGCGCGCCTGCGCCGAGCCAGCGCAGGGGCTGCGAGGTGAAATCGGCCGCGACCACCCGCGACGCCACGCCCACCGCATCGTGTTGCTGGTGAAAGGACAGCCCGAGGCGGCTCTCGATCGGCAAGCGCACCGCGACCCGCCCGCCGAAGGTCACCTGCCCCGCGCGGTTCTGGGCCTCGAGCAGCAGGGGATCTTTCAAGCCATCGCCCACGAAGCCCAGCAGGCTCGCGCCTCGCGGCTGGTTCCAACGGGGGAGCGCGACCCAGCCACCGTAGGCGTCGAGCTCGAAGACGCCCAGGGTCGCGCCGATCGTCGCGCCATCGAAGCGCACGTAGCGCCGCGAGCCGGGCAACGTGAGCTGACGGCCGAGCCGCAAACGGAAGAAGCCTCGACGGTATTGCGCCCAGGCGGCGGTGACGTCGCCGTCGCCTTGAATTCCGTCCAGCGGTCCGGCCCGGCCCCACAGCGCGAGCTCTCCGCTGACGGCGTCGTCGGCGCCGGGCAGGTTGACGGCTCCGAAACGAACGAAGCCCGAGAGCGAGAGCGGGAAGGCCGGTTGAATCCGCCCGACCATTTCCGGGGTGCCCGGGATGAGCGCCTGCTGAAAGTACTGCGCGTACAGGTCGACCCGGGCCTCTGCCCACACGGGTTCATCGGCCGCTGCCGCCCGCATCGCGAGCACCAGGGTCGAAGCGAGCGCGCGAGACGTGAGGGAAGGCGACGGCACCGCGGGGGGCCCAAGCAACATCGGGGCGAGGCTGCGTCTCGCGCGCGCAGGCCCTCACCTCAGGTGCAGAATTCGCGTTTGGAAGGGAACGGCGCACCATCAGCGCCGAAGTCGCGACCCGCCCCCCGTGGAAGGACTGGCCCCCCGTCTGCAGTGTGAGTGTGCGCGATCAGGGAAACAGGGAAGTCGGAATGTCTCACCGGGTATCGCTCATGGCGGTCATCGGCGTCCTGGTCATCGGCTGTCAGGGACCTCAGGGCACGGCCGGACCGCAGGGTTCGGTCGGTGAGACCGGAGTTCCGGGTGCGCCCGGAGCCACCGGGGATCCCGGCATGAATGGCGAGCCTGGTGACGCGGGCTCGGTGGGACCGGTCGGGCCGCAGGGCGATGCGGGGCCCGGTGGGCGCGATCTCCGGTACGTGGGCCCCGGGTTGACCGTGGCGATCCTCGATGCGGGCGTGACGGATGCGGGCGTGGCGAGCGTCGACGTGCGCCTCACCGACACCAGCGGTCGCGCGCTCGATCGCAGCGGCACCTTCACCGAGGGCGTCGTGAGCGTCTCGTTCGTCCTGGGCTACCTCGACGAGCGAACCGACGGCTTGCCGCTGCAGTACGTGAGCTACACCAGGCGCAACGTCACCTTCGACGGTGGCACGTTCGTGCAGAACGCCGCCGACACCAACGGCGTGTGGACCGAGCTGGATCCCGTGGGCAGCGGCCTCTATCGCTATCGCTTCGGCGCGGCGGTGAACGCAGCGGCGGTGCTCAATCGCACCCACACGGTTGGTTTGTACGCGACGCGCACGTATCAAGCGGAGCGCTTCGTCGACAACAAGCTCTTCCACTTCCGCCCTGACGGCCAGCCGGCCACCGCGCAGCGCGACCTCGTCACCACCGCGGGCTGCAACGCGTGTCACACCCGGGTCGAGGCGCATGGCGGAGCCCGGCGCGAGGTGGGGCTGTGCATCATGTGCCACACCAACACCGCCGACATCGATCCCGACACGGGCAACACCTTCGACTTCAAGGTGATGGTGCACAACATTCACCGCGGCGCGGGTCTGCCTTCCGTGGTGGGCGGCAAGCCGTACCAGATCATCGGCTTCGCGAACTCGGTGCACGACTACAGCGACGTCGAGTTCCCGGCCGAGATCACCGACTGCGAGTCGTGCCACACGGGCACCGCGGGCGCGCGCTGGAAGACCAACCCCAGTCAGGAAGGCTGCAGCGGTTGCCACGACACCACGTGGTTCAGCACCACGCCCGCTCCGGCGGGCTTCACCGTTCACAGCGGTGGTCCGCGCACCGACGCGCAGTGCATCGTGTGTCACGCGGCCAACTCCATCGAGCCCATCGAGCAGCGCCACCCTCACCCGTCGAGAGACGCTTCCCGACTCACGGTCACGAGCAACATCCTCTCGGTGCCGCAAGTGCTGCCGGGGGCGCTGCCCGAGGTGACGTTCTCGGTGCAGGTCAACGGTGCGCCCCGCGACGTGCTCGCTCAGCGCATGAGCCGGCTGCGCTTCGTGCTCGGTGGACCCAACACCGACGTGGCTCGTTTCTGGGGCGAGACGGCTGAGCTCGCGCCCGACTGCAGCACCGTGACGGACGGCGGCATGTGCCTCACCGCGATCGATGCGGGCGTCTACACCTGGCGCGGCCGGGTTCCCCTGCTCGCGACCGACACCGGCAGCTTCACCCTCGGCATGGAGGTGTGCGCCACCAACGACGCGGGCGTTCGAAGCTGCGCGCTCAACGCGGTCGCGCCCTTCGCGGTCACCGACGTGGCGCCTACCGCGCGTCGCACCGAGGTGACGACGACGCAGTGCAACACCTGTCACCGCGGGCTCACAGCGCATGGCGGTTCTCGCAACAACACGCAGCACTGCGTCACCTGCCACAACGGCAACCTGGTGCTGAGCGCGATCGTGCCCAGCGACGGCGGCGTGGTCACTGCGAATGCGGGCAACTTCAAAGACCTCATCCACAACGTGCACTCGGCGGCGCTCTACCCGTCACCGCTCAACAACTGCACCAAGTGCCACACCGCCACGGGGTGGACGCTGCCGGTGCCGGTCGGCGTGCTGCCGTCGCGCAGTGAGAATCGCAGCTGCGCGCTGCTGCCGGATGGTGGCAGCGGGGTTCCTGCTGACGGCGGGCTGGTCTGTGTCACCGGCGCAGTGGCGGTGAGCGCGCTGTTCCAGGCGCCGACCAGCGCGGCGTGTACGAGCTGTCACCAGACGATCTCGGCCCAGGCGCACGCGGCGCTCAACGTCACCTCGTCGGGCGTCGAGGCCTGCGCGGTCTGTCATCAGGCCGGCCGGAGCTCAGGCATCGACACCGCGCACGCCCTGCTGCCCTGAAGCCATGGGGAGCGCTTCGACACCCATCGGAGCGGTCGCCGTCTTCACTGCTCTGGCGGCCGCCTCGCTGCTGGTTCATCACCTGGTGGTGCGACCGAAGCTCGCGGGCACCACGCGGCTCAAGTTGCTGCTCGGCCTCGCGGTGCTCCCGTTCATCGCGGCGGTCTCGACCACGGCGTCGGGAATGCAGCGCACCACCGAGCGCGACTTCTGCGGTTCGTGCCACGTGATGGAGACGCACCTGACGGATCTGGAAGATCCGAACAGCCTCTCACTCGCCTCGCGCCACGGCCGCAACCCGATGATGGGACCGCACGCCTGCTACACCTGCCACGCGGACTACGGAATGCTCGGCTACCCGATGACGAAGCTCAAAGGGATGTCGCATGTCTATTATTACTACCTGGGCGGGTATCGAAAGTGGACGCTGCCTCGCTTTCACGCCGAGGTGCGCATCGCGAAGCCGTTTCCGAACGCGAATTGCAAACAGTGTCACTCGGGCACGCTGAGCTCGTTCAGCAACGTGCCCGAGCACCTGGGAATGCAGGAGGAGCTCGACAGCAACCGCGTGTCCTGCGCTTCCGCGGGTTGTCATGGGGTGGCGCATCGGTTCAGCAAACGCCCTGAGGAGCTCTGACGTGCGCCGCGTGATCGCCCTCATCGCGCGGTGGCCTGTCGAGCGTGCGCTGAAGGTGGCGTGTTGGCTGGGGCTGGCTGCGTTGGCGATGATGATCGCGGGCGTGGTGCTCGGCACACCGCTCCCCGTGGTGGCTTCGATGTCCGTGGCGCAGGGGTTGGGCGTGCTCGCCTGCCTGCTCTTTGGAATCTCCATCGCGGCTGATGGCGTGGCCAGGCGCGCCGGTAAATGAGCTCGCGCGCGGGGTGCCTCGTGCTGGCCGCGTTGGGCCTGTGGGGCTGCGAGACACTCGAGGCGGTGCTTCCGCCTGCGCAGGATGGCGGGACCATCACGGTGCCGGGCGGCTATCACTTCGCGCGCATGACGCCGGGGCATCGGGCGCACCTCGCACTCAAGGGTGAGCAGCGGGTGCCGTGCCGAAGTTGTCACGCGCTCGCTGATGCCGGTTTTGCCGCGCCTCCGGTCAGCATCTGCGCTGGGTGCCACGAGGGGGAGCAGCTCAATCACCATCCGTTGGCTGGAGTGGATGGGGGCAGCTCGATGACCTGTCTGACCTGTCACGTCTTTCGTGCCGAGGCGGTGGGCGTTCGTTTCGAGAAGTGGGAGTGCATGACGTGTCACGACGAGGCGCAGGGCACGAAGGGGCCCATCGTGGTGCACGTGGAGCAGTGCGCGAGCTGTCACCGGCCGCACGAGAAGGCGTTCACCGCAGCCGCTGACTGCAGCACGTGTCACGAGGTGTCGCTCACGCACGGTGCGAAGGGCGACTCGGTGGCGCAGGACTGCATGACCTGCCACCCGCCGCACACGGCAGCAGCGGTCGCCAGTCAGCAATGCCTGGGGTGCCATGCGAAGCCCACCATGACTTCGGCGGCGCGCGTTTCTCCGCAGGCGCTGTTTCCTGAGGGGCACGTGGGGTGTGGCAGCTGTCACACGGCGCATACGTTTCAGAAGACGGCGGTGAAGGCGTGCGCGAGCTGTCACAAGAACCAGCTGGTGCTCGCGCCGGATTCGCACAAGCAGTGCGTCACGTGTCACCTGCCCCACCAGCCGCGCGCGCAGCCCAAGCCGTGTGAGCAGTGTCATCGGCAGATTGCGTCGACCAACAAGCACCCGCCTTCCGAAGCGGGGCAGCGGTGCACGGGCTGTCATGTGGCGCATCCTTCCGAGCCGGCGCCGATCGCAGCCGCGTGCGTGAGCTGCCACAAGGAGGCAGAGTTCACGGGCGACGAGGTCCACGCGTCCACGCTGTCCTGTGATTCGTGTCACCCGCCCCATACCGGGAAGCTGAATCGGCAGGTGCTGTGCGTCACGTGCCACGAGAAGCAGGTGACGGCGGTGAGGCTCAACAAGGGCCACGCTGATTGCAATTCGTGTCACGCCGGGCTCCCGCATGGAGAGACCGGGGA
>JBKJSE010000449.1:0-5142 GCA_046595925.1 Archangium sp. | reverse complement strand
TCCGAAGGAACAGACCCACCGTTCGCATCGAGCGCAGTCGAGATGCCACCTCTGCGCCGCGCGGCAGGTGACCCCTCGACTTCGCTCGGGGGGAACGGTGCTGTTCCTTTAGGAGCGGAGTCGAGGGAGTACCTCTGCGCCGCGCGGCAGGTGACCCCTCGACTTCGCTCGGGGGGAACGGTGCTGTTCCTTAGGAGCGGAGTCGAGGGAGTACCTCTGCTTCGAGCGGGCAGGTGACCCCTCGACTGCGCTCGCAGGGTTGATTGAAATAAGGAGCGCACACCGTTCCTCCCGAGCGGAGTCGAGGGAGTACCTCTGCTTCGAGCGGGCAGGTGACCCCTCGACTTCGCTCGGGGGGAACGGTGGGTTCTCAATGTCTATTTCGGCCAACCCTCTCGGGGCGGGGAACGGTGCGTTACTTGGCGTACAACCGGTCGATCGCTGCCTCGTATTTTTTGGCCACGATGGTCCGGCGTACCTTCAGGGTCGAGGTCAGTTCTCCCCCTTCGATGGTGAAGTCGTGAGGCAGCACCTCGAAGCGCTTGATGCTCTCGAAGCGCGCCACCCGTGGGTTCACCTCGCGGTCGATGGCCTCGCGCAGGTAGGCCTTGAAGGGCTCGCTCGTCACCAGGGCCTTCGCCTCGAGCGGGAAGCCCTTCTTCTTCGCGAACGCCGTCACCCGCTCGGGGTCGATGGCCAGCAGCGCCACCAGGTAGTTCCGCCCTTCCCCGATCACCATGGCGTTGCCGATGGGGTCGATGCCCTTGAGCAGCCCTTCGAGGTTGCTGGGTGAGGTCTTCTTGCCGCCGCTGGTGACGATGAGCTCCTTCTTGCGGCCGGTGATCTGAAGGAACCCGTCTTCGTCGAGCAGGCCCACGTCACCGGAGTGCAGCCAGCCGTTCTGAATGAGCTCGGCGGTGGCGGCCTCGTCCTTGAAGTAGCCCATGCAGACGTTGCCGCCGCGCACGAGGATCTCTCCGTCTTCCGCGATGCGCACCTCGACGCCCGGCATGGGGCGGCCCAGCTTGCCCAGCTTCATCGCACCCAGCGTGGTGACCGAGGTCGGGCCGGTCACCTCGGACTGCCCGTAGATCTCAGCGATGGGCAGATCGAGCGAGGCGAAGAACTCCAACACCTCGCGAGCGATGGGCGCGGCGCTGGTGGCCAGCAGGTGCGCCTTGTCGAGGCCGATGCGGGCCTTGAGCGGCGCGAACACCGTTCGCTGCGCGAGCGCGTACTGCGCCTGCAACGTGATGGACGACTGGCGGTGCGACATCGCGTCGTCGTGAAACCGGGTGGCCACGCTGCGCGCCCAGGCGAGCACCCGCTTTCGATTTCTGGACTGCGTCGCGATGCCCGCTTCGGCCTTCGCCTTGAACTTCTCCCAGACGCGCGGCACCCCGAGGAACAAGGTGGGGCGCACCTCGCGAAGGTCGTCGGGCAGCTTCTCGAAGCTCTGCGCGAAGTAGACCTGCAGCCCGTTGATGAGCGGACCGTAGATCGTGCAGACCTGCTCGGCGATGTGCGAGAGCGGCAGGTACGAGACGATGGTGTCGCCCAGGGCGATGGCGTGGCAGCGCGAGAGCTGCACAGTGGTCCAGCACAGGTTGTGGTGCGAGAGCATCACGCCCTTGGGGTGACCGGTGGTGCCCGAGGTGTAGATGAGCTGGGCCAGGGCCTGAGGGTCGAGCGCCTCGAGCCGCGCGTAATAGTCGGCTTCATTCGCGCGCGCGCCCAGCTCGAGCACCTCGGCGAAGGTGAGCACGCCTTCCCGCGGCACCGCTGGCGCATCCATCACGATGATGTGCTTGAGCGAAGGGAGCTGCCCGCGCACCGACAGCAGCGTCTCGAGGTAGCCCTCGTGCTCCACCAGGGCGATGGTCGCCTCGCAATGGCCGGTGACGTAGGCCACCTGCTCGGCCGAGGCCGTGGTGTAGACGCCCACGCCGACGCCGCCCGAGGCCATGCTGGCGAGCGCCGCGACGACCCACTCCTCGCGGTTGAAGCCCATCACCGTCAGCGCCTGCTTCGGCGCAAAGCCCAGCGACTGCAGGCCCAGGGCGAAGTCACGCACCCGTTGGGCGTACTGGCGCCAGGACGTGGGCACCCAGTTCTCACCGCGTTTGGTCCACAGGGCGGGCTCGTCCTTGAGCCGCTCTGCTACTTCGTGCAACTGGTGAACCATCGTCTTGGGGATCTTGAGCGACATTTGAGGGGCACAGCGTTCTTGAAGGTCGTTGACAGGTCAACGATCACGCCGCTATCTCCTGCTCCTTCATGGCGACCATCGATTTCACCTGTCAGAAGTGCGAAGGCATCTTCGACCTCGACGCGGCAGATCTCATCGACGGCACGGAGAAGCTCGCGTGCCCTCACTGCGACAACAAGCTCACCAAGACCGCGAACGAAGAGTTCAGCGCCGCGCTGGCTGAGCTCAACGCTCAGCTCGCCGCCATGGCCAAGAAGTTCTCGGTCGCGCTCGAGGTCGAGACCTCCGATCTGCCCGCCGCGGCGATCGTCGATGACGAGGACGACGACGAGGAAGACGACGTCGATGACGATGATGATGATGACGACGATGATGATGATGACGAGGAAGAAGACGACGACGACGACAAGTAACGAATCGTCTCTTCGCTCGACGAAGCCTCGACTCCCTTCAGGGGGGCCGGGGCTTTTTCATGTCCTCACGGGTGGGCCCGCAAAGGAAAAGCCCGGCCCCCCTCCCAGAGGTCACCGGGCTTTCCCCCCTCAGGTCGACTTCACCCGAAGCGAGCTTCTTTCAGAACTTACTGGCGAGGTCTGAGATGAGCGGGATGGGGAACCGTTCGCCCTTGAGGGCCTTGGTCACGCCCATGATCACCGCCACCACGTAGCCGATGAAGGCGACGCAGCCGACGAGCTGGCCGATGAAGGGGATCACCTGGAGGAAGTTCACGATCACCAGGCCAATGAACAGCACCAGGCCCTGCTTCGCGTGCCACTTCACGAACTCACTGTCCTTCACGGTGAGGAGCGGGATGAGCGAGAGCAGGCCCAGGTACGCGAGCACCAGCTGAATCTTGTCCTGCTCGCGAACCGTGTCTCCGCCGACCGACTGAATGTTCTGCTGCTGCTGATCTTGCGGCGTCATGGCGCGCTCCGTGAAGTGAAAGACGAAACACGAACTCTGCTCAGCCGCACCGGGCCGGTCAAGGCAAGACCGCCGCCTCACCGATGATCGAGAAGTGCTCGAGTGAACCCGAGCGCCGCGCCGCTGCCATCAACGTGCCGCGCTCATTGGGTCTCAACCGCCCACCTTCAGGCAGCTTCACCACCACCGAGGTCAACTTCGCCTCACGCAACTGCACCAGCACGGCGACCGCGTGGGCGATGCGCACCTCGGCGTTGGGTGTGGTGCTCGCGGCGCGTTTCTCACCTGTCTCGGGCAACGAGAGATCGATGATCAGGTGGTCGAACGCCCCACCCGGCTCGCGCGTACGCACGAAGCCGACCTCGCCCGCTTCGACGCCCCAGCGCAGGAGATTGGGCAAGGCGTTGCCCGTGGCGCGCCGATCGAGGTCGCAGGCCAGCAACCACTCGGCGGCGCCTTCGAAGATCACGTAGCGCGCGGCCAGCAGCAGCTCTTCGAAGCCCTGCAACGCTTGATGCTGGGACAGCACCGCTTCGTGGATCTCGCCGACCATCAACGGGTTGATGAGCTCGGTGGTGGCCAGCGCCAGCGTGCGCGCCTGCTGAAAGAGCGCGACGTGGGCCAGCGGCCTCAACTCTTTGCGAAAGGCGCCCCAGCTGGCCACCGCCACCCGCTGCGGCGCGAGCGAAGACTCGACGGGCGGAGAACTGAGCAGGTCCTGCCAGTCGGTCGAGCCCAGCTCGAGCTTCTGCAGGTGTCGCAGCACCGGGCTGCTCAGAAAGCGGCCCAGCTTCGCGGGCGTCTGCGTGGGCGGCACGGTCAAGGCGCGCAGCGTGGCCAGCCGCACCTCACCGGTGAGCGCGTCGAACATCGCTGCGGGCTGCGACGGGGCACACACCAGCTCGTCGACGAAGCCGCCCACGAAGCGCGTGCGATGGAGATCGGCGAGTTGAGCCACGGGCCCCAGCCACTGCCCCCCGTGTGCAGCGGTGAGCCTCGCCACCCGCCGCCGCTCGGTCAGCGAGAGGTTGCCCCGGGCCCACAAGGCGATCACCTCGCCGCGCTCGTCACCCTGCTCTTGAAGCCAGTCGGAAAAAACGAGGCGGAGCGCCCGATCATCAGGTCGCTCCGCCAGTTGCTGCAGGAGAGCCGCTTCGCGATGCATCGCTCCACGCTCTCCCTTCAAGAGTGACTCAGCCCAGCAGGGCCTTCACGGCGTCGCGCTCTTCTTCGAGCTCCTTGAGCGTGGCCGCCATCTTACCCTTGGAGAACTCGTCGATATCGAGCCCCTTGACGATCTCGTACTTGCCGCCGCCCGAGCAGATGGTGGGGAAGCCGTAGATGATGTCCTGGGGGATGCCGTATTCGCCGTTCGAGGGCACGCCCATGGTGGTCCACTTGCTGCCGGTGCCCTGCCACCAGTCACGCATGTGATCGAGCGCCGCGTTGGCCGCCGAAGGCACCGACGAGATGCCCGACGCGTCGATGATGGCCTTGCCGCGCTGACCGACGGTGCTGATGAACTCGGCCTTGAGCCAGGCCTCGTCCTTCGAGAGATCCTTCACCGAGGCGCCGCCCGAGGTGGCGAAGCGAATGTCGGGGTACATCGTGGGCGAGTGGTTGCCCCAGACGATCAGCTTCTCGAAGCTGTCGGCCGGCTTGCCCGTCTTCGTCGCGAGCTGGGTGAGCGCGCGGTTGTGATCGAGGCGAAGCATCGCGGTGAAGTTCTCGCGCTTGAGATCAGGCGCGCTCTTCATGGCGATGTACGCGTTGGTGTTGGCCGGGTTGCCCACCACGAGCACCTTCACGTCACGCTTGGCCACTTCGTTCAGCGCGCGGCCCTGCGCGATGAAGACGGCTGCGTTCTTCTGGAGCAGATCGCTGCGCTCCATGCCCGGACCACGCGGCGTCGCGCCGACCAGCAGCGCCACGTCGATGTCCTTGAAGGCGACCTTCGCGTCGTCAGACGCGGTCACGCCCTGCAGCAGCGGGAAGGCGCAGTCGTCGAG
>JBKJSE010000447.1:0-5908 GCA_046595925.1 Archangium sp. | reverse complement strand
CTGCCCGCTCGAAGCAGAGGTGCTCCCTCGACTCCGCTCGGGATGACCGGTGTGTTGCTTCGGTTGAAATCGCCCGCGAAGCGGGTCCCCTGCTCGGGAGGAACGGTGTTCGCTCGTATTGTCGAAGCCTTCTTCAACACCCTCCCGAAGAGAGAGGGAGCGCGACACTAGACGCCAGAGACCTTCGCGGCGGCGCTCAGTTCCCATGAGAACTTCGCGGTCTTCGTCGCGTTCGCGCCGAGCTCCACTTCGATGCGCGAGATGCCGTCCTTGCTCGCAGGTGATTCCTTCGTGAGCACGTTGATCTCGACCTCTTTCACTTCGGAGACCGGCACCCGCTCTTCGATGATCAACCGCACCGGCTGCGTGCGCGTGTTCGACACGTGCAGTTGCACCTTCCGGGTCGTCGTACGCCGCCCGGTGAGCCGCGCCTCTTCGACCTTCTCTTCCGTGTCGCGAATCACCTGAAGACCATCTTCATTCCCGAAGGACAGCTTCACCGTCTCACCCGGCGCCGCGAACTTGAGCTGCGCGCGCCCCACCAGCCCCGAGTCGCGAATCAGATCGACCGGGCCCGCGAGCAGCACCTGGCCACTCGAGTTGGGGAACCGCGACATCACGAACACCAGGCTCGAGAGCTCGGCCGGGCACACGCGCTCGACCACGGCCTTCGACTCGAACGAGAACAACGCCACCCGGTGCGGCTGACCATCACTGCGAATCGTGGTTGCACCCGCCGCCTGCAGCATGCGCGTCTCACCGCCGTCATCGAGACCCGGCAGCTCAGCCGTGCCCGTCGTCTCACCCGCGGTCTGAATCGCCACTTCGCGAATCGACACGTCGACGACGCGCTTCTCGAGGTCCTGCTTCGGGCGCGAATACAGCCAATCTTCCATCAAGCTCGGAGGCGCCGTGCCCAGCGTCGGCCGCGCCGTCGAGAACAACAGCTCGACCTGGCTCCACTCTTCGCCCGTGCGCTGCCACACCATGGCTTCGGCTTCGACCTGAACCTGCTCGCCGGCCAGCGTGGCCCGATACGAAGGCCGCCACACGGCGCACGGCACCAGGTAGCTCGCCCGAACCTGCGCCTCACCCGTGCCTTCGAGCGTGAGCGCGAGCACGCACTCCATCTTGCGCACCGGCTCTTCCGCCGCGCCCAGCGCACCCCGCGCCTCGGCATGACGAAGCTCGGTGAACGCCAACGCCTGCCGCGCCAGCCGACGCTCTTCATCGAGCGCGGCTTCTTTTTCCGACAACGCGCTCAGCTGCGACCTCCACTGCGCCACCTCGGTGCTGCCGAACCCCGCGAGCTGCGAGATCGCCCGCAGCAGATCCGCCCGCGCTGCCTGGTACACCTCGGCCCGCGCATCGAGCCGCGAGACCGCGTCACCTTGCACCAGCTTCTGCGCCTCGAGCGCCTTGACCCGGGTCCGCAGCGCGCTCGCATCGGCAGGAAGCCCGCCCTTCGGCTGTTCTTTCCATCGGCGCTCGAACTTCGCGTCGATGAGCGTGCCGCCCTTCACCTCGAGCTTGAGCGAACGATCGACCGCCACCATCGGCAGGCCTTCGATCACCAGCTTGGTCACGCCGGACAACGCGACGGTGCCCCGGCGTTCGACTTGCGCCCGGTCTTCCATCACCACGACCTTCTTCACGGGAAGTGCGCTCATGATCAGTTCCTCCGGTTTCCGCCGACGAGCATCTTGTCGGCCGGCATGCGAATGGCGAACTGCGCGGTCAGCTTCAGGCTGCCCCCGGGCGGCACGGTGACACGCCACCTCCTCGCGCCCTTGACGATCACCCCATCGACGGGGCCTTCGACCTTCTCCCAGGGCGGAGTGGATGCGAGCTCCTCCACCTTGAGATCTTTTTCCTCTCCGTCGACGGTCGGAACACGCTCGCGCACTTCGATCAGCGCAGGCGCGGCCAGCCGGTTGTTGAGCTCGACCTCCACGTCATGCGGCAACACGGTCGAGCCGCCCAGGAAGCCGCCGGTGGTCTCCTTGTACTGGGTCTTCCGCGCGACCTTGATCGCCTCTTCCACGCCGAGGCCCAGGCGGTGCGACTGCTCGGCGCCCGGCCCGATGGCAGGCAACGAGGTGGTCATCAGGAACTCGTCTCCCGCGGTCACGTCGACCGGGCCCGGCAACAACGCGTGCACGCTGCGGTTGGCGATGGTGAGCGTGCGGTAGACCTTCGGCTCCACCGACGGAACGCAGACGTACTCAGGCGTGAGGCCGACCGCGCAGGACATCACCGGCACCAGCACCCACTTGCCGGTCGAGGGCACGTCGAGCCGCGCGCCGCCGTCGTAGAGGTAGTCGAACGACTTCACCGAGCTGACCGGTTTGCACAACGAGGGCAGCGCGAGGCTCTGCACCTCGTGCGCGGCGCGCTGGGCCCGGCTCACGATCGCCATCACCACGTCGATCTGCACCGAGATGCCGGCGACGAACGCAAAGTCCCACTCAGAGGCGTTGGTGAGCTTGCCGCGATGGCCGGGGTTCTCCGGCGCGCCCATCGCCAGTCGCGAATAGTCACCGAAGGTCGCCGCCAAACCTGCCGTGGTCTCCTGCGCTTCTTCGCGCTCCTCCTCCGGCGCGTCGTACGCAGCACTCGGAGCGGCTCCATCCTCGTCCATCGAGAGATCGTCCATCTCCTGGGCCGACTCCTTGCGCATCATTCCGCCGAAGGCACCGCCGCCCCCCTTGCCCGCGGCCGGCGCAGCGGACATGCGAGCAGCCGGCGCCACGCTGCGGGCGCGCGAGGCCATCGGAGCCGCGGCTGACTGGGCCACCGCCTCGAACGAACCGGTCGACATGCCCGAAGGAGGCGTGGCTGGAGCTGGGGGCGGCGGAGGGGGCGCTCCGCGAGACTTGTCCTTCTGAAACATCACCGGCTGCGGTTGAGGCATCGCAGGAGGTGCAGCGGGTCTGGGCGGCGAGCGGCTTGCTGCCATCGCGCCGTCATACGCCTCGAACAACGCCTCGAGCCCCGGGGGCGGTTCACGCCAACCCGAACGCGCCGGTGCTTCCTGCCGCCTCCCGATCTTGAGCGACTTGAGCTCGGGCATGTCGGCGCGCCGCGAGGACGAAGCGGTGCTCAACGACAGGCGCACGTCGTTCCAGTCTTCGCCCGTGTTCTGCGCCACCGAAGCCCGCATCTGCAGCGCGCCCTTGGTCAGCCCGCGCTCGAGCGTGAGCGAGTAGGTGGGCACCCAGCGCGCACCGGGCACGCGGTATTCCAGCTCGAGCTCGAAGGCTTCAGCGGGCGCTTCCGCCAAAGTCACCACCGCGACGCGCGAAAGTCGGGCACGTTCCGCCCGCTTCGAAGTCGAAGCCTCCTGCATGCGCCGCTGACGGAGTTGCTGCTCCTGGTTGGCGTCGAGGATCTCCTGGTCGAGAGCACGCCGCCGCTCGAGGCGGGTGGTCAGCTCGCTCTCGGTGAAGTCACCCAGCGCCAGCATCGCCTCGACGGGGGCAGGGCGAGGTGGCTCTCCACGCTTGTGCTCGAGGAAGGAAGGCCGCAACGACTGCAGCTCGCCGATTTCCGAGTTGAGGCGCTGCCGCACCAGCTCGAGCGCAGCGAGCTTCGCGCCCGCTTCTTCCCAGGCCTTCTGCTCGGCCGGCACGTCGACCTCTTCGGCCAGCTCGACATCGAACTGAGGCCGAACGTCGACGACCCGGCCCGCTCCCACATGGACCCGCGCGCGCAGGGAGCCGGGCTCGAGCGACAACGGCAAACCACCAAAACGCAGCTGGCGATCCGGGCCGCCAGCGAGCTTCGCGACGCGCCGGCAAATGGCGCCCTCGCGGTACACGGTCACGGAATCCAGCGTCGATGAAAGGGCGCTCACGAGGCCTCCAGAAATTGGAAAATTGAATGGGAAATGTCGTGCTTCAGCACTTCAACGCCTGCCAGCCCGATTCAGTGACATCAGCAGGGCGGGGCGCAGCGGAGCGTCATATCGGGCTGGGGAATACAGCGGCCTGAAATGCACTCGCCGTCTTCCTTGCAGATGCTGCCGGTCGTCCTCGACGGAGCGCGGCACTGCAACGTCACGTCCTTCTCGCAGAACCCCGACGCACAGGGGATCGAGACGGTGCGCGAGGGGTCGATGCGGAAGGCGCAGGTCTCGCCTTCGTTCGCCGGCCCGGTGCATACCCCCACGTCGCCCGAGCCAGACGGCTTGCAGTAGACCTGAAAGCCGGAGCAGTTCTGCTTCGAAGGCGTGCACGACTGGCCGCGCTCGGGGAGCGTGCTGCATCGATTGGTGGTGTCCAGGCAGGTGAGGCCCGGCGCGCACTGATCGCCCACGAACGCGGCATAGGAGGTCTGAGGGCAGTTGAACTGCTCTCCGTCAGGGGCCCGGCAGGCACCCGGTGCAGGTGCAGAGGCGGGAAAGCGGCCCCAGCTCAGATCGCCGCAGATGAGCCCGGCGCGGCAGCTCCAGTGGAAGTTGCAGCTGGCCGATTCGCCGCGCGGAACGATGCAGGTGCCTTCGATGCCATCGACGAAGGGCACCACGTCGCAGGCGAGCCCCGGCTCGCAGGGGCTCAGGCGCGCGAAGTCGAGGTGGCAGCTTTCACCCAGCTTGCGGCGCGGGCGGCAGCTCCCCAGGCAGATGAGATCGGGCTCGCACTGAGCGCTGGTGGTGCAGGTCTCGTCGACCGTCTTCAAGTACGTGCAGCGCGTGCCATCACACAGCAGCCCGGGCGCACACCCGATGCCGCACGGCTCGTTGAGCTGGCTGAAGTGGACGCAGGTGCCGCGGCAGACCCCGCTGGGCTTCACGCAGAAAGTGCCTTCGACGCACTCGACGGGAAGATCACAAGTCGCGCCCGAGAGCACCGCGCCGGTGACCAGACCCGTCTGCAGCCCGCAGTCATCGAACGGCTGCACCACGTCGAGGGGATAGTCGGGGGGGAACGAAGGCGGGCACGCGCTCGAGGTCAACCGCCGCTCACACGAGCTCAGCTGGGCCGCGCTGAACGCGCTTCGCTTCGCCTGGAAGGAAGGCGCCATCGTCTCGTACTCGGCCAGGCAGGTGGCTTGCGTCTGGTCGACGCACTCCGCGCGGCTGAGCCGGGTGAAGGCCGGGTAGCAGCGCAGCTTGAGCTCGCACTTGGCCGCGGCGATGCGCGAGCACACCTCGAGCGCGAACAGCTCACTGCCGGCATCGACACCCGCATCGACCCCGGGCGTGGGGGGAGGGCACCCGAGCGTGAGGACAGCCGTGGGAATCAGCCACCAGGCGCGCGTCATTGCTCGCACCTTACTCTCGGCAGAAATTCAGCTGCCGCGCTTTTTCACCACGCCCGCCTTGTCGACGATCGTGCCTTCGGTGAGCTTCGCTTCCACCTTCTCGCGGAAGCCCTGCACCGTGAAGCCGGTCTCGATCAGGGTGGCGATGCACGCGGTCTGTACGCGCCTGGCCGTCTCTTCTGCCGTCAGGAGCGTCAGCAACGGCTCGCGCGCCGGCTCGTACTTGAAGCTCGCCAGCGTCTTGAGCGCCGCCATCTTCACGTCGTCCGACATGTCGTGGAGGAACGGCACCAGCACCGGGCCCACGCGATCGTCCTGCTTCCCCTCGAGGAAGCGAATGAGGACCTCTTTCTTCTCGGGGTCGCGGGTGTAGTTGGCGCCGAGCCGCTGGAGCTCGTCGGTCACCACCGCCATCACCTCGTCGGCGGTGAGCACGGTGTCGAGGATCTTGAGGGCCCAGCTCGAGGCCGCATCGCTGCGGGTGAGGAAGGCCTTGACCGGGGGAACGGCGTCCTTCTCGAGGTCACAGATCGCCTCGAAGACGTGCTGCTTCTCTTCGGCGTCGGTGGTCTGCGGGTCGACCGCGAAGGTGAAGCGGTTCATCAGCACCGGCACCGCGTCGGGGTGCTTCAGATCGGCCAGC
>JBKJSE010000382.1:0-10239 GCA_046595925.1 Archangium sp. | reverse complement strand
GCGAGGAAGAACTCGTGCGTCTTGCGATCGACGAAGTGGTGCATCAACACCGCGCGCGAGGGGAGCCCGTCACGGCCGGCGCGGCCGATCTCCTGGTAGTAGGCCTCGACGCTGCCGGGCAGCGCGAGATGCAGCACCGTGCGCACGTTGGCCTTGTCGACGCCCATGCCGAAGGCGACCGTGGCGACCACCACGTCGAGCTTGCCGGCGAGGAAGGCGGTCTGGGTGTTGGCGCGCACCTCGGGCGAAAGTCCCGCGTGGTACGGCGCCACGCGCAGGTTTTCCCCCAGTGCTTCGGCGGCGGCCTCAGCGGTCTTACGGGTCGGCGCGTAGACGATCGCGGGGACGCGCGCGGGGTCGCTCAGCCACTGCTGCGCGCGGTCGATGCGTTCGTGCGGCGTGACCTCGAGCGCCTCGATGGCGAGGTTGTGGCGGCGAAAACCGTGAATGAGCTGGCGGGCCCCGGTGCGCAGGCCGAGCTGCTTGACGATGTCGGCCTGGACGATCGGCGTCGCGGTGGCGGTCAGCGCCATCACCGGTGCGGGCCGGAGCATCGGCAGGCGTTCTCCGAGCAGCCGGTAGTCGGGGCGGAAGTCGTGACCCCACTGAGAGATGCAGTGCGCTTCGTCGATCGCGATGAGCGTGGGCAGGCGGCGCGCGAGCAGCTCGGGGAAGTTCGGCACGCCGAGGCGTTCGGGCGCGATGAAGAGGTAGTCGAGCTTGCCCTCGAGGTACTCGTTGCAGACGCGGCGCGAGTCGAGCCGGCCGCGACCGGAGTGGATGCGTTCGGCGCGCAGGCCTTTCGCCTGGAGCCCGGCGACCTGATCTTCCATCAGCGCGATGAGCGGGCTGACCACGAGCGTGGTGCCGCCGCGCGCCAGACCGGGGAGTTGGTAGCACAGCGACTTGCCCGCGCCGGTGGGCATGACGAGCAGCACGTCTTCGCCGGCGGCCGAGGCTTCGCAGGCGGCTTGTTGGTGCGGGCGGTAGCTGGCGAAGCCGAAGGGCTTGTGGAGGAGCTGCTGCAACGCCCCGACGCCCCGAGCGTTGGCCGAAATGGGATTCAGAGCCCCACCGGTCACCCCGAGAGGTTTGGGCGAAATGGAATTCAGAGCCACACCGGTCACCCCGAGCCCAGTCGAGGGGGTACTTGCGGCGCGACGCAGAGGTAATCCCTCGACTCCGCTCGGGAGGACCGGTTTTCGATCGAGGTACGGAACAGTGGTCGCTCGACCACTCGAAGGCGGACTTCCCCCTCCCCCCAGCACCGGCGGCACGCGCCCCACCACCGCCGTCACGTATTCCTCGATGCCCCGAAGGAACTCGCCGAGATTCCCCTGCCGCTTGGCGATCCGTTGAAGGCGCGCTTCCCACGCACCCGTCATCGCCGCGCTCTTCACCTCGGGGTCCACCACCGCGATGAGCCCGATGCCCTTGTCGGTCGCCACCAACGCCTTCCCATCGCGGCTCACGTATTCCCGCGTCAGCAACGTCTCGATGATGTTGGCGCGGGTCGCAGGCGTACCGAGGCCGTTCTCCTTCATCGCCTCGGACAGCTCGCGTTCATCGAGCGTCTTCCCCGCCGTTTCCATCGCCGTCAGCAAGGTCGCGTCATTGAGCCGAGGGGGCGGCCGGGTGCGACGCTGCATCGCCTTCGCGTCGAGCACCTTTTGCAGTTGGTCCTTCTCCAACCCCGACGGGAGCAGCCCCTCTTCCTCATCCTCGGGCCCCGCGCCCTTTTCCTTCGGCGGCTTGACCCCGCCCACGTCGAGCACCTTCCACCCCTGCTGCTCGATGGCAGTGCCGTGGCTGCGGTACGTGTCGATCACGCCGGGCGTCTTGATCTCCGTCACCACCTCGGTCGCGGCCCAGGTGAAGTCGTCATGCCAGGCCTGCAACAACCTCCGGCAGATGAGCGCGTACACCTTCTGCTCATCACCGCTCAGCCCATGCGCGGGCGTGGCGGTCGGAATGATCGCGTGGTGATCGCTGACCTGCGTGTCGTCGACGAAGCGCTTCGAGAGAGGCCGCTCGCCCGTACCCGGCGCGATGTTCGGCTCGTACGGCCCACGGATGGCGCGGGTAATCGGCCCCAGCGTGCCCGCCACCTCAGCCGAAAGATGCCGGCTGTCGGTGCGCGGATAGCTGATGACCTTGTGCTTCTCGTACAGGGCCTGCGCCAGCTCGAGACTGCGCGCGGCCGAGAACCCGTAGAGCCGGTTCAAGTGCCGCTGCAGCTCGGTCAGGTCGTAGAGCAACGGCGGGGGCAGCTTCTTCGTCTTCGAGCTGACGTGGGCGATGCGCGCTTGACCCGCCTTCGCGCGCGCGACGACGGCGTTGGCCTCGGCTCCGTCCTTATCGAGCCGCCGCGGGTGTTCGTGCGTACCCGGCCGATGCCACGTGCCGCGATAGCTCGCACCCTCACGCGGAGAGAACGTGGCCAGCACCTCGAAATAGTCTTCAGGCACGAAGTCGCGAATCGCCAGTTCACGATCGACCAGCAACGCCAGCGTCGGCGTCTGCACGCGCCCCACCGACAACGGCACATCCATCGCGATGCCGTAGGCGCGCGACAGGTTCATGCCCACCAGCCAGTCCGCCCGGCTGCGACCGACCGCCGCGTCGGCCAGCCCATCGAAGTCCGAGGCAGGCCGCAGCTTGGCAAAGCCGTCGCGAATCGCCCCATCGGTGAGCGACGAGATCCACAACCGCTTCACCGGCTTTCGGCACCCCGCCGCCTCGTAGATGAAGCGAAAGATGAGCTCACCCTCACGCCCCGCGTCGGTCGCGCAGATGACGCCGGTGACGTCGCGAGAGGTCAGCGCTTTCGAGACCACCGCGAACTGCGCGCGCGTGCCCTCGAGCACCTGGAGCGGCCACTCTTGCGGCAGCATCGGCAGCGTGGCGCGGCTCCACCGTTTCCATTCGGGGCGAATGCCTTCAGGCTGCGCGAGCCCGACGAGGTGACCGATGGCCCAGGTGACGACGTAGCCGTTGCCCGAGAGGGTGCCGTCGCCGCGCTGAGTCGCGCCCAACACCCGGGCGAGATCCCGCGCCACGGAGGGCTTCTCGGCGACGACGACGACAGTCATTGAAGACGGTGTATCTCACCCCTCCGACATCTCCACGAGGGGTCGCTCGGGGGGAGGGGATCGCCGGTGTCTCGTTGGACTTCTCGTCTGTCTTCACCTGCCCGAGCACCAGCCCCGTCTTCGACGCCCAGGCGCTCACCATGTGAATGGCCGCCTTGCTGCTCGCCCGGTCGAAGCTGCGCCGCAGCGTCTTCCCGTCCACCGCCTCCCCCTCCGTCACTTCCCCGATGGCCTGCACCCATCGCGTGAAGCATCGCGAGAGTTCCTCGCGACCGAAGGTGTCGTGTGACGGAATGCCGTTGGGCAGCTCGAGGAACTCCTTGAACCAGTCCTTCTTGAGCTGTCCGAACTCCTCGAGCTCGACCCAGTTGTCGATGCCGCAGATGAAGCCGCAGATGCTGATGACGAGCAGCTCCGTCATCGAGTGCTTCTTCGTCCGCTCGATGCGCGGGTCCACCAGCGTCGAGAATTTCTCCATCAGCGAGGCGGTCGCCGGAGCGGGCTGCTTCTTCCCCACCGTCGATCAGACCTGCCACTCGCAATCAAGCGGGATGCCGCAGCCGCAGCGCGAAGGGATCGGATTCACTCGCGAGCGCTCAAATTTGGATGCGATCGCCCCAGCCTGCTCGCATTGAAGAAGGCGGTCGTTCGAGGTCGCGGCGCGTTGCTCGGTGCCGACAGGCCCCTCGATTTCGGGCGCGGATGTTCATGTGACGAGGTGGGGTCCGGGTCACGGCTTCGCGGCGTGTACTCGCCGAGTACAGGTCTGTACTCAGCGAGTACACAGCCGGAAGGACCGGCGCCGAGCGCCTGCTCGCATCAGGGGAATCGCATCATCGCCGGAGCGCTGAAATCGCTCCCTTTTTTGGATGCAGCTCGGCTCGTCGCGGTGGAGTCGTCGAGCGTGACGTCCGTTGGCTTCGACGCCAGCGTTTCCGCGATGGATGTCGAGTTCGCCGGTGGCGCGGTCTACCGCTCCTTCGCGGTTCCCGCCGCGGTGCACGCAGCGATGATGGACGCCTCGTCAAAGGGCGTCTTCTTCAAGCTGCACGTTCGCGCGAAGTACCCGTTCCCGCGCGTCTGCTCGGTCTTCTCGTGCAGCGTCGGCTGATTCTTCTCCAGGCTGATGACGTGGTGCGCGCCCTTGTCGATGATGCTCTTCACGATCTCCTTCTGCGCTCCGATCGCATCGATCGTCACGATGCAGCCCCCGAGGCGAAGAATCTCCAGCAGCCGGGGGATCGCCGGTGTCTCGTTGGACTTCTCGTCTGTCTTCACCTGCCCGAGCACCAGCCCCGTCTTCGACGCCCAGGCGCTCACCATGTGAATGGCCGTCTTGCTGCTCGCCCGGTCGAAGCTGCGCCGCAGCGTCTTCCCGCCCACCGCCACCACCTCCCCCTCCGTCACTTCCCCGATGGCCTGCACCCATCGCGTGGAGTCGCCTCATTCAGGGAGCTATCCCAGACGCAGTGCTCGAGCAGCGCGCCAAGGAGCTCCCGTGGCCTGGTGCAGCGGTTGGTGGCGTTCTTCGCGACGGGCGATTCCCTCGTCTCGAACAACCTGGTGCTCAACCTCTACGAGCACCTCAACGCGCCCGAAGCGCGAGCGAATTCGCGCATCAGCAGAGGTCACACCCGACGAGCCGTGTCGAGCCCCCGTGAACGGGTGCGCAATGTACAGTCAAGCACGTGCCTACCGACCTCAAGTCGTACGAAAGCAGCGGCACGTACATCGCCGCGATCGCGCGAGCGCTCCAACAATTGAAACAGTTCGAGCCCGTGATGGCGAAGGCTGAGCCACACACCGCTCAGATGCTCAGTGCACCCCGATCGCAGGCGTGGTGGTCAGAGCAAGAATCCTCTGCGCTCGCCAACTCGATCCTGGCCGTCGGGGGCGAGGCGTTGTTGCAGCAGGTCGGCCAGCTCGCAGTCACCGAGTCGATCTCTGCGGTGATCAGGCCGCTGGTCACGGTGCTCATGGCGCTCTTGGGCCCTTCACCCGCCACGCTCTTCGGCCGCTTCGGACAACTCAGTCAGGCCGCCGTCAAGAACGTGAAGTGCAGTTGGACCTCGACGAGCGCGACTTCCGGCGAGCTGACCGTCACCTACCCGCTCATCATCCCCAAGGCGTACACCGCCCTTTGGTTGGGCTCGTTCGAGTTCGTCTGGACCATCACGAAGACGGTGGGCCAGGCGATCGCCACGCACCGCGGCACCTCGATTCACTTCCTGCTGAGCTGGGGCGCCCAGCCCAGGTAGGTGAGGAAAGGGCTCATGGGTCGGAACGACCCGGCGCGCCGCTCGTTCTCCGAGGATATTCTTCTGCGATGACTCGGATGCTCGTGGTGGCAGTCAGTGCAGTGGTCCTCAGTGGGTGCGGCATCTTCAGCGGGTCGTCAGCGTGCGACTTCCGTGAAGGCTCATCGAACGGCCCCGAGCCGCGTTGTCAGGAGCGGGTAGAGACCGTCTCGGCCGACGTCTTCAAGGCAGCGTGCGGCGTGGCGGGCGGCAAGTCTTCCGACGGGAAATGCCCTCGCGAAGGCGTGGTCGCTGGTTGCATGATTGGCGTGCAGGGCGACGGCAGCAAAGTGAACGACTGGTACTACGCCCCCAAGACGCGCTCCGAGGTGATGTCCGAGTGCGGGTCTGATCCGTTCCTCGAGCCCTGAGACCCGCCTCAGGCTCCCGTCAGCTGGGCTACAGTCATCGTCCATGACGTCGCGCATGGGTGGGTGGGTGGCGCTGCTCGCGTTCTCGAGCGGCTGTGTTGCAGCAGACCTCACGAATCGGCCCGTCTTCGCCGACCTCACCTACGCCGCTGACGACCGGCCGCCGCCGACCCCGAAGGTCGAGTTTCAGCTCTACGCCGAGCTGCAGCTCACCGTCGTCGGCCCGTGGAATGCCCCTCGCGCCGCGGCGCAGTGTCTGAGTTCTCTGGCCGGCGCCGACCTCCAGCGCCTGGGCTCGGCGACGAGTGGCGCGCGAGACTCCACGACCTGGGCCGCGGTGCTCTGGGCCGAGCTCGCGTCACTGCGTGTCAGCCCTTCGTGCGCGGCGGGCTTCGCCTCAGACCCCACCCAACTCGCGTGGGCGCTGGGTAAAGCGGCAGGCAGCGCGTTCGATTTCGCCGAGCTCTCCTGGCTGTCGAACACCCACAAACCCGCCGTGTACGACGCCGCCGCCAGCGCGCTCAAACGCCTGGCCCGCGTGCTCGATGCCACGCCGGCCAACCAGGCCACGCAGAATGACCTCCCGGTGCTCGCGATGAGCGGAGGCGCGGCCAACGGCGCCTTCACCGCCGGCCTGCTCTCTGAGCTCCTCTCGGCGCGCGAAGAGGCCCTCGCGAAGCTCCCCGCAGGCGAGCGTGCAGAGGCTGACCGCGCGAGCCGCTTCTCCACCGTGGTGGGCACCAGCGTCGGCGCGCTGCTCGCCCAGTTGCTCGAGTTCGCGATGCTCGATGACAGCGCCCTGACGCCTGAGCAGCAGGCCTTCGTCACCGCGTGCAACGCCTTCACGCCGCGCCCAGAGGTGAAGCACCCCCCACTCTCAGGGGGAAAGACCGACTGCTTCTCGGGCTGGCCCAACGAGCCCTTCCCCTCCGTACCTGCCGTTCCGGGCCGCCCGATTCAGAGCTGCGCCCTGAAGTTGCTCGAGCGCTACTTCTCCGACGTCGATGAAGCCGACCTCATGTGTGCCGAACAGGGCTCGGTGGCCCGCGCGCTCGGCGTGTTCGGCCAGCCACGCGTGAATCTCATTCGCTTCGACCCGATGCAGCGCGCGCCGCTCGACCCGCTCATCGACCTCTTCCACCAGCAGATGCACGACAACCGGCTGACGCGCGTGGTGGTCTCGGTGGAGACGCAACAAGGCCAGCTCGTGGGCCTCGATGAGCGCGCCTGCGGTGGGGCTGATTCGCCGAAGTGTCTGAGCGCGGGGCTCATGGCCTCGTTGGTCTTGCCCGTCTTCGCGCGCCCCGTCTCGCACGTGTGGTCAGGCTTCGAACCCGAAGGTGAGTGTGGCGTCTGGGTCGACGGAGGTCTGCGCTCCCAGTTGCCCGCGATTCGCGCGCTCTCGTATTCGCGGCCCACGCCGTTGACGGGTGGCATGGCCTTGCGCGTGCTCGCCATCGACACCGGCCGGCTCACCCCGGTCGCCACGCCGCCCCCGCGCATGATCGCCGACATGGTGTTCACCACCCTCGAGCAATACGCGGCCCAGCAAGACCTCACCGAGCTCGCCTTCGCGCAGCGCCTGGCAGAGCTGAGGGACGAAGAGCTGGCCGCCTTGCTCGCCCAGGTCGCGCCCATCACCCCGCTCAAACGCCTCGCGCGCCCGAGCGCTGCTGATCAGCGCGTGCGGGGGCTCTACGTACCGGGCGACGTGCCTGACTGGGTGGTGGCTGGCGCGGGCTACTCGTTCGACCGCTACGTGATGCGCGGCCTCTTCCTCTGGGGTCGTCAGGTCGCGCGCCGCCAGCTCGGGGCGAGTGGAGACCTCGCGCTCAAGCTCGGCTGGCCTGCTCCGCTGCCCGCCGAAGTCGCCGCCATCATCGCGCACCGCGAGACCAACGCCGGGTTCCAGAAGTGGCTCGACGCGTACTCGAAGCCGGTCTGTCCCGCGTTCGCGAGCTGGAGGAACGTCGAAGGCCGCAAGCGCATCAACACCTCGATGCCCTTGTGCGTCGAGGCGTCGAAGGGCCCCTCGTACTTCACCTGCCCCGCCAGCGCGTGGATGGCGGGAGGCGCACCGTGACCGCGCTGCTCTGGCTGGTGCTGTGCGCTTCGGGCGACGCTCCGATGCTGAACGAACCCACGCTCAACGTCGTCGCTCAGCTCGAGCTCGCAGGCGGTGCGCGCGCCGCCCAGGCTCCAGAGGCGCCCTTCTTCTTCGGGCTCAACGCGCTCATCGGCGCGCGCTTCGACCCGGTGCGCTTCGGGCTGCAGGCGCGCGGGTTGTTCACCAACCGTTTGGGCCTCGACCTCGGCGGGTTCTTCACCGTCGACCTGGTGCGCTTGAAGATCGATTCACGCCTGGCCATCGCGCTCTTCACGGGCATCGACGTGATGGCCAGATGGGTGCCTCTGCGCGCTTCTCCGTGGAGCACCGTGGTGCTCGGTCACACCGGCCTGCGCGCGTTGGGTCTCTCGCTCACGGTTACGGGCGGGGCTGAACTCCCGAGCGGTCAGGGCGATGGTGAAGTACGGCTGGGCATCGACTTCGTGGAGTTCATCACCTTCCTGCAACTTCAAAGCGAGAGCACCCGGAGCGTCTTTTGAGTGCGAAATGGCCAATCACGCGCAAGGAACTGCAGAAGGCACCCATGCTGATCGGCGGCTGACGACGGCCAAAAGTGACGGTGATGACGTTCGCTCTTTGTCGCCGGGCCGCGGTGCTGTAGCGGCATTCCTCCCGCAGTACGAAAAGGCATGAGGCACACCATGGCTGCAACGCAGACGCTGACGGACGAGAACCTCGACATGACGGTGCAGAAGGGCGGCACGCTCTTCATCTTCTTCTGGGCGAAGGATTGTGAATTCAGCGCGGAGTTCGCGCCGGTCTTCGAGGCCGTCGCGAAGAAGCAGAAGAACGTGATGTTCGGGAAGGTCGACATCGATGAGCAGGAAGGCCTCGCTGACGACTTCGACGTCGAGGGCACTCCGACCGTGATCATCATTCGCGACGGTGTGGTGGTCGCGCGTGAAGAAGGCGCGATGTCGGCGGAGGAGCTCGAGGAGGTCGTCGCGGGTGTCGGCGCGCTCGACATGGACCTCGTTCGCAGCGAGCTGGCGGTCGAGGCGACGCAGGCGGCTGCAAAGTCGGCGGGCAAGAAGAAGCCGGTCGCCGAGAAGAAGCCGGTCGCGAAGAAGAAGGCAGTCGTCAAGAAGCCGGTCGCGAAGAAGAAGGCAATCGTCAAGAAGCCGGTTGCGGAGAAGAAGGCAGTCGCCAGGAAGCCGGTCGCGAAGAAGAAGTAACCGACCAGGTCCCCGCGACCTGTGTCGTCGCCGAGCAAAGCGGGGGTGGGTTCACTGCCCCCGCACTCGGAACCTCGCGAGGCTCGTTTCCAGGTCACGGCGAGGTGGTGCAAAGACCCGGTCGGAGTGCGCCTGGGCATCGACTTCGTGGAGTTCATCACCTTCCTCCACCTCTAAAGTGAGCGCAGCCGGAGCGTCTTCTGAATCAGCGCTTCTTCTTCGAGCTCCTGCAGGGCTTCGGCGGCGCCTTCTCGACGTCGCTCGAGAAGACGCGCTCGAGCAGGCGGATGAACAGTCCCCGGAGCGGAGGGAGTCACAAACTCAGGAGCAAGTGCAGACGAAAGCGCCGGTCACGCCTCCATTGCCGACTGGTTCGCACGTCGCGAAGCCCGTGCCACCGTCGTGACACGTGCACGCCTCGCCGCCGAAGGACCGCCCGCCATCCTGCAGCTCGCAACTGAGGCGGATGCTCTTGTTGTGAACCAACACGCCCGCCGCGACGAAGTTGTGCAGCGGGTGCATCACGGTGAGGTCGATCACCTCAGACACGCCGGCCGAGATTTCCCTCGTCGAAACGGTCACGACCCTGGGCGGGGTGCCGTCTTCGGGCACGAGCAGTAGCGAAGACCGCTGCCCCAGCACCCAGTCACCTGCGGCCGCCCACACCTTGCCGAACGGATCGTAGAGCGGGTGGTCAGTCGTACAGGTGAGCGAGAAGTCATCGCCGCCCAGCCGCATCACCTCTCGCGTTGCGCGGGTGACGGCGGTGATCGGCGAGGCCACGCGCTCACCCGTCGAGGGGTCCACGCACCACACGGTGTCCTGCTCGATCAGGTCTTCGATCGGCCGCTTGCCGCGCGGCGTCCAGACGAGGGTTCCGCGAGCGATACAACTGGTCGGTCCACAGGAGACCAGGGACAACGCCCCCAACAACCCCATCAATTGTTTCTTCATGGCCTTCAAACTCGCACACGCACTCCGTCGAGGTCCATGGTGCGGTCCCTCAGTGAGATTTGACTTCTTGAACCCACGTCTCTAAGAAACGTGCTCGTGAACGCGCTCCATCACCACCATCTGCATCATCGCTCTGACGGGCGTGCATGCAGGTGTGCGTGACGTAGCTCTCACACACCCGTATCGCCACGAAGCCCGTCCCCCTCACCGGACGGGCTTTTT
>JBKJSE010000225.1:0-15912 GCA_046595925.1 Archangium sp. | reverse complement strand
TGCCGCGCGAGGCAGAAGTACTCCCTCGACTCCGCTCGGGAGGACCGGTGTGTTCCTTCGGTCGAAATCGCCAGCGAAGCTGGTTCCTTGCTCGGGGGGAACGGTGGGTTCTCAATTTCTGTTTCGGCCAACCCTCTCGGGAGGACCAGTGTTCGATCAGCTTAGTTGGTTTTGCCCTCTCCCGAAGGGAGAGGAGAAACGGGGGGCGGCTCGATCATCATCATTCCCGCCATCGGCACTTCCACCGGGCACAGCTCGTTGATGAGGGCGCCAAACGTCTTCGTCTCTCGCAGCGTCTCGCGTGCGTTGACGAACCGTGGCTCGACGACGCGGCCGAACCAGCCCTGCTCGCTGCCGTCACCCGTCGGGCAGCTCGGCGCTGCGCCGATGCGGAAGTTGATCACCGCGAGAATCAGGCCCACCACGACGGTCAACCCGGCGAGCGCCTTGCGCCGAAGCTTCGCGAGCCCCGTCGGACAGTCCTTCACCAGCACCGTGCCGTCCTTGCGTTGGAAGATGCGGCCGCACACCCGGCCTTCGGTCTTCATGAACATCGCGCGGACCTCCTGCTCGGTCAGCTCCTTGATGTTGAAGACGTTGAGGGCGCAGCGCGCACAGTTGCGCACCCGGTCATCCCCCTGCATCGACTCCCATTTTTCTTCGCAAGGGCTGGCGATTCGAAGCTGGAGAGCCATGGTGCCGACCTCAAACGGTTGAACCGCTCAATCGATCTTCCGCCGCTTCCCTCGTTCTTCCTCACGCAGCTCTTCGAGCGCGCCGATCTCGAGCTTCACGTCGGACAGGTTGACCCGGGTGATCTGCTGCTCGGCCGTGAGCGCATCGGTGGTGTGACGCCCCGCGCGGCGCGCCACGAACACCAGCGTCAAGAGCCCCAGCAGTCCCGCCAGCAGCCCCGGAACCGGCGTGGTGACGGGCGGCAGCTCTCCTTCGATCACCGCCAACAGGTTGACCGACCCCGCAGTGCCCAACGCCTTCTGCAGCCCTTCGGTGCTGGGCTTGCCGGCCTTACCTGTCAGCAAGCCCGGCTTCGACAAGCGACGAACCGGCAGAGGGTCGACCCACATGCGCTCCTTCTCGCGGTCGTCCGCCCGCTCGAGCTTGTTGACCCACTTCATCAAGTCTTGCGATTCGAGCCGGTACAGGGCCTTCGCCGGGCCGGTGCCCATCCACTCCGTCCTGATGGGGATCCACGCGGCGATCCACTGCGGCGACACGGGGTAGGGCTTGAGTGAGAGCCCCTGCTGCCGATTGGACAGCTTCTCGAAGTCACCCTGATCGCTCTCGAGGATCACCAGGTCGACGTCGAGCACGCAGCCCTTGAGCGCGACCCAGCGCGGCGTCGGGTTCTCCAGCCACGAATCGCAGTCGCCCTTGAACGGCAGGTTCTTCGGGTACACCCACGTCGTCACGACGGAATAGACGCAGAAGCCGAGCAGGGAGAGGCTCGAGACTGCGGCGAGGACGAAGCGCGGCACGCGTCGGCAGCCTACTGCAAGCCTCGACTGAGGCCATCGCTCAGCATAGAGCGATGCGGCCGTGCTCTCCCCTGCCCCCGCGATTCAGCTCGACGACGTCAGCAAGCGTTTCGGCTCGCGTTGGGCCGTGGCGAGGCTCAGCTACTCGCTGCCTGCCGGGCGGTCCTTGTTGCTCACGGGGCACAACGGCTCGGGCAAGACCACGCTGCTGCGTATGATCTCGACGGCCACCTTCCCCACCGCGGGCAGCATCAAGATCTTCGGCGCAGAGACGCGAGAGAAACGCGAAGACCTGCGCCACGACGTCGCGCTGCTCTCCCACGCTTCGTTCCTCTACGAAGATCTCACCGCCGCGCAGAACCTCACCCTGGTCGCCGAGTTCCTCGCGCTCGACCAACCCAAGCAGCTCGTCGCCAGCCTGCTCGAGCGCATCGGTCTGACCAGCCGCGCCGACAGCCCGGTGCGGCAATTCTCTGCCGGCATGCGGAAGCGGCTGACCATCGCGCGCCTGCTGATGAAGGCGCCGAAGCTGGCCCTCTTCGACGAACCGTTCGGTGAGCTCGACCCCGCCGGCATTCTTCAGATGGAAAACCTCCTTCGCGAATTGCAGGCCGCGGGAACCACCATCGTGCTCGCCACCCATCTGGTCGAGCAGGGTCAGGCCCTCACGCAGGAGCGTCTCCACCTCGATCAGGGCCGCCGGGAGAACCCGTGAGGAAGCCCCGCATCTCGCTGCTGCGCGCCAGTTGGTTGGTGCTGCGCAAGGACTGGCTCATCGAGTGGCGCACGCGTGCACGTCTGACCGCGCTCATCTTCTTCGCGCTGTCCACGCTGCTGCTCTTCTCGTTCGCGATGGGCCCCGACATCGAAGCGCTGCGCCGTCACGCGCCCGGTTACCTCTGGCTGGCGCTGCTCTTCGCCAGCACCCTGTCGCTGGGTGAATCGTTTCGGGTCGAGAGCGAGAACCAGGCGCTCACCGGTCTGGTGGTCACCCCCGTCGAGCCGCGCGCCATTTTCCTGGGCAAGGTCTTCGGCAATGCCTCGCTGCTCTTCGGGCTGTCGATCGTCCTGCTGCCCGTCGCCGTCGCGCTCTACGACGTCGATCTGTCGCGAGCCCCGCTGACCCTGCTGCTGGTGCTCTTTCTGGGCAGCGTCGGTATCAGCGCGCCTGGGATCGTCTATTCAGCCATTTCCGCCAACGCGCGGGCCAGAGATGTGATGCTCCCGTTGCTGTTGTTCCCGGTGTTGGTGCCTTTGCTTCTGGCTGCGGTGAGCGCGACCCGCTTCACGCTCGTCCCCGATGCGCAAGACCAGCTCCCCGGCTGGCTAAAGTTGCTGACCGCGTTCGATCTCATTTATCTGTCCGTCGGTTTTTTGCTGTTCCCGAAGGTTGCCGAGGAGGACTGATGGCGTCGTGGATTCCGCTGGCTGGATTGATCGTGCTCGCAGCGCTGGTCATCGCGCAGCTGGCGGTGCCGTCGGCGCGGGCCTGGGTGTGGAAGGTCGCCGCTGGCCTGGGAACGTTGGAGCTGGCCGCCCTGCTCTACTTCGGCCTGGTCTGGGCACCGCCCGAGGCCTTCATGAGCGACGTGGGCCGCATTCTCTACGTGCACGTGCCGCACGTGTGGGCCTGCCTGGTCGCGTTCACCATCAACGTGGGCTGCGCGATCGCCTACCTGATGAAGAAGTCGTGGCGCACCGACGCGCTCGCCGAAGCCTCTGCTGAAATCGGCGTCTACTTCGGAGCCATCGGCGTGTTGATGGGCAGCATCTGGGCGCGGCCCACCTGGGGCGTCTGGTGGGACTGGGATCCCCGGCTCATCTCGACCACGGTGATGTTGCTCGCCTACGTGGGCTACCTCGCCTTCCGTTCGTTCACGGAAGATCCCGAGCGCCGCGCCACGTGGAGCGCTGCTGCCGCCATCCTGGGGTACGTCTCGCTGCCCATCGTCTGGTACTCGGTGCGCTGGTGGAACTCGCTGCACCAGGTGCAGTCGACCGGCTCGACCGTCGACAAGCCGATGCGCGCGGTCCTCTACTGGGGCAACGTCACCTTCCTCACGTTCCTGCTCGCGTTCATCATCAAGCGCTACGAGCTGGCGCGCTCGCGGCAGAGCAGCGCCCTCGAGTTGCCACCGGTACAAGCGCCCAAGGGAGAGGTGGCGGCATGAGATGGCTTTCGCTGGTGTTGTTCCTGTCCCTGCCCGTTCTTGCTGACATCGCGGCCCCGCCCCCCCCTGCGCCCGCCGCCCAGCAGCACCCCGAGGGGATCGAGAAGGCCCCGATGGGTGTCATCGAGGGGGGTTGGGCGTATGTCTACGCCGCGTGGGGCGCCGGGCTGTTGGGGCTCGTCGGCTACGCGGTGAGTTTGTACGTGCGTCGATCTGAAGCACCGCCTCCTGGAGCGCCATGAAGCCCGAAACCCGAAACCGTCTCATCGCGCTCGGCGCCATCCTCGTCGCTGGCTCTGCGCTGGCGTGGATCGCCTTCGGCAACATCGGCGAGAACCTCGTCTATTACTGGAAGCCCTCCGAGATGGTGGCGCAGGGTCAGAAGGCCTACGGCGCGACGGTGCGCTTAGGCGGCGTGGTGGTGCCGGGCAGCGTGGTGTTCAACACCGAGCACACGGCGCTCACCTTCTCGGTGGCCGACTCGCACAAGGGCGACGCCGTGAAGGTGACCGTCAAGAGCGAGCAGACGCCGCCGCAGATGTTCCGAGAAGGCATCGGCGTGGTGGTCGAAGGCGCGTTCTCAGCCGACCAGGTCTTCCGCACCAACCGGTTGATGGTGAACCACAGCAACGAGTACCGCGCCCCCACCGACGGCGGCATGCCCGACGAAGCGTGGAAGAACTCGCTCACGAAGGCAGAGTGACCTTCGTGAACCTCTCGAACCTCGGTTACGGCCTCATTCTCCTCGGGCTGCTCTGCGCGGCCTTCGCGGCGATCGTCGGCATCACCACCGGCATGATGCGCAAGGAAAGCGCGCTCCCGCTGGTGCAGAAAGCCATCTACGGCTTCGCAGGCTCGATGCTCGCCGCGAACCTGGTGATGGTCTACGCGCTGCTCACGCACGACTTCTCGGTGAAGTACGTCGCGCAGGTCGGCAGCCTGTCCACGCCCACCATCTTCACCATCGTTTCTCTCTGGAGCGCGCTGGAAGGCTCGATTCTCTTCTGGGGCTTCATCATGGGCGCGTACATCTTCGCGTTCGCGTTCACGTACCGGAAAGAGCACGGCCGCTACATGCAGCTCTCGCTCGGCGTGATGGCGGCGGTGGCGACGTTCTTCGCGTTCTTGATCGCCGGCCCCGCAAACCCGTGGACGCACATTCCCAACCCCCTGGCTGACGGCCCGGGCCCGAACCCCCTGCTGCAGAACCACGTGCTGATGATCATCCACCCGCCCATGCTGTACCTCGGGTACGTGGGCATGACGATTCCGTTCGGGATCGCGGCGGGCGCGCTGCTGCGTGGTGAGCTCGGTGACGCGTGGCTGGTGCCGCTGCGCAAGTGGACGCTGGTGCCGTGGATCTTCCTCTCGGTCGGCATCATCCTGGGCAGCTGGTGGGCCTACGCGGTGCTCGGTTGGGGCGGCTACTGGGCGTGGGACCCGGTCGAGAACGCGTCGTTCATGCCGTGGCTGACGGCCACCGCGTTCATGCACTCGACGATGGTGCTCGAGAAGAAGAAGTCGCTCAAGCTGTGGACGATCGCGTTGGCGCTGGCGAGCTTCATTCTCACCATCGTCGGCACCTTCATGACGCGCTCGGGTGTCTTCAACTCGGTGCACAGCTTCACCCAGTCTGACATCGGGCCGACCTTCCTGGTCTTCATCGGTATCTTGCTGGTCTTCAGCACGCTGCTGCTCGCGGTGCGCGGTCACATGCTGGTGGCTGAGTCGCAGCTGGGCAGCATCGTCTCGCGTGAAGGCAGCATTCTGCTCAACAACCTGGTCTTCGCGGCGATCACCTTCGTGGTGTTGCTGGGCACGCTCTACCCGCTCATCACCGAAGGCCTGTTCCACAAGAAGATCACGGTGGGCGAGCCCTACTTCAACCAGATGGCGCTCCCGCTCTCGCTGGCCACGCTCTTCCTCATGGGCGTGGGGCCGATGCTGCCGTGGGGCGTGGCTGACCCGAAGGTGATTCAGCGCCAGGCGATCATCCCCGGCGCGGTCGGCTTGCTGGTGGCCGGGGTCTGTTTCGCGCTGGGCTACCGCGGGTGGATGCCGCTGACCGTCTTCGGGCTCGCAGGCTTCGTGGTGGTGGTGACGTTGCGCGAGCTGTTCCTGCCCGCGCAGCAGCGCATGACCGAGCAGAAAGAGAAGATGTTCACCGCCATCTTCGTGAGCGCCTCGCGCGCGCGCCGACGTTTCGGTGGCTACGTGGTGCACCTGGGCATCGTGGCCATCATGGTCGCGGTCGCCGCGAGCTCTGCGTACAAGGTGCACAACACCGGCACGCTCAAGCTCGGCGAGTCGATGCAGATCGGCGCCTACAGCGTGCGCTTCGACGGGCTCGATCGCGGCAAGGAACCGCACCGCGAGTGGATCGCCGCCAAGCTCACCCTCACCTCGCCGGGAGGGGAGCAGACCGTTCATCACGACAAGAGCGCGCCGCGCATGAACTTCTACGAGCGCTCGAATGATCCCATCGGCTCGCCCAGCGTCACCGAGATGATCGTGCGCGACGTCTACGTGTCGTTGCTCTCGTACGACGTGAAGGCGAACACGGCGAGCTTCAACATGTGGATTTTCCCGTTGGTGGGGTGGATCTGGTACGCGATTCCCCTGCTGGTGTTCGGCACGTTGATCGCCCTGTGGCCGCAGCGAAAGCAGAAGCCCGTGCCTGAACCGAACCCCGCGGCTGCTGCCGTGCCCGGTGCGCCGTGAAACGGATCGTCGCCGTCATCGCCGCGCTCTCGATCATCGGCTTCATCGTCTACGTGCTGGCCGCCGGCTTCGGCACCGATCCACACGAGGTGCCCTTCATGATGAAGGGCAAGCCTGCTCCGAACTTCACCATCAAGCGCCTCGACAAGGAGGGCACTCTCTCGCTGGCTGACTTCAAAGGTCAGCCGGTGGTGCTGAACTTCTGGGCCACGTGGTGCGTGCCCTGCAAGGTGGAGCAGCCGGTGCTCGACTGGGCGGCGCAGACCTACGGCGACAAGGCCGTCTTCATCGGCATCGTCTTCGAAGACACCGAGCAGAACACCCGGGCATTCCTGAAGCAGACGGGCGCCGTGTACGCGCAGGTCTACGATCCCAGGTCGACCGTCGCCGTCGACTACGCGGTGTCCGGCGTGCCCGAGACGTACTTCATCAATCGCGAGGGCATCATCGTGAAGAAGTACATCTACCCCTTCCAGAGCCCCGAACAGTTCACCGAGCAGATCGCGGAGATCCTCAAGTGATCGCGCTCGTGCTCTCGCTGGTGCTCACCCAGGGCTACGCGCCGCTGCGCCAGGGACAGGATCCACTCGATTCGGTGCGTGAACAACGGGTGCAGGCCGTCGGCAAGAAGCTGCGCTGTGCGGTGTGCCAGGGCGTGTCGATCGCCGACTCGCCGGCCTCGATGGCGCGCGCGCAGCTCGACAAGGTGCGTGAGCTGGTCGCTGAAGGAAAGACCGACCAGGAGATCTACGACTACTTCGTCGAGCGCTATGGCGAGTGGGCGCTGATGGAGCCGAAGAAGTCAGGCATCACCCTGGGCCTGTGGCTCGCGCCGGTGCTGGTGCTGGTGCTCGGCGTGTTGTTGATCATCGGCTCGACGAAGAAACCCGCGGCGCCTGTGGCGGCTGCGACTGAAGAGCCCGCAGACGACTACCTCGCCAGGGTGCGAGCGGATCTCGAGAAATGAATCCTCAACACGCCACCAACTGGTTGCCGGGTCTGATGGTGCTCGCTGCGGGTGCGGCCGTCGCCCTCGCCTACTTGTTCGGGTCCAAGCGACTGCAGAGCGACGCGCCGAAGCCCGAGACGCTGGACGATCTCGACGCGCGCTATCAACTGCTGCTCGGTGAATTGCGCCAGCACGTGGCCAACAAGCACCTGCTCGCGCTCGAAGACTTCAACCGCGAGAAGGCGCGCCTCGAGCTGGCCGCGGCCGACGTGCTGCGCAGCCGCGACGGCAAGCGACACGACGAGACGAAGAAGCAGGCCCGCGCCGAGAAGCAGGCGGCTGCGGCTCCGACCTTCGGCTCGAAGAACCCCGCCTTGATGGGCGCGCTCGTCGGCGGGGCGGTGGTCGCCTTCTTCGCGCTGCTCGGCTACCAGCTCACGCAGTCTTCCAGCGAGCGCACCGACGGCATGCAGGCGACGGGCGCCGTGCCTCCGGGTGGTGGCGCGCCGATGCAGCAGCCTCGCGCCGACCCGAAGCTCGAGGCGCTCGCGGCCCGCGTCCAGAGCAACCCCGGCGACGTCGACGCGGTGGCTGATCTCGCGGTGCACCTCATTCGCCGCCAGGCCTTCGACGAAGCGCGGCCGCTGGTCGATCGCGCCACGCAGCTCGATCCGTTTCATCCCAGGGGCCGCGTGGGCCGTGCGGTGGTGCGCGCGCTCGAAGGCGACCTGCCCGGCTCGATCGTCGATCTCGAGGCGCTCGCCAGCCGCTACCCCGAGGCCTACGACGCGCGCATGTTCGCCGGCATGCTGGCGATGGAAGACAACGATCAACGCCGCGCGCTGATGAACCTCGAGCTCTACGTCGCGCTCGCTCCGCAGTCGGAGCAGCCGCCGATGATGCGAATGGCCGTCATCCAGCTCAAGCAGGAGCTCAACGCTCCCCCGCCGCAGCAGCCGTGAGCGTCGCCTGGTTCTCCCGCCTCTATCGGCTCAACGAGGCGGGGCAGTTCGACGAGGTGGTGGTCGCCTCGAAGAAGTACCTCGCGAAGCGCCCGAAGGACTACGCGCTCCACCTGCAACGCGCGAAGGCGCTGCTCTGCCTGGGCCGGCTCGACGAAGCGCGTGAGCACCTCGACGCCGCGGTCCATGGCTCGAAGGGGCTCGCCGCGTGGCCCTGGTTCTACCGGGCGGCGCTCCACGCGAGGAACGGCGAGCGCAAGGCCATGTACGGGGCGATTCAGACCACCTTGCGGCTCGACCCGAAGCTCAGCCCTCAGTTCGAGCAGAGCCCGTTCTTCGCAGCGCACTGGGCCTCGCGGCCGTTCAGGGCGCTGCTGGTCAAGAAGCCTCAGGTCTTGAGGGAGAAGGGCGTGAAGTTGGTGTCGCGGTCGAAGTAGTCCTCGTTCTCCTTGCGCTTCAAGAAGGCGACGACGCGGTAGGTGACGGGCGTCATCAAGACCTCCCAGAGCACCTTCACCACGTAGTTCGCGGCCATCACCGCGAACAAGAGCTGGTTGCTCCACACGCCGTAGAACGCGAGTGGGTAGAAGACCAGGGTGTCGATCGCTTCGCCCACGATGGTCGAGCCGATGGTGCGCACGAAGAGCAGCTTGCCGCCGGTGCGAACCTTGAGCTTGGCCAGCGTGTACGAGTTCCCGAACTCACCGCAGGCGTAGCCGGCCAGGGAAGCCATCGCGGTGCGCCAGGTCGAGCCGAAGACGGCCGCGAGGTGTTCCTGGCCTTCCCACCCTTCGGCCGCGGGCAGGTTCACCACGATGAAGGCGATCAACGAGGCGTACGCCAGCGCCGAAAAACCCGCCCAGACCACCCGCCGCGAGCGCGCGTAGCCGTACACCTCGGTCAACACGTCGCCAAAGAGGTAGCTGATGGGGAAGAAGATGTTGCCCGCCCCGAAGGTGAACCCTCCGATGGTGGTGACCTTGCTGACGCCGATGAGGTTGGCGCACAGCAAGACGGCCACGAAGGCGGCCATAATCAGGTCGAAGTACTTGTAGGTCCGGCCGGAACCAGTGCCAGCCCCGCTCAGGGGATCATTGAGATTTGTCATGCGAGGCGATCGGGGCTAGCCAAGGAATCAAAGGTGGTCGAGTTCACGATGGACGGTACCGATTCAAGACAGGTTTCACTCGAGGAGGGGGCCGACTGCCTTCCGATGGTCGATGTCTACCTCCCCATGATGAAAAGTGCGGCGCTGATTTCAGCGGGCCAGCTGGGGCTCTTCGAAGCGCTCTCCACGGGGCCGCTCGACGTCGCGGGCCTGGTGAAGGCGCTCGACTGCTCGCCAGAAGGCGTGCTGAGGCTCGCCGACTTCCTCACCACGGTGGGGTACCTCGAGCGTGACGGCGATCGTTTCAAGAACACGCCGCACGCGGCTCGCTGGTTCACGCGCGCAGGCGAGGTCGATTACACCGCCGGCCTCAAGTGGACGGGCGAAGCCTGGAGCTTGATGTCGACGCTCGCCGAGTGTGTCCGCACCGGCGCGCCCAAGGCGACGTTGTGGGACCTCATGAGCGAGCGCGCTTCCTGGGGGCCGACGTTCTCGAAGTACATGCACGCCTTCGCGCAGCACCTGGGGCCTGATCTGCTCAAGCACGTGCGGCCGCCACCTGGCGCGCGGCGGTTGCTCGACCTGGGTGGCTCGCACGGTGAGCACTCGATCGCGTTCTGCCGGCTGTACCCGGACTTCGAGGCGGTGCTGGTGGACCAGGCCAGCGCGCTGAGCGCGACGCAGACGACGCTTCGGGAAGCCGGCATGGAGCACCGCATCACGCTGACCGCGGGCGATCTGCGCGAGGCGGCGTGGGGCGAGGGGTTCGATGTCGTGCTGTTCCTGTCGGTCGTTCACAACCAGACCGCGGAAGACAACCGCCGCACCGTCGAGCGCATCGCGGGCGCGCTCAACCCGGGTGGCGTGTTGGTGATTCACGAGTACCCAGATGATCACCCGACGTCGGCATACGACGCGGCCTTCCGGCTCACGCTGCTGACGGAGACCGGTACGTCGACAGCGTCGTCCGCGGCGATCGCGGGGTGGATCGCGCAGGCGGGCCTGTCACCGCCGCAGCGCATCGTGCTCAACCCGAGGGAAAAGGGCGCGCTGTTTATTTCAGAGAAGGCGCGCTGAACAGCCACAGCCTGAGGGGTGCGCGGTGAACCTGAGTTCGCTGAGTGCCCAAAGCGCACGGGCCCTCGCCGCGAACTGTTTTTGCTCTCGCTGAGACTGGCTTCGACCTTGGTGATCGCACCTGTGGTCTGACCGCGCGTGCCCACGTGCGCTGAAACCACAGGTGCCACTCTCGCGTCCTCGCGCGAGGTCGAGGGGCCTGTTCGGGTCGGGCAACCCACCAAAACCTCGACGCACCACCCACCCAGGGCCGCTGTTCTCTCGTCAGTCGATCAACACACCCGGATTGAGCAAGCCCGCCGGATCCAGCTCGCGCTTGATTGCACGCAGCGACGTCGCGAAGAGCTCTGGCCGCTCCTTGTCGTACCAGGGCCGATGCGTGCGACCGACCGCGTGATGATGCGTGATCGTACCGCCTGCCTTCGCGAGCGCATCACCAGCAAGCTGCTTGAGCGCACCCCACTGCTCCAACTCAGCGCCCTTCTTCGCCCGCCCGAGGAACGTGAAATACGGAGCAGGCCCATCGGGGTACACGTGCGTGAAGCGGCAGGTCACCACCCCCCCGCCGCACCAACGCTCCAGCCCTTCGCGAATCGCCTCAGTCACCGACGCGTAGAGCGAGGGAAAGGCCGTCCACGTGCACGCCGTCTCGAAGGTGTCCGCCACGATGCCCAGGCGGATCATCGCGTCTTGCAGATACGGCCCCTTCAAGAACGATGCGCGCCAGCTCTCGCCTGCATCCCCTGGCCGTGAGCCCGACGTCTTCCCCCTGGGACACGTGCCGCCGAACGCTTCAGCCAACGCCACGGCCCGATCAATCCACGCGTCGAGTGGGTGATCGGCCGACTCGAACCCGAGCACGAGCACCGACGTGCCATCGAACGTGACGCCGTTGATCATCGCCTCCTGCGAATCGAGCAGCCGGCAGTTCGAAGGAGCCAGCCCCGACTGCGCGATCGCCCGCGTCGCATCGACCGCGCGCTCGTAGTTCTCGAAGTGAAGCGAAGCCCCGGCCCGGAACGTCGGGCGAGGCCGAACCCGCATCCACGCTTCGGTGATCACGCCCAACGTGCCTTCACTCCCGATCACCAACCGGTTCGGGTCGACCCCCGCCCCGCTCGCCGGAAACCGCTTCGTCTCGAACAAGCCACGCGGCGTCACCATGCGCACCGACTCGACGAAGTCATCGATGTGCGTGAGCACGGTCGCGAAGTGCCCCCCCGCGCGCGTGGCGATCCACCCGCCGAGCGTCGAGAACTCGAACGACTGCGGGTAGTGCCGCAGCGTGAAGCCACGCGCGCCGAGCTGCTGCTCGAGTGCAGGCCCGAAGATGCCCGCCTCGAGCCGCGCGACCGCAGACACCTCATCGAGCTCGAGCAACCGGCCGAGCTTGCCGAGATCCAGACTCAACGAGCCGCGATGATTCGCGCCGAGCTTCGGCTCGACGCCGCCCACCACCGATGAGCCGCCACCAAACGGAGTGACGGAGAGCCGCTCGCGCTCCGCGATCTCCAGCGTCAACGTCAGCTCGCGTTCGTTCGAAGGCGTGACCACCAGATCGGGCGCTGCAGAGAAGTCACCCCGCAGGCCGCGAACTCGATCCGGGTAGCCCTTGCCCATCGCGTGCGCAGCGCGCTCGAGGTCGGCAGTCGAAGCGAATGCCTTCAACTCCGAAGGCACCTCGACCCTCGCTGGTGGAACCCGGGGCGCGGCGGCCGACTCGACTTCACTGGGTCCGAAGAACGGCTCCACCCGCCCCTGCGTGTCGTCCAGACTGACTGCCGCTTCGAGGTCGCCCCAGCCCCACAGGTTTCGCGTGGTCACCCGCCCAGACTGCCAAAGACCCAGAACAACGGGGAGATTGGTGGGGTCTTGTTCGCCACCCCCAAAGACGGGTATTGCCGCATTGCGCCATGTACGAAGAGCCCATTCAGCTGTCGGTCTCGCGGTTCCGGGTTCACTCTGAAGATCCTTCCTTCAACGTCACGTGGCGTGGTGGTTCGCGCTTCGTGCTGACCGGCGAAGTGAACCTGGACCCCTCGGCTGAGCTCGACGTCTCGACGCCCAACGACGTGGTCGAGGTGTCGCTGGCGCGCCGCAGCACCCCTGAGCACGCCGTCGCCCTGTTGCGTCGCGCCCTGCCCCGCTCGATCTCGATGCGGCACCAGCCCGTGGAAGACGGCGTCGAAATCATCTTCAGCGAAGCGCTCGTGCCTGCCGCGAAGACGCCCCGCTTCCGCATCTTCTCGACCGACGCGCAGCTTCGGGTCAAGCAGCTCGACGAGAACAAGATCGAGTTCCTGGGTGGCATCGGCGAAGACTGTCTGCTCACGGTGCTCTGCGACTCACGCCGGGTGACCATCTCGTTGCCCCGCGGCTCGTCGGCGCTCGCCATCGCGGCCCGGGTCGGTTCGAACGTGCCGCACGGCTTCCGCGCGCTGGTCGATGGCCCCGTCGTCAGTGTCTGGAAAGACGCCGACTTCTTCTCAGCGGTCGCCTGAAAGTTTCCCCGCAGTTCTGCAAAGCCTCTTGACGACGCGCGCCTGGGTGCTCACCCGCGCGTGGCCGACAACCAGGCATGTGGTCCGCGCAGAAGACTGATCCCCTGACGTTGGTGCACCCCCGGTCCGCGAACGTCGCGGTGCTCTCGGCGGGTCAGGGACTGAGCGTGACCGAGCTCACCACCGGCACCCTGCACTTCCGCTTCGACCCGACCCAGACGCATCAGCCCTTCGCGTCGCTTTCCCTGCGCGTCGACGGCTCATTCGTCACGCTGACGGTGCCGAGCGTGCTGGGCACGGAGTATTTGAAGGAGGCGCTCCACGCCGCGTTGCCCGAGGGCTACCTCGTGCTCGCGCACCCCAGCGATGACGCGTTGATCGTCACCATCGCGCGCGCGTGTGAAGTCGAGCCCACGCCCCACCTCTTCTGCACCTCGTACGACACCACCATGCGCGCGCGGAAGGTCGGCACCAACCGGCTGCTGCTCAAGGGCGTCGCGCGGGGCAAGGGCGACATTCAGGTGCGCATCAACGAGCGGGAATTCAGGCTGCGGCCGACGCGCGGGGAGACGCCGATGGCGCTGTCGATTCGCATGCGTGAGCTGCTCAAAGAGACGCACATCGCCTTGTTGAGCGTGCCCGACACCGATGACGGTGACGTGGTGCTCACGGTGCTGCCGCGCCGCTGATATTCCTGCGGTGTGTACTCGAAGGAACTCGAAGTCGCGGGCAGGTTGGCGCGCGAGGCCGCGGCGGTCATTCGTGAGGTCTACGAGACGCCGTTCTCCGTGGTGCAGAAGGCGGGTGGCGGAGGTCCTGTCACCGAGGCCGACAAGCGCGCGAACGAGCTGATCGTCAAAGGGCTGCAGGCCGCGTTTCCCGACGACGACATCGTGGCGGAAGAGTCGGCGCACCTGGCGCCGAAGACCAATCGCGTGTGGTTCGTCGATCCGCTCGATGGCACGCGTGAGTTCGTCGATCGCAACGGCATGTTCGCGGTGCACATCGGGTTGGCGATCGATGGGGCTCCGGTGGCGGGCGTGGTGCTGGCTCCGATGCAGGGTGCGTTGTGGAGCGGCGCGGTGGGCTCGCCGTGTGTGCTCGAGCTGGGTGAGCAACGGCGTGAGCTGAAGATGCAGCCGGTCTCGGCGACGAAGGATCTTCGGCTGTTGGTGTCGAGATCGCACAAGTCGAAGAAGACGGCGGCGATTCGCGAGGCGCTGGGGATCACCCAGGTGCGTGAGCAAGGCAGCGTGGGGTTGAAGTGCGCGCTGCTCGCGATGGGCGAGGCTGAGCTGTACCTGCACCCCAGCGATCGCAGCTCGCGGTGGGACTCGTGTGCGCCGCAGGCGGTGATCGAGGCAGCGGGCGGGATGCTGGTCGACTTCGGTGGCCTGAAGTACGGCTACGACGGGCGTGAGATCGTGAACTCGCGCGGGCTGGTGGCTTGCGCTCGCGAGACCTGGCCCATGATTCAGGAGACGGTGATTCGGATCGCGCTGGAGACGAAGATCATCGCCTGACTGCCCTCTCCCCGACCCTCTCCCCCTCGGGGAGAGGGAGGCTTTGTTACTTCATATGTTCTGCGACGAGTTGCTCGAGCCGGCTCAGGGCGAGCTCCATCGTCGCCATCGACGGGCCGAAGCTGAAGCGCACGTACTGACGGAAGCGCGACGCGCGTGACGACCGCCGCTTGCCCGGGTTCACGTCGAAGAACTCGCCCGGCACCACGATCACCTTCTTCTGCAGCGCCGCCTTGAAGAAGCCCATGCCGTCGTTGAGCGGTGCGGGCAGCTGCGCCACGTTGCCCCAGACGTAGAACGTTCCATCGGGCACGCGGTCGACGCGCACCCCCAGACGCTGCAGCCCGGCCAGCAACCGATCCCGCTTGGCGCGGAAGACGGTGTGGATCGCGTTGGTCTCCTGAATCACGTGCGACTCCTCGAGCAACGGAATCGCCGCGCGCTGAATCGGCTTGCTGCCACCCCCATCGAGAAAGCTGCCCGCTGACGCGACCGCGTCGATCACCTTCCTGGGGCCGATCGTCCACGTGGTGCGCCAACCCGGGTACCGCCAATTCTTGGTGAGCCCATCGAAGAGCACCACCGGATCGCGGTTCACGTCTTCCACGTACCGCGCCGCGCTCTCGATGGGCAGCCGGCCCGGCGGCGCGTTCCAGATGTAGTGCGAATAGAACTCGTCGACGAGCAACGCGCAGTCGAGCTCGCGCGAGATGGCCACCCACTTCTCCAGCTCTTCGCCCTGAATCACCTTGCCCGTCGGGTTGCACGGGTTCGAGAGCAGCAGCGCCGAGAGCCCGCGGCCCATGATCTCCTTTCGCAGCTCTTCGGGCGTGAACGCGTAGCCGCGATCACCATCGAGCAGAATCGGGATGGGCGTGAACGCCTTGAAGATGTCGAGCAGCTCTTCATACGCCGTGTAGTCCGGCAGAAAGTGCCCCAGGTTCACGTGACCGAGCGCCGCCGCAGCCCGGGTCAACGCCGCGCGGCCGCCACCCGAGACCGCCACGTTCTCCGCCGAGTACTGCGACTTCTTCCCCTTGCGGTAGAGCCGGTTGTAGAGCCCGGCGATCGCCTCGCGCAGCTCCCACAGGCCAGCGACCGGCGCGTACTCCTGATCATCGACGTCGATCTCCACTCGCGAGATTCGCGGCGGTGCGCCGGCGATGTCACCGGTCTCCGGCTGCCCCTGGCCCAGGTTGCACCAGTCGGGGTCGCGGGGGTTGAAGCCGAGCCGGGTGGCTTCTCCCGTGACGTAGATGACACCTGTTCTCGGAACCTGTCGGAACGCTGCGATGGGGCTGTCTTCACTCACGTCGTGGCACCTTCGAGACGAGCAACGCCGCCTCGAGCTCCTGATGATCGAACCTCAAGCGAAGCCGCTCGATTCCGTCGATGACTACCACC
>JBKJSE010000212.1:0-2859 GCA_046595925.1 Archangium sp. | reverse complement strand
GCACCTTCCGCTGCGCTTCAGCTGCTTGGCCCTGCTTCGCAGGGACGGCTGCGTTCCGGCCAGCTTTCTTGGTCACTCCGCCTCGGCGCACCTTCCGCTGCGCTTCAGCTGCTTGGCCCTGCTTCGCAGTGACGGCTGCGTTCCGGAGCTACTTTTCCGGCGGGTAGCGCGTGTTGAAGAGGAGCTTTTCGAGCTCCGTCGCGCCGGAGACCGAAGAATCGCCCAGCGCGAGCGCCGCGCGCAACACCGCGGTCCGGGGGTCGTCCTTCAGCGGGCCTTCCATGACCTTGAGCGCGGCCGCGCGTTCACCGGCCTGCACGAGGGCCATGCCCTTGAAGAACACGTATTCCTTGTTGTCCGGGTCGCTCCGGGAGGCCTCCACGAAGTGTGCTTCGGCCTTTTTCCACGACTTCTCGTTGAGCTCCGCGAGGCCGTCGAGGAACGCCATGCGGCCGCGTGCATCGGCAGCGGAGGAGCCCACGTCTTGCGCCACCTGGTAGAGCGGGCGGGCGCTGCGGAGGACCTCGGGGGCGAGCTGAACACCCGAGAGCGCCTGCTTGTGCACCGCTTCGGCTTCAGAGGTCGCGGCGGAGCCCAGCTTGGCGGCCATCTCGCCCAGCTCAGGGCCCAGGAAGCCTTCCTTCACCAACGCGCGCAGGGTCTCGGAGGCCGAACCGGGCCCCAACAGTTGCTTCGCATCGAGCGCCGTGAAGAACGCAGCGCGCTGGTCGACGAAGCCCCTGGTGGGATCCTCGGGGGGCTTGCGCATGCCCTTGACCTGTCGCTCGCACTGATCGCTCTCGGCCGCGGCCTTCTTGCGATCGGGGCTGTCAGGCACCGACTTCAGATAGACGCGGTACGAGTAGCAGGCGCGCTGCAGTTCCTTGGCGAGCAGCTGCGCGCGGGCCAGCTGCGCGTAGGTCTGCGGGAGCGCCGGGTTGGCGCGGGTGGCCTTGAGGAACGAATCGGCCGCCTTGCCGTACTGCTTCTTGTTGAAGAGCTTGCTGCCCTCCGAGACGAAGGTGTCTGCGTTGCCGACGCCCGAGCCGACCAGGGCCTGGGCGAACGACGTCGAAGCGACGACGAGGGTGAGCGCGAACCAGAAAGACTCAGAACGCATAACCAAGACCTCCGTTGAAGCCGAGGCTGTCAGGCGAAGCAAAGATGACCCCGGAGTCGTCGGTCGAGCGTTCGCCGATGAGGTACTTCGTGTAGTTCGCCGAGAGCTGCAGGAACATTCCGTCGACCACGAAGAAGCGCACGTTGAAGCGCGCTGCCAGCAGCAGGTCGAGCGGCACGAAGCCGTCCTTGTAGCGGGTGGTGGTCGAGCCCTCGTCGAGGCCGACGATCTGACCGGTGCGGAACTCGAGGCCGAGCTGCACGGCCAGCTGGAAGCGCCACAAGGCGATGCGCACCTGCGGCTGGAGCGCGCGAATGACGACGAGGTTGGTCTTCACCGAGTCGAGCGCGGTGGCGAAGCACACGTTGAGCGAGGCCTCGCAGCGCTCGCCCGGCGTGTAGCCGACGTTCATGCGCCAGTTGTCGATGTTGGTCAGCCAGGAGAGGCCGAACACCGTGATGCCGAAGTACTTGCCGAAGGTGCCGAACTCAGCGCTGGCCCCGACGAGGGTGCGGCTGGGCGTGATGAGCGAGGTGGTGCGGCCAAAACCTTCGGTGTCGAAGCGGCGGCCCACGAGCCGGCTGCCGTTGAGCGTGGCCATCTCGAAGGTGACGTGGAAGTACGAGCGGCGCTCGTAGATCGAGTCTTCGATGGTGACCGGCTTGGGAGGCGGCGGCGGTGCGACGGGCGGCGCGACGACGGGCTCACCCTTGATGAGCACGGCGACCTTGCTGTTCGGGTCTTTCACCGGCACGTTCGACTCGAGCGACTTGTCGAGCGCGTACTGCTGGTCGGGCTTGACCGAGATGGTCTGCTCGAATGACTTGTGGTTCTCGGCGGTGAGGCGAATCACGTGCTCGCCAGGGGCGATGCCGCGATCGACCTTGTCCTTGCCGATCGGCGCACCGTCGATGGAGATCTCGGTGCCCACGGGCAGCGCGGTGATCACGATGCGAGCGGCGACCTTGTCGAGCGTCTTCTCGAGGCTGGCCACACCACGAATCGGAATGATGATCGTCTCTTCGACTGGCTGGTGAAGCTTGAGGTCGAAACGAATCACGCGCTCGCCAGGCAAGACCTGCGTGTTGAGCGGCGTGACGCCGACCTTCACGTCGTCGACGTACACGGTGGCGCCCGCGGGCGTGCTCTTGACGTCGAGGGTCGAGGCGGCCGGCACCACCTTCGCCAGCGCGCCGAGCAGCGCCTTCTCGAGGTTGGCGTTGGTGGCGGTGGCCGGGTTGCTCTTGCCGGTTTTGGGCTCGTAGGCGGCGACGCGGTACTTGAAGCCCGCCTCGTCCTGCCCGCCCTGGATCATCACGATGCGCTCGAAGCCGAGGCCCGCGACGAACGCGTCGATCGGGTCGGGGCAACGCGTGTCGGCTGAGAAGCACGGCAGCTCGGCGACGGTCTGGCCCTTGAGGGCGGCCGCGAGCTCCTTGAGCCCGATGACGGACTCTTTCCGCGCGTCTCCGGGCATCAACTTGTCGAGCGCCTTTTCAGTGCGATCGACGAGCGTTTCCTGGCCCGGGTAGAGCGGGCGAACCAACCACAACGTCTTCTGGGCGAACGCCGCCGAAGGCGCCAGCGCGAGGGTCAGCGCCAACACCAGTGCCACGCCGTACGGTTTCTGCAAGTCCATGGTTTCTCAGGAGCTTCTACTGTGTGGGTCCCCGTGAGGCCACATATTCCTCAAGCTCTTCGAGGGTCGCCGGCCAGTCTTCTTTGAGCAGTCGCGAGAG
>JBKJSE010000154.1:0-15510 GCA_046595925.1 Archangium sp. | reverse complement strand
GCGAAGTCGAGGGGTGACCTGCCGCGCGAGGCAGAAGTACTCCCTCGACTCCGCTCGGGAGGACCGGTGTGTTCCTTCGGTCGAAATCGCCAGCGAAGCTGGTTCCTTGCTCGGGGGAACGGTGCTGTTCCTTAGGAGCGGCGTCGAGGGATTACCTGTGCTTCTCGCTGCTGGTGACCCCTCGACTCCCCTCGGGGGGGAACGGTGGTCAACCTTCTTCAACGGTCCCCGGGGGGGAGAGGGCTTACACCGCTCTCAAAGCCGCTTGGCGAGGACGATGAGATCCTCACCCGGCTTGTAGAAATCGCGGAAGCGAGACTCTTCCTTGTACTGCATGGCCGCGTAGAACCCGCGCGTCGGCCCGTAGGCCTCCATCGCTGAGGTCTCGACGCGGATCATGCGGCCCTTGCGGCGGCGAATGTCGCCTTCCATGGCCGACACGAGCGCCGCACCGACGCCCTGCCCACGCACGAGCGGATCAGAGGCGATCCAATAGAGATCGAATGTCCCCACCGTCATCGGCGTGGGGCCGTAGCAGACGTACCCGACCACCTTGCCGTCGCGGATCGCGCAACGGACTTGATAGTCAGGGTTGTTGGGCGTGAGCGCGGCGTCGATGAGCTCGAGCGCGCACAGCGTTTCGTCCGGTGTGAAGGTCTCGATGCGGCTCAGCAGTTCGGCGAGCGGAGTCCGGTCGGGCGAGGCGAGGGGCCTGATTTCCATGACGACGTTCCCAGGCGAGATCCACCAGGTGCAGCGCCAGATCAGCGAATGAGAGGCCGGCGGCCTCTGCAGCTCTGGCAAACCCTGCCTGCGGGTGGAGATCGCAGTTCGGGTTGATGTCGATGACGAAAGGTTGTCCCGCGGCGTCGACGCGCAGGTCGACGCGGCCGTAGTCGCGGCACTCGAGCGCTTCGAAAGCGGCCACGGCCACTTCGATGCAGCGCGCTTCGATGGCAGGCGGAAGCGAGGCGAGCTCAGAGGGGCTCTCGATGCACTCGGGCGACTCGAGATCCCACTTCGCCTTGTACGAGACGACGTTGGGCTTGCCGATGAAGGCATTGCCGAAGCGGATCTCGGAGAGCGGCAACGCGCGGCGCGGGTGGTTGCCCAGCAGCGGCACGTACACCTCGCGGCCTTCGATGAAGCGCTCGACCAGCGCAGGCTGATGAAAGGTCCGCAAGACCTTGGCGACGGCCCGGCCCAGACCCTGGCGCGTGTGCACCACCGAGTCGAAGTCGATGCCCATCGAGGCGTCTTCGCGCGACGGCTTGACGATCAGCGGGAAGGGGAGATCGACGCGGGTCAAATCTTCCACGTGCTCGACGATGCAGAAGTCGGGCGAAGGCACGCCGCGAGCGCGCAGGATCTCTTTGGCCTTGTTCTTGTGCAGCGCCAACGCAAGCGAGAGCGCCGACGAGCCGGTGTACGGCACCTGCATCAGGTCGAGCATCGCGGGCACCAGCATCTCGCCGCGTGCATCGGCTGCCAGTGACTCGCAGAGGTTGAGCACCACGTCGGGTCTCTCGCCTGACAGCGCCTCGTGAATGCCGAGGAGGTCATGTTCGACCGGGACCAACGTGACGGTGTGCTTCGACCTGGTCAACGCAGCGCGCATCGCCGCGGCAACCTTCACCACGTCTTCGCGGGCCTCACGGCCGGGATCGTCCTCGAGCAGAGCGTGGTCGTGGTTGTGGAGGATCGCGATGCGCATGCAGGAGTCATCAACCGTGTACCACGCACCTGCGCCTGATGTGGAGCGAAAGCCTCGCGCGCGTTACACGTGCGAGCCATCGCATGCGCATCCGAGATCCCATCCACGGAAGTCTCACCGTGTCTGACGAAGAGACGCGCGTCATCGACAGCCCCACCTTTCAACGTCTTCGCCACGTGCGTCAGCTCGGCTTCGGCGATCTCGCCTTCCCGGGCGCGACGCATACGCGGCACGCGCACTCGCTGGGTGCGATGCACGTCGCTTCGCGTCTGTTCGACGCGATCACCTCGCGTTCTGAGCTCCCCGTCGCGACGCGCGATCGTTTTCGGATCGCCGTGCGGCTCGCGGTGCTCTGCCACGACATCGGTCACATGCCGCTCTCGCACGCTTCCGAAAGCATCGCGCCTCCCCGCGCGGCGCTGCGTCTGCCGAGCTGGATGGGCGGGGAAGAAGCAGGGCAGGCCTCGCACGAAGACTTCACCGCCAAGCTGCTCATCGACTCGTCGCTGAGCGGGCTCATCGACGAGGTGTACGCGCCGCTGGGCATCACGCCGACGCTGGTGGCTTCACTCGTCACCGGCCAACTTCCCCCGGGCGCGGTGGGCTTCGTGGAAGGCGGCATCGACTGGGCGCCAGTGCTGCGCTCGATCGTCTCGGGCGAGCTCGACGCCGATCGCATGGACTACCTGCTGCGCGACTCGTTCTACACGGGCGTGAACTACGGCCGGTACGACCTGGAGTGGATCCTCCAGAACCTCTCCGCGGCCGAGCGTGATGGCAAGGCGGTGTTGGCGTTGTCGAAGGCGGCCATCTTCGCGTTCGAAGATTTCCTGCTCAGCCGCTACCACATGTTCCTGTCGGTCTATTTCCACCACACCTCGGTGAGCTTCGACTGGATGTTGCGGCGCTATTACGAAGAGGCGCCCGGCGAGTTCGAGATTCCCGCTGATCCCGAAGCGTTCCTCGAGTGCGACGACATGACGTTGCACCTCGCCTTGCGCCGTTCGAAGAATCGCTGGGCCCAGCGCATCTCGCAGCGTCGCGGCTTCAAGCGGGTGGCGCAGTTCACTGAACGTGACGACGCGTACGACGTGGGCGAGCTGTCGAAGGCGCTCGATGAAGCCGGGGTGGAACACTTCACCCTCGAGTCGCGGGGCGTGCTGTCCCGCTACATCGATGAAGGCGAGAGCACCTCGCTGTACGTGATCGATCGCTCCAACGGCCGGCTCACCGAGATCTCGAAGTACACCTCTCTCTACGAGCGCTTCTCTGGAGCTGTGAGGCTCTCGCGCGTCTACGTGCGGCCTGATCAGTCGAGCGCGGGGCGCGACGTCATTCATCGCATCACGGGCCGCGTTCCTGAAAATGAGTGAAGCGCTCCCTGGGGTTCCCGCGGCGCCGCCTGCTCCGCCGCCTCGGCTCGCTTCCGCGGTGGTGCTCTTTGAGCGCACCGTCGAAGGCGTGCAGGTCTTCTGGCTCGAGCGCGAACAAAAGCTGCGCTTCGCAGGTGGCTTCTTCGCCTTCCCCGGTGGCCGGGTCGACCAGGCCGACTCGCTGGTGCCGGTGACGGGGCTGGCCGCGCCGGAATCGAAGTGGGTGGTCACCGCCGCGCGCGAGCTGTTCGAAGAGACGGGCGTGCTGAAGGCCCGCGGGGCCGAGAAGCTCGCGCCGCTCGAGCTCGACGAACTTCGGCGCGCGCTGCTCGCTGAGGCGATCGACTTCGGTGCCCTGCTTCAGCAGCGGGGCCTCACGCTGAACGCAGCTGACTTCGTCGCCGCCGGCCGGTGGATCACCCCGCCGTACGTGCCGGGCGGTTTTGATGCCCGCTTCTTCCTGGTGGAGTCCGAGCCTTCGCACCTCGCTCACGTGTGGAAGGGCGAGCTCGCGTCAGGAGAATGGATCACCCCGGGCGAAGCCCTCGCGCGCTGGGAGGCCGGCACCGCGCTGCTGCACCCTCCGAATCTTCACGCGCTGCAGGTGATGTCGCACTTCACCGACGTGCCCGCCGCTGCGCGCGCGTTGAGCACGCCGCCGTTCTGCGCGGACTTCGTCTCGGAGCGCATCGAGTTCCAGCGCGGCATCACGCTCTACGCGCTGGTGACGCCCACGCTCCCGCCCGCGACACACACCAACGCGTATGTGCTCGGCACCGGTGAGTGCCTCGTGGTGGATCCCGGTTCACCGGATGACGAAGAGATCGATCGGCTCGTTGCCTTCTTGAAGGCGATCGAAGGCGAAGGAATGAAGGCCAAAGCCATCGTGCTCACGCATCACCACGGTGACCACGTGGGCGGTGTGCGCCGGCTGGTCGACCTGCTCGGGTTGCCCGTGTGGGCTCACGAGCGCACGGCAGATCGTTCCCCAGTGCCGGTCTCTCGGCTGCTCAGCGATGGCGAAGTGATCGACCTCGCAGGTCCGATGCCCATGAAGTGGAAGGTGCTGCACACGCCTGGGCACGCGCGCGGTCACCTCACGCTGGTCGACGAGCGCTCTCGTGCGGCAGTGGTGGGCGACATGGTGGCGGGCTTCGGCACCATCGTCATCGATCCGCCCGAGGGCGAGATGGCCGAGTACCTGCGCCAGCTCGCGCGGCTGAACGCGCTTCCTGTCGGGACGATCTATCCGTCGCACGGCCCGGTCATCCCCGATGGTCCGGCGAAGCTGCAGGAGTACGCAGCGCACCGCGCCTGGCGTGAGTCGAAGGTGTTCGACGCGATCGCCTCGTTCGGCAAGCCGGTCGAAATCTCCGAGGTGGTGCCTCGTGCCTACGACGATGTCGCCGCGTTCGTCTGGCCGATCGCCGAGCGCAACACCGTCGCCATCATCGAAAAGCTGGTCGCCGAAGGCCGAATCCAGTGCCTCCCTCTCCCCGAGGGGGAGAGGGTCGGGGAGAGGGCATACGCCGTCACCCCGGATGCGGGATGACCACCGGCGTCAGAACGCACCGGCCTGAGCGGCAAGCCGCCTTGCCTTCCTCAGGCCGCTGACAAGCCGAACAATTCGGACCCTGAGGCGCCGCCGTCGGCCCGCCCGTCGAAAGCCCGAAGTCAGGCTTGCCCTTCTTCTCCACCGGCTTCTTCTGCAATGGCACCACCACCGCATCCACAGGCGCCGCGCGCGACGCCGGGCAACACCCGCAAGGACTCTGCAGACACGCGGCCCCTGGCGCGGGCGTGGTGACCACGCGGCACTCACTGTCGACACGGCACTCCGCGGGTAGCTCAACCTTCTGCGCCGCGACACACTGTCCCGATCGGCACACGGGCACGAACGAAGCCGGCTCGGGTGGAGCCGCACATCGCACTGCCGAACAGTTCAGCTCCACGCAGTCGACCATCGCGCAGTGATCGTTTTCCTTCGTGCCTCGCGGCACGGCGTGAGGCGGCCCCTGGCAGCACGAACCGCAACACCCCTGGAACGTGCTCAGCACGCAGTCGGTATCCGCGCGGCACTGCGAAGGCGGAGGGCGGCGCGGTGCGACGTCAGCGAGCAGACTCAGCGTCACGAGCGTGAGGAGCATGAGCCGGAGTGTGCCTGAACTGCCCCTCGAGCGTATCGAGCACCCGCTTCATGTCGCTGCTGATGGCGACGAAGTGCCTGCGCGTGAGCGAGAGCGCCTGCAGCGCACGATCGGTCTGCGCCATTGCCGCGCGCTCCAGATGCCGGCCGACGGTGATGGTGTCGAGCTTCGGCTTGATGGACCAGCCCGCATCCGCGGCGATCTGCTCGGCGACGATCAACACTGCGATGAGAGGGTGCGGAAGGCCGCCCAGCGTCAAGTCGTGATGATGATTCGCCACGACCGTCACCGCCGGCGGCAGCCCCCACGAGTCGAGCACCATCTTCGAGAAACGTTCGTGCATCGTTTCGGCGACGAGCCAGGCGTCGGGCGTCAACCGCAAGGGCAGGTGCGCGCGCTTGAGGTACTCGGAGATGCCGATCAGGCTGACCGAGAGACCCACGTCATGGAGCAGTCCGACCATGAACGCGTTCTGGGCTTCGATGGGCGTGTTGCGCGCGACGAATCGGCTTATCCACGCGACCGCGCCGCTGTGCCGCCGGATGGATTCGAGCGTCGCGCTGAAACCATCTGCGTGAATCACCGTCATCTGCATCGCTGCTTCCATCACCACGTCACGCACCAGCGCCGGGCCCATGCGGGTGAAGGCCTGCTTGAGCGTCACGCACGGCGAGGCCGCGGCGTACAGCGCCGAGTTGGCCAGCCGCAAGACGCGCCCCGAGAGCAGCGGATCCCGCTCCAACAGCACGGCGAGCTCGTCTCGCTTCACCATCGGCTTGCGCGAGGCCTCGATGATCTCGAGCACCACTGCCGGCGGCCGGGGCAGGTCGATGGGCGGCGCGGCCAGAAACGCCTCGAGCCAGCACATCAACCGCTTCTGTTCGGGATCCAGTTCCGGCGCTTCTGCTGCGCCGCGCTGCGTTCCACCTCGGTCGCTCTGAACGGGCGCAGCAATCATTCAGAGCAGACTTGCAAGGCGTGTGCGCTCACCGCGCTCGAGGTGGTGCGACTGAACCCAGTCACCGCCCCGAAGCTGTGCCAACCTGCGCAGCCCTGAATGCTGCGCTTTGCCGTCACGGTCGTGCTCAGTGCCTTCCTGTTGTTCCTGGTTCAGCCGTTGGTGGGCAAGGTGGTGTTGCCGTGGTTTGGCGGCGCGCCCGCGGTGTGGACGACCTGCCTCCTCTTCTTTCAGCTCGTCCTTCTGGGGGGCTACGCGTGGTCCCACCTGGTGGTGCGCCGCCTCGAGGGAGCGTGGCAACGGCGCGCGCATGTGCTGCTGCTCGCCTGCGCAGTGCTTGCGTTGGCGATCACCACGCTGTCCTGGAACACGCCTCTGGTGCCCTCTTCGACACTCCGCCCTCAGGGCAGTGACGCGCCGACGTTGAGGCTGTTGATGCTCCTGGGCCTGAGCGTGGGGCTGCCGTACTTCGCGTTGTCTTCGACAGGGCCACTGTTGCAGGCGTGGGTCTCTCAGAAGGTGCCCGCGGCGACGGCGATGCGGCTCTACGCGGTCTCGAACATCGGCTCCCTGGTCGGTCTGCTCGCGTTTCCCGTCGTCTTCGAACCGTTCTGGCCGCTGCGTTCACTCGCGTGGGCGTGGGCCGCGGGCTTCACGCTGTTCGCGGTGCTCTGCGCCAGCCTCGCGTGGGGTGCGCCGGTCGTGCCCCGCGACCCGGCGAAGGAGTCGAAGCTCGAAGCGAGCAAGGTCGCCCGCTGGATCGTCCTGGCCGCCTTGCCGTCGGCGCTGCTGCTGGCGATGACCAATCACCTCACGCAAGACGTCGCGCCCATTCCGTTTCTCTGGGTGTTGCCGCTGGTGATCTACCTGGCGAGCTTCGTCATCACCTTCGACAGCGACCGCTGGTACGGCCGCGGGTGGGCGTTGACGGCGCTCGGCTCGATGGGCCTCTTCATGGGCGGGTTGCTGCTCTTTCCGATCGAGCCCTCGGCCCTCGTGGCGTTGCTGGGCTACCTCGGCTTCCTCGCGATGGGCTGCATCGTGGGCCACGGAGAGTTGGTTCGCCTGCGCCCGCAGTCCGAACACCTGACGGCCTTCTACCTGGCGGTCTCGGTCGGCGGCGCGCTCGGCGGCTTCCTGGTCGCCGTCGTCGCGCCGCGAGCGCTCAACGACTTCTTCGAGCTGCCCATCGTCGCCGGGCTGCTCGTGCTCACGGTCGCGGTGAAGCTGCTGCGAGAAGAGCAGGGTAAGGCGGGCCGCATCTTCTTTCCGGTCGCGGTGGGGTTGGTGATCCTGTTCGGCTGGAGCATCAAGTCACGCGGCCTCAACGTGCTGGAGACCCGCCGCGACTTCTTCGGAGTGCTCCGCGTCGAGCGCGATCCGCGAGGGCTCGTGTTGATGCACGGCCGGATCCTCCACGGCGCTCAGCTCGCAGAGCCCTCGAAGCGGCGGCTGGCCACCACGTACTACGCGCCCGCGAGCGGCGTGGGGCGGCTGCTGAAGTCGAAGTCAGGCCCCGTGCGCGTCGGCGCCATCGGTCTGGGAGTGGGCACGCTCGCCGCGTACGCCAAGCCCGGTGACGTCTTTCGTTTCTATGAGATCAGCCCCACCGTGGTGGCGCTCGCACAAGGCGATGGAGATCACTTCTCGTGGCTCTCCGAGGCCCCGACCCGGCCCGACGTGGTCCTCGGTGACGCGCGCACCTCGCTCGAGCGCGAGGCGCCCAATCGCTACGACGTGATCGTCGTCGATGCGTTCAGCGGCGACTCGGTGCCCACGCACCTGCTCACGAAGGAAGCGTTCGAGCTCTATCGACTGCACCTCGCGTCTGATTCGTCGGTGCTCGCGCTGCACGTCTCGAATCGCTACCTGAACCTCTTGCCCGTGGTGGCGCGGTTGGCCCGTGAGCTGGGGCTTCACTCGCTGGTCGTCGACATCGACAAGGGGAAGCCCGAAGACTGGGCGTTGAGCTCGTTGTGGGTGCTGCTCTCGAAAGATCCCGCTGCGCTTCAGCTCGACGTTCCCGCTGACGACGCGTCGACCCTCGCCACCATTCCCGAAGGCCCGCTGTGGACCGATGAGTTCACGTCGCTTTGGGGCCTGGTCGTCTGGTGAAGCTCTCGGGCCATTGCCTGACGACCTTCCAGGCCAGCGCCGCTGAGGCGAGCCCGAGCTGCGCGAGCAACGGCCAGGCGTCGGGGAAGAGGCCCAGCGCGTCGAGCTGCACGAAGGGCACCGGCGAGAGGGGCAACACGCCGAGCTCCTGCAGGCCGTGCACGCCCTTGCCCAGCAACATCACCGCGGTGACGACCAACAACACGGTTGAAGCCGTGAAGAGCGTCTTCATGGGCAGCTTGAAGCCCACGGTGCGGATCATCACCACCATGCCGAGCAACCCCAACAGTCCCGCTGCGGCGCCCCACGCCACGCCGCTTCGTGAATCGGTGGCGAGGCCCTGGAGGAAGAGCGCGGTCTCGATGCTCTCGCGCCCGACCGAGGTGAAGGCGATGAAGAAGAGCCCGGTCACGCTGCCGTTGCCGAGCGCCGCGCTCATCTTTCCGCGAAGCTCGCCCATGTACTTGCTCACGTTGACGCGCGCGTTCAACCAGAGCGCTGCGTAGAGCAACAAACCCACCGCGCCGAGCGCGACGACCGTCTCGAGCCACTCGCGATTGGCACCCGCGAAGAAGGCCTGACCGAAGACGAACGCCGCCGCGCCCACCATCAACGCGGACACCCAGCCTGCGTGCACCACGCGCGCTTGCGAAGTGGCGCCCAGCTTCTTGAGCACTGCGAGGAGCGCGCCCACCACGATGACGGCCTCGAACCCCTCGCGCAGAAGAATGAAGAAGGCCGCCACGAAGACCGACCAGAAGCCGGAAGCGCTCGAGCCGTTCTGCGCCTTCTTGAGCAGCGCCTGCGTCGCGCCGACTTCCACTTCGAAGTGCTGCCCGCTCTGCGCAGCCAGACGAGTGCGGGTGAACGCCTGCTCGAGGTTTTCCACGAGCGCTCCGTCGCGGGCACGCAGCTTCGGCTCGAGCGGCTCGAGCCCATTCAAGTAGGCGTCGACCACCGCCTGGCGCGCGCCGTCGAGGTCACCTTGCTCGTAGAGCGCGAGCGCGTCGTCGAGACCCTTCTGCGCGATGGTCAACGTGTCCGCCGCGCGACGCGGCAACACCCGGCGCAGGCAGGCCACTTCACCCTCGCCGTACCTCGCCGCGAGCTGGGTGTCGGTCGAGGTCGCCAGCTCGAACAGCCCCACGCTCGGGGGCACGCGCGTGCACGGCGGCTGTCGCAGGGTGAAGACGTGAAAGGCCTGGGCCCAGCGCACGTCTTCCGGCAGCGCTTCGAAACCTGCCATCGCGGTGCCCTTGATGCCGAACGTCGAGGTGTTGAAGACCTTGTACGGCGTGAGCGTCGACATGCGCGCGGCGTCGAGGAAGTTGGCGGGTGGCGGAGTCAGCCCCTTCGCCAGCTCGGTCTTTGCAGCGCCCTCGAGGCCGTGACAGCTCGCGCAGTTCGTCTCGTAGTGGGCCTTGCCCTGCTCCAACGAGGGGGTGCTCTGCGGCGTCCGCACCACTTCCTGCTCGGTGATGATGAGCTTCGCCAACGCTCCACACCGTGGAGCCACCTGCTCGACGGGCGACCCCGCAACGATGGCCGCCTCGAGTTCACGAGCGCGCCCGAGGTACGTCGCTCCGGACGGCCCTGCCGCTTCGAGCTGTTTCACCACCTCATCTGCAAGCCCACGCTGTTCTTCCAGCTCGGCCTGGTCGCCCGAATTCAGCGCGTTGCCGTAGTCGCCTTCGAGGTACTCGAGCAGTCCGACCACGCGGTGCCAGGTCTTCGGGTTCACCTCTTCGGCGCGCAGCGGCAACGCAACGATGAGCGAGGCGAGAAGAACGATCCGGACCATGAGTCCCCTTCAACTCCATTATGACATTGAAAGTCAAAATCAGAATGACCCATGCGCCCCCTCTCCCCGAGGGGGAGCGGGTCGGGGAGAGGGCAGTCGCCTTTGCATCCCCCCGTGTTAATTCACGAACATGTCGGAAGCCGCGTACCTCTCCCTGCTCGAAGAAGTGCTGAAGAAGGGCAAGGAGCGCAAAGACCGCACCGGGGTCGGCACGCGCGGGCTCTTCGGCGGCCAGCTCCGCTTCGATTTGCGCGACTCATTTCCCCTGCTCACCACCAAGAAGATCCACGTCAAATCGATCATCCACGAGCTGCTCTGGTTCGTGCGTGGCGAGACGCAGGTGGGCCCGCTGCAGCAGGCCGGCGTCACCATCTGGGATGAGTGGGCCACCTCCGAGCAGACCGCGCGTTTTGGCCGCAAGGCCGGCGACCTCGGCCCCGTGTACGGCCACCAGTGGCGCAACTACGGCGCGACGAAGAAGGCCGACGGCACGTACGAGCGCGACGGCGTCGACCAGCTCGCGCGTCTCGTGCACGACCTCAAAGAGAAGCCGTTCAGCCGCCGCCACATCGTCACCGGCTGGAACCCCCAGGAGGCCGACCAGGTCGCGCTCCCGCCCTGCCACACGCTCTTCCAGTTTCACGTGCAGGACGGCGAGGTCTCGTGCCACCTCTACCAACGCAGCGCCGATCTCTTCCTGGGCGTGCCCTTCAACATCGCCAGCTACGCGTTGCTCACGGTGATGGTGGCGCAGGCCACCGGCAACACGCCCGGCGACTTCGTGCACAGCTTCGGTGACGTGCACCTGTATTCGAACCACGTGGAGCAGGCGCAGGAGCAGCTCTCGCGCACGCCCCGCTCACCCCCGAAGTTGAAGGTCAACCCGGCGCGCGTGAACCTGTTCGAGTTTCAGTTCGAAGACTTCACCTTCGAGGGCTACGACCCGCTGCCGGCGATCAAAGCGAGCGTCGCGGTGTGAAGCCGCTCGCGTTGATCGTCGGGCTCGCGCGCAATCGCGGCATCGGGCTCAAGGGCGCGCTGCCCTGGCACGTGCCGGAAGATCTCAAGCGCTTCAAGGCGCTCACGATGGGCCACGCGATCATCATGGGTCGCAAGACGCACGAGTCGATCGGCCGCGCCTTGCCGGGCCGGCGCAACCTCGTGGTCACCCGCGGCGCGGCGACCTTTCCGGGTTGCGAGACGGTGCAATCACTCGAGCAGGCGCTCGAGCTGACCGAACAAGACCAGCTGCCCTTCATCATCGGAGGTGCTCAGCTCTATGCCGACGCGCTGCCAAAGGTGACGCACCTCTTCCTCACCCAGCTCGATCGCGACGTCGAGGCCGATACCTTTTTTCCTGTACTCACTGTGACTGAGTGGACCGAAGTGAAGCGCGAGCCGGGCACCACGCCGGGCGTCACCTTCATCGACCTGCACCGAAACGAGAGACCATGAAGATCTACACGAAGACAGGTGATGCGGGCGACACGGGACTCTTTGGTGGAGGCCGCGTCGGGAAAGACGACGTTCGCGTCGAGGCCTACGGCCAGGTCGACGAGCTCAACTCGGTGCTCGGCATCGCGCGCGCGGAAGGCCTGGGCAAGCTCGACCCGCTCGCGCAATCGCTGCAGGACCAGTTGTTCACCGTCGGCTCGATTCTCGCGACGCCCAACGACAGCAAGGCGGCCGCTCACATTCCCCGCGTGCAGGACTCGTGGATCACCGCGATGGAGCAGGCGATCGACTCGTACGATCTCGAGCTCGCGCCGCTGACGGCCTTCATTCTTCCCGGTGGCACGAAGGCCGCCTCGGCCCTTCATCTCGCGCGCACCGTCTGCCGCCGCGCCGAACGCCACGTCGTGCCGCTGTTCAGGCAGGGCCTCGTCGATGCGCAGGTCGTGGTGTTCCTCAATCGCCTGTCAGATCTGCTCTTCGCCATGGCTCGCTACGCGAACTTCCTGGCCGGCGTGAAGGACGTGCCGTGGGTGGCCCCGAAGAACTCGTGACGCTCCCGGCCGCACGGCTTTCCGCGCTGGCGAAGAGCGCGGGCTTCGAGCTGGTGGGGTTCGCGAAGGCAGAGCCCATCGCTGGCGAGTCGCTGCTCGACTGGCTCGCCGCGGGTCATCACGCCGACCTCGATTGGATGGCGCAGCGGGTCGACGAGCGGCTCGACGTGACGAAGCTGCTCCCCGGTGCGCGCACGGTGATCGCGCTGGCGTGCAACTACTGGCACTCCGACGAGCCGTCGCCGGTGGCTCGCTACGCCCGCGGCCGCGATTACCACGCGACGATGCGCGATCGAATGCGGGCGCTGCGCCGCTCGATCCGCGCCGAGTTTCCCGGGGTCAATGACTACGGCTCGGTCGACGCGAGCCCGGTGATGGAAAAGGTCTGGGCGGTGCGCGCGGGCCTCGGCACGGTCACCAAGAATGGCTGCTTCACCACGCACGAGTTCGGTTCGTGGGTGGTGCTCTGCGCGATGATTCTCGACGCGCCGGTCGATCACTACGCGCAGGCGCTCGACGAAGACCCGTGCGGTCGTTGCCGCATCTGCATCGACGCGTGCCCCACCAGCGCCATCGTCGCGGATCGGGTGGTCGATGCGGGCTTGTGTCTCTCGTACCAGACCATCGAGAACGACGAGCTGGTGCCTGAGGACGTGCGGCCCGCTTTTCAGGAGACCGTCTTCGGCTGCGACATCTGCCAGGACGTCTGCCCGCTCAACATGACGCCGGTGAAGGCCGGCGCACGCTTCGAGCCCCGGTCCCTCGCCGCGCAGTCGGTGCGGACGCTCGCGGCGATGACGCGCGCTGAGTTCGATGCGTGGGTGCCTGGTACTCCGCTCTCGCGCGCGGGCTTCGACGGGCTGCGGCGCAACGCTGCGTTCGCGCTGGGCGCCGCGAAAGACGTGGGTGCACGGCCGGTGCTCGAGCGGCTCCTGCTGGATCCTTCGGAGCGCGTCGTCGAAGCAGCTCGCTGGGCACTGGGCAGACTCGAGTGAACTGAGGGCGTCACGTTCGCTGGTGTGCGTGGGCTGAAACTTCCCCCCCCACGCGGGCCCCCTGCCGGAGGAGTTCATGGGTATGAATGGTCTTCGTGACCCGAGAGAGCAGCTTTCCCTGGAGGGCTTCGGTGGACATTCAGAAGGGGCTGGCGCAGATCGCTCCCGCTGATTATGGGGCACTTCGCCCCATGGACAACCTCGTCAAACTGCTCGATTCCAACAAGGCGTGGGCCGCGGCCCGACTCGCTGAAGATGCCGACTTCTTCAACCGCCTGGCGCACCTGCAGCAGCCCGAGTTCCTGTGGATCGGCTGCAGCGATTCACGCGTGGCGGCCAACGTCATCACGGGTACCCAGCCCGGCGAGATCTTCGTGCACCGGAACATCGCCAACATGGTGGTGCACACCGACATGAACCTGCTCTCGGTGCTCGAGTACTCGGTGAACGTGCTCAAGGTGAAGCACATCATCGTGTGCGGTCACTATGGCTGCGGCGGGGTGAGGGCAGCGGCGGAGCACAAGAGCCTGGGCCTCATCAACAACTGGCTGCGCAACATCGAAGACGTCTTCCGCTTCCACCGCGACGAGCTGATGGCCATTCCCAACGAGCAGCAGCGCGTCGATCGCCTGGTCGAGCTCAACGTCGAGGAGCAGGTGCTCAACCTCGCGAAGACCACCATCGTGCAGGGTGCGTGGCAGCGCAAACAGCCGGTCACGCTTCACGGCTGGGTGTACGGAATCGACAACGGCATCATCAAGCCGCTGAGCCAGGTCGAGTCGGCCGAGGCCATCGACCCGGTGTACCGCTACAACAACCTCGATCAGTAGTTCCGCAGGTCGTCGTGATCCTCTTCTTGCCTCTTCGGGGGCGGAGGATCCATCTTCACTTCGGTCTTCTTCTTGGGCGGCGGCGCCTCTTCCTCCCGCGGCGCACTCGCGCGCGGCTTGTCGTCGCGAATGTCTTCTTCTTCCTTCCGAGGGGTCATCTTCATCTCGATGACTTCCTTCTTCGATTCTTCCTTCGGCGGGTCCTTCTCCTTCTTCTTCGAAGGGGGCGGCGCGTCGTCGGTCTTGAGCGTCGTGCGATCTGACTTCGGCAGCTCTGATTCGCTCAGCGCTTCCTTCTTCCGGACCGGCTCATCGTCGGAAGCGGTGTCTTCGGCGGCGGGCTCAGCGGCGGTCTTCTTCTTCTTCCTGGAAACGCGGTCCTGATCGCTGGCCGGCGTGCCGTCGAGGGCGCCTTCATCGAGGCCGCTGGCCTTCGTTTCCATCACGCGCTCGCCGCAGCGGTTGGCGGTCTTGGTGCACTTCTTCATGCACTTGTCGTAGCGCTTCTTCACCTCGACCCTGATCGACCCGCCGAACTCGATCAGGCAGTCGTCTTTGCACTCGAAGAAGGTGTCTTCACAGTCGCTGTCCGCGAGCGCCGGGGTGGGCAGCAGCAACAACGATAAGGCGAGGGAGAACCGGAACACGTTCATGAGCCTACCTGAGGCGGGGGGCACGGACATTGCTCCGACGGAGCCCATGGGCACTTTGTTCCGTCTCGTGTGGCTGAGCACCCTCATCGGCGTGGTTGAAGGCACCCAACCCCCTGAAGTCGCGTTGCAGAATGGCGACGTGGTGCTGCAAGCGTCGACCTCCGAGCGGTCGGCGCTGATCCGAAAAGCCAGCCGTTCCCAGTACTCCCACGTGGGGGTGGTCGAGCGCGCGAAGGACGGGGTCTTCGTGTTGGAGGCCGTGCAGCCCGTCTCGCGCACACCCCTCGCGACCTGGGTGAAGCGGGGTGAGGGGGCCTGGGTCACGGTGCTGCGCCCCAAAGGCCTCGATGCCGCCGCCCGTAATCGCGTGGTGGCTGCCGCGAAGAGGGAGCTCGGAAAACCCTACGACGCCCGCTACCGCTGGGACGACGAGCGGCTCTATTGCAGCGAGCTGGTGGTGAAGGCCTTCGCCCGCGGCGCGGGGCTGTCGGTCGGCAAGCAGGAACTCGTCAACACCTTACAGCTGAGTGAAGAAGAGCTCGCGCTGGCCGCGAAGCTCGGAGTCTCTCCTTCCCAATCGCTGGTGACGCCCGGAAGCCTGGCCGAAGACGAGTCGTTCGAGGTGCTCGCCGAGCAGACAGCGCAGGTGAAGTGATTCAGGGCGCGAGGGGCAGTTCGAGGCGCGCCTGGCCATCGCCCAGCAGCAGCGTCTGGGTGGCGACGTCGAAGCCGGTCTGAAGCTGCCAGGGGCCTGCGCGGTTCGAGTGCACGTGCAGCGCGGGGAAACTCGAGGACGTCACATCGACCCGCCAACGGCCGCCCGGCGGAAGCACCCATTCAATCGGCCAGAAGTCGATGTCGAGCTCGACCGGCGTTCCCGGCGTCACGCTCCGCGGCGAGCGAACTTCAGCGGTGGGG
>JBKJSE010000344.1:0-3989 GCA_046595925.1 Archangium sp. | reverse complement strand
GCAGGGGGCGCGTCTTCAGCCGACTCTCGAGTTCAGAGGTTGATTCCATCGATACGACCGGCTTCCGCGAGCGAGCCAACCTACCCGAAAGGGGCTCGCCGTCGAGTGTGAAACTGCATCGGGTGTCCCCACAGTGACACGGCCGGGGTCCGCGCACTTCCTGCCGGTTGATGAACGGTCGCCCCCTGACGGTGAGCGGTTCTTACGGGTGACACTCCATTTCCGATTCACCACTTCGTTTGACCCGCGTGGTCACCCGTCCCTACCATCCGCGCGCGCCATGGCCCCCAAAGTAATCGGTCCGTACCGTGTGCTGGAGACGCTCGGCAGCGGGGGCGTCGGCACCGTCTATCGTGCAATCGATCGCCGCACAGGTGAAGTCGCCGCGCTCAAGCTGCTCTCCACCGGCCCCGCCCTCGATCCCCGGGCGGCCCGCCGGCTCGCGCGCGAGTTCGAGACCCTGCAGCACATGTCTCACCCCAACGTCGTGAAGGTCTACGACACGGGCGTCTTTCAGGGCTACCCGTATCTGGCGATGGAGCTGGTGGAAGGGCTGACGCTGCGCCACTACCTCGCGCTGGCCGAGGAAGATCTGGCCAGTGATGCCGCGCTCGCCCGGGCGATCTCAGCGCATCGGCACGTGGGCTCGCCTCCTGAGGCGGGCGTGACGCGCGACGAAGACTCCGACGCGGACGAAGAAGATGAAGACGCGAACACGGGGGTCTTCAACCTCTCGACCTTTGGCGAAGAAGCGCCCAGCGAGGAGTACTCGGGGGACGAGCGCTTCGAAGAGGGCCCCGACCAGGTGCGCGCATGGGCGGATCTCGCAGACGAGCCTGATACCCCGGTCTCGATGTCAGGTGAGCTGAAGGTGCCCTGGGATCTGCCCGCCGGAGAAGATCGCCCCATCGGCACGAAGCTCAGCGAGAGCGAGCTGGAGCGGCTCAACACGCCCGAGCGCATCGGCCGCTTGAAGGACGCCATGCTGCAGCTGTGCGAGGCGCTCGCGTACATTCACGGCTACGGGCTCATTCACCGCGATCTCAAGCCGTCGAACGTGATGGTCGATGAAGATCGCACCGTGCGCCTGATGGACTTCGGGCTCGCCAAGTACATCAGTGACGACGGCGCGGTGACCGCCGATGGCCGCCTGGTCGGCACCTTCCGCTACATGGCGCCCGAGCAGATCCTCGGAGAGAAGCTCGACACGCGCACCGATCTCTATTCGCTGGGGGTGATCCTCTACGAGCTGCTTGCGGGCCGGCCGCCGTTCGAAGCGAGGACTCCTTATGAGCTCTGGCAGAAAGTGCTGGAGACCGACGCCACGCCGATCAGCGCGCTCAATTCACGCAGTGACCGGGTGCTCTCGCGGGTCGCGCACCGGCTGATTCGCAAAGAGCCTGATGATCGCTTCCAGACCGCCGAAGAGGTGTACGAGGCGCTCATCGAATGAGGCACGAACTGAAGGTGGATGCGGCGTCGGCAGGAAAGCGGATCGATCTGGTCGTCGGAGAAGCGCTGGGGCTCTCGCGCGCGCGGGTGAAGTCGCTCTTCGAAGACGGAGCGGTGCGGATCAACCACAAGAAGGCGAAGAAGGGCCTGATGGTGGCCTTAGGCGACGCGCTGGAGGTCGACGTACCCGAGGCGCAGGCCTCCACGGCGGCGTTGGCAGACACCACTCTTTCGCTGACGCTGCTTCACGAGGACGACGCGCTGGTGTTCGTCGACAAGGCTTCCGGCGTGCCCTCGCAGCCGCTGCAGCCCGGTGAGCAGGGGACGGTGGCCAATGCACTGATCGCGAAGTTCCCGGAGATGAGCACGGTGGGTGACGATCCCCGGGAAGCGGGGTTGTGCCATCGGCTCGACGTCGAGACTTCCGGCGTGCTGCTCGCTGCTCGCACTCGCGAGGCGTGGGAGAAGATGCGCGCCGCGTTCTCCGAAGAGCGCGCGGTCGAGAAGAAGTACCTGGCGCTGGTGAAGGGTCCGCTCGCCGATGAAGGCACCATCGACGTGCCGCTCAGTCATGCGGGCGATCACGTGGTGCCGGGCATGAGCGATGGCCGGCCCGCGATCACCGAGTTCAGCGTGCGCGCGCGGCGTGGTTCGTATGCGCTGGTCGACGTGAAGCTGATCACCGGCGTGCTGCACCAGGTTCGTGCGCATCTGGCGGCGGTGGGAGCGCCGATCGTCGGTGACTCGCTGTACGGCGGGGCTGAAGAGCCCGGGCTCGACCGCTTCTTCCTGCACGCGGTTTCGCTCGGTGTGCGCCACCCCGTCACGGGCGACTTCATTCGGGTCGAGAGCCCGCTCCCGGCCGATCTCGCGAAGGTGCTCGATGCGCGCCTGCCGAGCGCCGAACCAAAGTAACCCCCTCTCCCTTCGGGAGAGGGTTGGGGTGAGGGGCCCATGACCGGCGCCATCATTCACATCGACATGGACGCGTTCTACGCGTCGGTCGAACAACGAGACGCGCCGGAGCTTCGCGGCAAGCCAGTCATCGTCGGAGGTCACCCGCAGCGAGGCGTGGTGCTCGCTGCTTCCTACGAAGTGCGCCCCTTCGGAGTGCGCAGCGCCATTCCCATGGCGAGGGCCATCAAGCTCGCGCCCCGTGCGATCGTGGTGCCACCCCGCTTCGCGGCCTACGTCGACGCGAGCGAGGCGGTGTTCAGGATCTTCGAGCGCTACACGCCGTTGATCGAGCCGCTCTCGCTCGACGAGGCATTTCTCGACGTGACCGCATCGCTTGGCCTCTTCGGAACCGTCGGGCAGATCGCCAAGCGCATTCGCGAGGAGATCCGGAAAGAGGTCGAGCTGCCCGCCTCGGCCGGAATCGCGGAAGTGAAGTTCGTGGCGAAGATCGCCTCTGACTTCGCCAAGCCCAACGGCCAGCACGAGGTGGCCCCCGGTACGGCGCGCGCGTTTCTCGCCCCGCTGCCGATCTCCCGATTGTGGGGCGTGGGGCCGAAGACGGAAGAGGTGCTCAAGAAGCACGGGCTCGACACCATCGGCGACGTCGCCGCTCATGAGCTGGAGTGGCTCGCTTCGCGGCTGGGCACGTCGGCTCAACACTTCTGGAATCTCTCGCACGGCATCGACGAGCGCGTGGTGGTGCCCGATCGGTACGCCAAGAGCGTCGGCGCGCAGGACACCTTCGAGGAAGACCTGCTGGGTGAAGCGCCGCTCAAGCCGCATCTGCACTCGCAGGCGCTGCGCGTGGGCAGACGGCTGCGCAAGTGTGGCCTCAAGGCGCGCTGCGTTCAGCTGACGGTGAAGTACTCGGACTTCACGCAGATCACCCGGCGGGTGACGTTGGCGACTGCGACGGATGATGGGCAGCAGCTGTACCGCGAGGCGTTGACGCTGCTGCAGAAGGCAGATCTTCGGCGCCGCATTCGGCTCACGGGCGTCTCGGGCCAGGAGCTGGTGGGCGGGGAAGATCAGCTCGGCCTGTTCGCCGCTGAAGAGCCTCCGAAGAAGAGCGACAAGTTGAACCTGGCGCTCGATGCGATTGCGTCGAAGTTCGGCAACAAGGCGGTGATCACCGCGGACCTTCGCGAAGACGATCCCGATGAGGCGCGTGACGGCTTCTATTCAGAGGACAAACGCGAGACGGCTGCGCGGGCTGAGCGGGAGCGGCGCGAGCAGCAGCCGCGGTTCGAGCGCGACGAAGAGCTGCCGCCAGAAGACGCCTGAGCCGAGAGGTTCGGCCGACGAGAAGGGTTGATCGAAACAGGGGCCCGCTTCGCTGGCGACTTCAACCGGAGGATCACACCGGTCTTCCCGAGCACTGGACCGGCTTCTTCGGCGATTTCTTCCGAAAGAACACACCGGTCCTCCCGAGCGCAGTCGAGGGAGTCCCTCTGCCTCGAGCATCTCCTCAGGAACAGCACCGTTCCCCCCGAGCGAAGTCGAGGGGTCACCTGCCGCGCGGCGCAGAGGTGGCATCTCGACTGCGCTCGATGCGAACGGTGGGTCTGTTCCTTCGGACG
>JBKJSE010000155.1:0-7407 GCA_046595925.1 Archangium sp. | reverse complement strand
GTGTCGCCCAGCGAGTCGAGCGTGAAGTAGCTGCCCGGCATGATCTCGTCGGAGCCGGTGGTGAAGTGAATCGAGAGGCTCTTGTTCACGATCGCGCGATCGCTGACCTTGGGCTTGTCCTTGAACGCGAAGCTCTCTTCGACCTTCTGGCCCGCGTAGTCCTTGGCGAGCGCAGCGACGAACCGCGAGTCCTTGAAGTCGGGCGCGTCGACGACGGTGTTCACCACGCCCTTCTTGCGCCAGATGATGAACGCGCCGTTGAAGAGCGAGTCGAAGTACGACTTCGGGCCCGAGAGGCCGAAGAAGAGCGCGTTGTCGGCGTAGGACGTGAGCTTGAGGCCCGAGAGCATGCCCGACACGTCGTCGGTGGTGAGCTTGAGCGCGTCGGCGATCAGCTGGTTGGTGCTCTGCGGATCTTCGTGCATCACGCTGATGGCGTCGAACCAGCCGGCCACGAAGGCCTGCACGGCGCCCGGCGACTCGTCGATCAGCTGCTGACGGGCGACCAGGGTGTCGGCGATCACGTTGGTGGCCGAGGTGGTCGAGACGAGCACGTGCGCTTCGTTCTCTCGGGCGGTGACGGCGCCGGAAAGATCGGGCTCCCACGTCACTGCAGCGTCGACCTTGCCGGCCTTGAACATGGCGGCGGCCTGCGGGGCTTCGGCGGTGAAGACGATGTTCTTCTCGATCTCAGCCCGATCCTGCGGCGAGAGACCCGACTGCGAGAGCAGGAACAGCAGCAGCCAGTGCGAGGGGGTGAACTTGGTGCTCGCGATGCGCTTGCCCTTCAAGTCTTCGACCGACTTGATGGTCTTGAGCGAGACGATGCCGTCACCGCCGCGGCTCCAGTCTTCCTGAATGATGGAGCGCGCCTTGAGGCCCTTCTCCTTGAGCTCGCTGCCTTCACGGGCGAACGAGTCGACGGTGTCCCACATGATGTCGATGTCGCCCTTGATGAACGCGGCCAGCTTGGCGCTGGGGTCCTCGAGGAGGATGAACTCGACGTCGAGGCCGTACTTCTTCTTGTAGAGCGAGCTGGCGCCGCCGGGCTTCATGCCGCCGTTGGCCACGATGCCGGGCGCGTGACCTGCCCAGGTGTTGATGCCGACCTTCAAGGGGCGGTTGAGCATCTGGGTGCCGGGCGTGGCGCCGCCGACGACCTTGAGGCCACCTTCGCGGGGCGCGTCGCTGATGCCGTTGTTGAGGCTCGCGAAGTCGTCCTTGGTGACCTCAGCGCCTTCGGGCTTCTTGCCGGTGTCGTCCTTCTTCGTCGCCCCCGACCAGGTGCGCAGCTGATCGCCGTACTTCCTGAACGCCACGAAGCCGAGCACACCGACAGCCACCAAAACGATGAACAACTTTCCGAACGGAGTCAGTTTCATGAAAGCCCCTGAAGTGCTGATGAACGACGAAAATTACGGTTTGGCAGCAGGCGCTGCCGGAGCGTTGAAGAACTCGAGCACCCGGTGCACCTGGCCCTTGCGGCCCTCGGCTGCAGCCGTGAGCGAGGCGAGCTGATCGGTGCGCTTGGTGATGTCGGCCTTGAGCGAAATGACCTTGTCCTCGAGCTGCGCTATCTGCGTCTGGGCATCGGTGATGCCCTTGACCGTCTGCTGCTCATTGAGCCGCACCCAGGTGTCGAGGGCCTTGAGCTGTTGCTGGGCGGCGCCGACGATCTTGGCGATGTCGAAGCCGAAGGCCTTCAACGAGGCCTCGACGATCTGGCGCTTCACGTCGACGGGGGTCGATTCGGGCAACCCCTTGAGCAGCTCTTCGGCCTTGCGGACCCGGTCGAGATCGCTTGCGTCGAGGCCGGTGGTCTTGAAGACCGCGTCGAAGTCGACGGTGGCGGCGACCACCGGGCCGCTGGGCGCGGGCAGGGCGGGGCGGGGGGCGGGCGCGGCCGGGCCAGGAGGAGCAACAGCCCCCTTTTTCGGCGCGGACTGACCGGCCAGCTCGGCGACCAGCTCTGCGGGCGTCTTTTCCTTCTCGGAGCGCTCGACGGCCTCGGTGCCTTCCTCGGGAGTGCCGTCTTTCGACTCGACGAACAGGCCGAGGAACTTCGACCCCAGTCCTTTTTCTTCGGGCATGTGCACCTCCTTAGCAGACACAAATTCCGCATCAGCGCGAAATATGGTGAGGTTTTACGCATGTCCAAGTTCGAGGTGCACATCCCCGCCACCGACGGGAACGGGTTCAACGTCACGTTGAAAGTGGGCGCCGACAATTGGATGTCCGCGCTCAAGGCCGGCCTCCAGAAGCTCGGAGAGCAAGGCACCATCAGCCAGAACGTGATGGTCGACATCCAGGAGGACAACTCGATTCACGTGACCGAGGCCGCGTCGGGCCGCGTGTTCCGGATCCGCGAGTTGACCGAAGAGGAAGCGGCCAAGGCGCAGGTCAAACGCCCCTCGCAGATTCGGCCGGGTGTCGCGCGCACCGAGACGAAGACCGAGCCCGGGCTGCCCGCCGTCAAGCGGCCCGAGGACAACAAGACCCAGCCCCTGACGCCGGCGCCTGCCGCGGCGGGGCGGGGTGCGAGCGCGAACGACGTCACCGCGAAGGGTGGCGAGCCGCTGAAGATGCCCGCGGCCGACCTGAGCAAGACGCTGCCGGGTGGCTCGATGTCGCCGATCCCCGCGTCGGTGCCCAACGCCGCTCCCCGCAACGCCACGCCGGCGCCGCGTCAGAACAAGCCCTCGGCGCGCCTCGAGCTCAAAGACGTCGAAGAGCTCGTTCAGCCGATTCGCCCGAGCACCGGGAGCATCGGCCGCGTCAAGTCGAGCCCGAACCTCGCCAAGTCGCAGCGCCAGGAAACGGAAGACATTCTGGCGGACATCTTCCTGCGCGTGGTCGATCTCGGCTCGAAGAAGGAGATCGAAGAGGCGATGGAGTTCGTGCTCGATCTGGTGATGGAGAAGGTGCCCTGCGAGGCCGGCTCGGTGCTGCGCGCTGATGGCGCCACGGGCGATCTCACCTTCGTCGCGGCCCGCGGGCCCAAGGCGAAAGAGATCATGAAGTCGAAGCTCATCGTCCCCGCCGGCACTGGCATCGCCGGGTTCTGCGCGGCCGAAGGTGTGTCCGTCGCCGTGTCAGACGTGGAGAAGGACCCCCGGTTCTACGCCGACATCGGTGAGCGCATCGGCTACGCGACGCGATCGATGTTGTGCGCGCCGATGATGACTCACGGCCGTTCGTTCGGTTGCGTGCAGGTGATCAACCGCAAGGGCGGGCCGCAGTTCCTCGAGCACGAGGTCGGCGTGATGGCCTATCTCGCGCATCAGGCGGCGCTGTTCATGAATCAGAAGCTGCTCGAGTAGGTGATCTTCCGGGCGCTGGTGGTCGGCATGCTGGTCGCGGGCTCAGCTCGCGCGGAGACGTGGGCTGATGAGCCGGCGTTGTCGTTGTCGACGTCGGCGGAGCCAGAGCCTGTGACGCCCTTTCTGGGGCTGACCGCCGGTGTGCACCTGCTTCTGGGCCTCAATCTCGACGCCCCTGCGGCCGGAGTGCGCCTTGGGCTGCGGGTTCTCCTCGGCTCGCATGCGGCGCTTTCGGTGATCGGCATGTACGAGCTCGCTCCCAATGCCGATCGGCAGGGGATGGCGGTTCCTTCGGGACACCTGCTGCACGCGGTGGTGCGACTCGAAGGGTTCAACATCAGCGCCTTCGAGCGGCTGCTGGTGCCGGAGCTCACGGTGGGGCTCTTCGCGGGAGGGGGGGCTGGTTTCGTGGATCCTGCAATCACCACCCCTTCATTTCTCGGGGGAATTCATTTCGGGCTGACGCGACTTCGGCCATCGGGCTGGTGGTTCCCCTTCTTCGTCGAAGTGGGAATGGAGTTCTTCTTCGGGCGTGAACCCGCCATCGGGCTCTGGCGACTTGGTGTCGGAGTTGGGATCTAGGTTCGGCCCTCACCCCGACCCTCTCCCGAGGGGAGAGGGAGATCAGTTCTTCAGTAGCTCTCGCAGCAGCACGGTCGCGTAGCTGCCGGCAGGCAACGAGAACTTCAGCTCGAGCGAGTCGCCCTGCGGCACTGCGCTCTCCAGCTGCATTGCGATGCGAAGCAGGCGTCGGGCTCCCATCGTCTCGTTGCCACCCGCGACGAAGAGCTCACGCGTGACGCCTTCTTCGGCCAGCACACCTTCTTCGAGCGCATCGACCGCGCCCTCGGGCCGCCGCATCTCCGGACCGAACAACGGACCCGTCGGGCTCACCTCGAGGCTGTCGACCCGCGGCTGATCGACGATCGGATCCGCGCAGACGAACTCGCCGCCAGTGACGTTCTTCTTGAGCACGTCGCCCAGCAACGCCGTCGCGAACGTGCCCGCCTCGAGCCTTCGCGCCAGCACGCGGTTGAACAGGTCGCTCTGGTACGCCGAGAGAAACAGCTTCCGCTCGAACCGGTCGCGATGCCGCCCACCCGACTGCAAGATGCGCTTGCCCTTCTCGGCGTTGTCACCACCGATGCCGAAGCGCTGCTCACCGAAGAAGTTGGGAATGCCCAGCTTCACCAGCCGCGCGAGCGTCTCCTGCGCGACGTCGTGATTCTTCACCCCACGCACCATCAAGGTGAACTTGTTGCCGTGAAGGTGGCCACCCTTGAGCTTGTTGCGATGCCGCGCAGTGCGCAGCACGGTGACGCCTTCCATCACGAAGGTGGCGAGCTTCGGCTCGACGTAGCGCGCGGGCGCACACAGATATTGGCGGGTGATGGCCTGGCGATCTTTCAGACCCGCCCAGCTCACGTCCTTCTCGTTCATGCCGCAGTGCTGCGCGAGCGCCTTGGCCACGTCTTGCGTCGACCGGCCGCGCTTCTCGATCCACAGATAGAGGTGTTCGCAGTCTTGCTCGCCCGAAGGCTCGTACGCGGGGATCTCTTCGACGATGAAGTCTTCGGGCGTGCCTTTGAACGTGCCGCCGCAGCCCGGGAGATCAGCCGTCAAGGTAGGGAGCAACATGGTCACTTCGGTTCGAGCGCGGCCAGATGCTCTTTGACCCGGCGCGCGAGCTCTTCATCGGCGGCAGACTCGAGCAGCTCGCCGGCCTGGAAGAGCAGAAAGAACATCACGTCAGACAGCGCCTGCTTGAGCGAGGTCAGGGGCTCTGCGCCCAGGTGACCGTCGGCGCTGAGCTGCGCGTACCGCTCGATGAGCTCGGCAGACTCGAGCATGCCGTCGTCGCCGAACGACAGGCCGTTGAGCACCGGCGAGGTCGACACGCCGTTGCCCTTGAGCGCCGCGTTCGCCGAGGTGAGGAAAGGCTCGAGCGTGCCGCGCGCGGCCACCTCGTCACGCACCTCGCTGTAGATGGTGTTGAACACGCCGACCACCATCTCCACCGAGAGCACGACGGGCCTGGGCACGGCGGCGGGGGCAGCACGCTTGGCCGCCACTGGCGCGATGTCGGCCGACGATTGGGTGGACGCGGCGGGCGCAGCGCCGGGGGTCTCGGCGACCTTCACCAGGCCCATCTCCATCAGGTGATGCACGATGCGCGTGGCATCGAACTCGGAGAAACGCGCGAGCTGACCCACCTCGATCACCGTGCGCTGGCCGTCGACGTACGCGAGCACCGCGGTCTCTTCGGGCTCGATCTCGTCTTCCGGCTGCTTGCGCGGCAGCACGTACATGCGCCCGTGGGGGATGCGCTTTCGGAACTGCGTCAGCTCGTCGATCTTCCGGATGCTGTCCATCAGCAAGCCGTTCATCGACAGCGACAGGTTGTGCGTCAGCGCCTTCTCGTCGATCTCTTGATCGATGAGCGCGAACGCGCCTTCCTTCGACAGCATGATGCCGTGGAAGATCTCGCTGATCTGCTCATTGAGGCACTTGTAGAGATCGTGCGCCTTGATGAGGCCGCGCTCGACCAGCGCCTTGCCGATGCGTGAAGGCGGCGCTTCTGCGAGCACCTTCTCGAGCGCGAGGCGCGTCATGTACCCCATGCGCACCATGACCTCGCCGATGCGATCACCCGACGAGTCGCTGGCCGCCGAGCGCACGTCACCGTCCTTCAAGAGCAGGCTGCGTTCACCCGAAGGCGCGGTGACGCGAAGCACCCCCGTCCACCGCGACTGGCCGAGAAAGGCGATCAGGTCAGCGAGGTGAAACGCGCCGCAGTCACCCGAGAGCACCACGCGCGGGCGGGTCTCCTGCATGCCGCCCTGAGCCGGGCTGCGCAGCAGCAGAATCCAATCGGGCGACGTGTTCTGCAGCCGGAAGTAGCCGGTGCGGCCACCCAGGGGCGAGCCCCCGCCGTCTGCAGGGGCCAACCAGCCACGCGCATCGACGAGGAATCGTGCGTCCAAGGTCAGTTCGAGGGCCAGGCGCTGTTGCCAGTCACCCAGTCGAGCTCATCGTCGACCGCGAGTGAGAGGGACTCGGCGCTCAGGCCGAGGTTGTACTTGCGGCCGTTGACGTAGATCGACGGCGTGGAGTCGACGCTGGCCTTCTTGCCCGCTTCCTTCATCGACTCGATCTCTTCGACGTACTTCTTCGAGGCGACCGCCTTCTCGAACGCCTTCACGTCGAGCCCCTGCTTGCCGAGCAGCGCTCGAATGAACTCTTCCGAGATGGACAGCTGGTTGTCGAACAGCGCGTCGTGCACCTGCCAGAACTTGCCCGCATCGCGCGCGAACAGCGCAGCCTGCCCGGCGTACATCGCGTTGGCGTGCATCGGCAGCGGGTACGCCATCCAACACAGGCGCACGGTGGGCCGCTGCTTCGCGTACTCCTCGAGGATGGGGCGGGCCGCGGCACAAGCGGGGCACTCGAAGTCGCTGAACTCGACCAGGGTGACCTTCGCGTCTTTGGGGCCGACGCACTGGCGCTCATCGGGCTTGAAGGACGAGCGGCTCTTGTTGAAGCCCTGATTGTACCGGCTCAGGTAGACGATGATCTCACTGGCAGCCGAGCCGTCCGCGGCCATCGTCGCGCCCAGGCCCACCAGGCGGCGGGTGTGCTTGCAGGCGTCACCCTTCTTCAGCGAGGCCAGCAGGGTGAGGGGGCGGCCGCAGTAGTCGAACTCGTCGGTCAACACGCTGACGAGCTCGCGCTTGGCGGGGGCCGGCAGTCGGTTGAAGTCGAAGCCGGGAACGCCTTCGAGCACCCGGGCGGGGTCGGTCTGGGCCAGAGCCACGTCAGAAGACAGCAGCAACATCGTCGCCGCCAGCGCCAGGGATTTCGCGAGGAGGTGCGCCACGATGCGAGTCGTTGTAGCCACCGGGTGCTGGCTTGTAAAGGAACGCAGTCCGCCCTCTTTCCCCTCTGTTCCATCGGCCCCAAGGCGTTGGCTCATGAAAAAAATCCTCCTGGTGCACACCGGCGGCACGCTCGGCATGTCGGGCCGCCGCCCTGATGCGCTCAAGCCCGGCTCTTTCTTTCGCACTGTCCGCGAGCGCGTGCCCGAACT
>JBKJSE010000188.1:0-7664 GCA_046595925.1 Archangium sp. | reverse complement strand
GCGGGGTCGAGCTGGCCGACCTGGGCCCAGACCTGCTCGGCCTCGCCCTGCATGTTCTTGTCTTCGTACGCGCGCGCGAGCTCTTTGAAGACCGAGATGGTCTTCGACATCTGGCCCAGGCCCTGGAACGCGACGGCGAGCAGGCGCAGCGTGTCGATGTCGCGGTTGTCGGCCTTGAAGCAGATCTGCAGCTTGGCGAGCGCGCGCTTCTGATCGTTCTTCTGCAGGTACGCTTCAGCCAGCTCCTTGGCGAGGCGCAGGTTGTCGGGCTGCAGCGACGAGAGCCGCTCGGCCACGCGCAGGTAGTCGTCGGTGCGGCTGTTGCGCTTGAGGTGCTCGGCGGCCTTGGTGAACTCACCGGCCGCTTCGGCGTTCAAGCCTTCGCGCACGTAGAGATCGGCCAGCTTCACGCGCGAGGCGACGTTGTCGGGATCGAGGTCGACCATCTTGCGCAGCACCTCGAGGCTGCGCCGCGTGTCGCCCTGCTTGTCGTAGTACGTCGCGACGATCTGAAAATACGCCATCGACTCGCCCATCAGCTGCAGCTGCTGATGCAGCTCGGCGAGCTTGATGTTCACCTCCATCAAGGAGGAATCGAGCTTCAGGACCTGCTTGTAGAGCGCGACGGCTTTGAGAAAGAAACCGTCGTTGGTGTAGCTCTCGGCGACGCGCGTGAAATATTGGGCCGCTTGCGAGTTGTCGTTCTTCTTCTGAAACAGCTCTCCCATCTTCTGGAGAATCCGGACGTCCTTCGGGTCCGCGTCGAGGACCTTCTGGTACTCCTTGATCGCCTTATCGTACGCCCCCTTGGCGACGAGCTTGGCAGCAGCTTCGATGATCTTGTTCTTGTCCAAGGATCAGGAACGACTGAAGTTTTGACGAAGGAAAGCGCGCGACACGAGCGATGACGCTACCAGACGAAACCGCATGGTCCAAGAAGCGTGCTTGCCGTTCAGGGAGTCTCTTCGACGGCTTTTCGCAGCCGTTGCGTTCCGGTCTCAGATGCGTGCATGCGTTCCACGAAGCGGGTGTCGTATTCCCCGCGAATGAAGCTCTCTTCCTGGAGCGCCGCCCGGTGGAAGGGGATGTTCGTTCGAATGCCCTGAATCACGTATTCCCCCAGCGCCCGCTGCATGCGCTTGATGGCCAATTCGCGGGTGTCGGCCGTGACGATGAGCTTGGCCACCAGCGAGTCGTAGTGCGGGGGAATGGTGTAGTTCTCGTAAGCTGCTGAATCGACTCGCACTCCCAGCCCGCCGGGCGGGTTGTAGGCGGTGATCTTCCCCGGCCAGGGCGCGAAGGTGACCGGGTCTTCCGCGTTCACGCGGCACTCGATCGACGAGCCCTTGAGCTGCAGGTCTTCCTGCTTGAACCAGAGCTTTTCGCCGGCGGCGAGCAGCAGCTGGGTGCGCACGAGGTCAATGCCCGTCACCTGCTCGGTGACCGGGTGCTCGACCTGAACGCGGGTGTTCATTTCCATGAAGTAGAAACGACCCTTTTCATCCATCAAGTACTCGATGGTGCCGAGGTTCGAGTACCCGATGGCCTTCATGGCGTCGACGGACACCCGACCCATCTCTTCGCGGAGCGCCGGGCTGACCGCCATCGAGGGGCTCTCTTCGATGAGCTTCTGGTGGCGGCGCTGCACCGAGCACTCGCGCTCGAACAGGTGCACCACGTTGCCGAAGAGGTCGCCGACGATCTGAATCTCGATGTGGCGCGGCTTCTCGACGTACCGCTCGAGGTACATGTCGCCGTTGCCGAACGCGTTGACCGCTTCAGCCGACGCCGTCGCGAACGCCTGCGCGATCGCGCGGGGCTCACGGACGATCTTCATGCCGCGGCCACCACCACCGGCGGCCGCTTTCAGGATGACCGGGTAGCCGATTTCCTTCGCGAGGAGCTCTGCTTCTTCCGAGCTCTTGAGCACGCCCGGTGAACCAGGGAGCAGCGGCAGGCCCGCGGCCTTGGCGGCGTCGCGCGCGCGCACCTTGTTGCCCATCAGCCTGATGTGCTCGGGCTTCGGGCCGATGAAGGTGATCTGGCACTTGCGGCAGACGTCGGCGAACTCGGCGTTCTCCGAGAGGAAGCCGTAGCCGGGGTGAATCGCGTCGGCGCGGGTGATCTCGGCGGCCGACAGCAGCGCCGGCACGTTGAGGTAGCTCTCCTTCGAAGCCGGAGGGCCGATGCACACGGCCTCGTCGGCGAAACGAACGTGCAGCGCGTTGGCGTCGGCCGTCGAGTGCACCGCCACGGTGGCGATGCCCAGCTCTTTGCACGCGCGGATCACCCGCAGCGCGATCTCCCCGCGGTTCGCGATCAGGACCTTCTTGAACACGTTGGCTCCCGGTGATGGGCGACGGCGAACGACGAGGTCAAGCCGGCTCGATGCGGTAGAGCGGCTGACCGAACTCGACGGGCTGACCGTTCTGCGCGAGCACTTCGGCGACCTTGCCGGCCACCTCAGACTCGATCTCGTTCATCAGCTTCATCGCCTCGATGATGCAGAGCACCTGCCCCTTCTTCACGGCGGTGCCGACCTCTGCGTACGCCGGCTGATCGGGCGCAGGCGAACGGTAGAACGTGCCGACGAAGGGCGAGGTGATGATGTGCCCCTTCTTCTCGACGACGTTTTCCGAGCGCGAGGGCGCGGAAGGCCTGGGCTGCGAGGGCGGCGGCGCGTGCGAAACCGAACCGTGCGAGGGCATCACCGTCACCCCTGAGCTCACCGGCATCGGCGCGTTCATGTGCTGCACCACCTGGGTGGCCGGCGGCCCACGGCGAATGGTCAGCCGCTCGTCGCCGTTGGTCCAATCGAGGCGCGAGATCTCGCTGGCCTCGAGGATCTCCACGATCTGCCGGAGCGCTTCGACATCGAGTGACGTCGTGCCGCCCACCTGAAGGGGGTCCTTCGACTTGACCTTCGTCGCCATGGTCTTTTGTTTTCCTCGAGAGGGAGTGGAAGGAATTTTCAGGCCGTCGAGGCGCGGGTGAGGTACTCGCCCGACCGCGTGTCGATCTTCAGCACGTCGCCTTCGTTCACGAAGAGCGGCACGTTGATCTGGTAACCCGTCTCGAGAATGGCCGGCTTCTGGGCGCCCGACACGGTGTCGCCGCGCACGCCGGGGTCGCACTTGATGACCTTCAGGTCGACCGAGTTGGGCAGCGTCACGCCGATCGCCTTGCCGTTGAAGAAGAGCACGGCCGCCTGAATGTTCTCTTTGAGGAAGTTCTTCGCCTCGCCGAGGGTCTTCGCGTTCAAGTAGGTCTGCTCGAACGACCGCTGATCCATGAAGTGGTACTCGTCGCCCTGGGCGTAGAGAAACTGCATGTCTTTCTCTTCGATGTCGGGGCGCCCCACCTTGTCGCCGCTCTTGAACGTGGGCTGCAGGTTGCGGCCGCTCAAGACGCTGCGAATGGTGGTGCGGGTGAACGCAGAGCCTTTGCCCGGCTTCACGTGCTGAAAGTCGAGGATCTCGAAGGGTTCTCCGTCGATCTCGATCTTCATGCCCTTGCGGAACTCAGACGTGTCGATGACGCCAGCCATGGTGTTTCCTCATCAGTCGGAAAAAGATGAACGCGGGAGTCCATACCCCCGCCTCCACGCACCTCGCAAGAACAACACGAGCGCCCCAACGAAGAACGCGCCGTGCCTGGTCGAGGCACAGCGCGTCATGAATCGGAACCACCCGCAACCAAACCGGGGCTTTAGAGCAGTTCTTTGGCCAGCTTCGGCGCGGCGATGCGCAGCGCGTAGCGGCCCTTGCCGTAGTTGCCGTCGGGCATCAGGGCGAGCACCACGTAGTACTCCTGATTGACCATCCGCATGATGGTGATGATCTTTTCGGTGTTGACCGACATCTCGCCGATCGCCCCCGTCTTCAGGGTCAAGGCGGTGCTCTTGAGCTGACTGAGCAGGTTGCCGTACTCCGTCAGCGCGTTGTTCAGCTCGATGGCCGCCGCATCGGCTGCGCGCGCTTCGGGCTGGTGCGTATCGACGGCGATGCCGTCGAAGCCGACCAGGCTGCAGGCCACCGAGCCACTGACCGAGCTGACGACCGCTTCGAGGTGTTCACGGAAGCCCATCGCTCAGCACCCGGGCCCGACGCCGACGCCAGCGCAGCAGACCGAAGGAGTCGTCGGGGCGAGCAGCTGGGTGCTCGTCTGACCGACGTACTGGCACAGGTCGGGGGTCGCCGTGGTGGGGTCGACCTTGAACTTCACGAAGCCGTTGGTGCAGCTGGTGGGGTTCGAGCGGTAGGCACGAATCGGGTAGGTCGCGACGCCCGTGGTGAAGGGGGCCTTCGAGCCCGAGAACTCACCCTTGAACTCGACGTCGACCTGAATGTCGACGAAGTCTTCGATCACCGCAGACGGTGCGACGCCGGGCGAAGGCTGGAGCCCGTCGAAGAGCGCGGTGGCGAGCTCGGGGCTGATCAGCTGAATCGGCCCGAACACCGAGCCCTCTTCCGAGAACGGAATGCTGAAGTTCGAGATGTACGGCTTGGGGGCCGCCCCGACCCGCTTGCTCAACCGGTAGTTGACCACCATCTGGTTGATGAGCGGCCGGCTGCGGTTCTCGCGCTCGAGGATCACGCCCCCGACCGCGATCTCCTGCTGCTCAATGTTCTGCGCCCCGGTGATCTTCATGCCGATGAAGAACTGGGCCGAACCCGCGGCCACGTCGAGGTAGCCGTTGGGCGAGATGAACTCATCGGGCTTGGTGCCGTCGCAACCGGGGCTGAGCGGGTAGAACCGCTCGACGAAGAAGTTCTCGGTCTGGTTGGCGCACGACGTGGTCACCGCGAGGGCGGCGGTCAACAGGAGTGTCTTGAGTTTCATGGTGGTCCTCACGGGTTCTGCGCGACCGCGCTGCGATTCAGGATGCGGGGAGTGACGAAGATCAGCAGCTCGTTCTTGGTCTCGAGCTCGGTCGAGTTACGGAAGAAGAAGCCCAGCACAGGAATCTTGCTGAGGATAGGGAGGCCCGACTGCGAGTTCGCCCCACCGCGCACGTAGATGCCGCCGATGACCGTGGTCTCGCCGTCCTTCACGAGCACGTTCGTCGCCGCTTCTTTTCGCGCGATACCGGGCTGGCCGTTCGAGCCACGAACACCGGGGTCAGGCTGGTTGTTCTCCGCGCGGATGTTCATCAAGACGCTGGCGTCCTGGGTGATGTGCGGAGTGACCTCGAGCGAGAGCCGCGCTTCGAAGAACTGGGTGTTGGCGCCTGCCGCCGAGACCTGGCTGAAGGGAATCGAGACACCCTGGCTGATGCGCGCCGTGGCGTTGTCGAGGGTGGTGACCTTCGGTGCCGAGATGGTCTTCACCGCGCCCTGCGCTTCCAACGCCGAGAGCCGGAGGTTCAAGGCCACCGCGCCGCCTGCCGAGCCGAACGCCAGACCCAGCGCGCCGCCTGAGCCGGCACCTGCGCCGACCGGCAAGCTGACCGCGTAGTTCGAGACGGCCGGGTTACCCAGGCTGCCACCTTCGACCGACGCGCCCGTCACCGCGACCGAGCTGGGAAAGACGAGACCCGTCGGGTTGCCGTTGACGCCTGACATCAGCCCCTGACCACCCCACTGAATACCGACCTCGCGCCGGAACGTGGTGCTCGCTTCGACGATGCGGCTCTCGATGAGCACCTGAGGCGTCTGCAGATCGAGGCTGGCCACCAGCGAACGCACCTTGCCCATGTTCTCAGGCAGGTCGCGCACGATGAGGGTGTTGGTGCGGGTGTCGACGGTGACGTTGCCGCGGGCCGAGAGAATTTCCTTCACGCGCGCCGCCATTTCGGTGGCCGTCGCGTAGTTGACCGAGATGAGGCTCACGGACAGGGGCGTCGACTCGATCAGGTTCTTGCGGCGTTCGGCGCGGGCCTTGGCCTCGGTCTCGAGCGTGGCGAGCGGCGCCACGCGAATGATGTTGCCGAACTCTTCCTTGCCCAGGCTCTTCGAGCGCAGCACCAGGTCGAGCGCCTGGTCCCACGGCACGTTGCGCAGGCGAACGGTGATCTTCCCGCCCACGTCATCGGCCACCACGATGTTCTTCTTCGAGATCTCCGCGATGATGCGCAGCAGGTTGTGGATGTCGATGTCTTTGAACTCGAACGACACGCGCTTGCCCACGTAGTTGCGGCGCTGCTGGGGAGCACCCTCTTCCGTCACCTCGTTCGCTTCGGTCGAGAAGCCGGCCGAACGATCCTGCGAGACGATCTGCTCAGAGCCACCCTTGGTGCTGAAGCGCCACTGCATGACGCCCGGTCGCTCATTGACGAGCTGGTCGAGGGCCTGGCCACCGGCCACCACCACGCGAACGCGGTTGCTCGAGCCAGGCACGGCGAAGACGCTGACCATCTTGACCGGGGTCTCCAGCGCGCTCGTGTCGAGGCTGCGCTCGAGCTGACGGGCGATGTGCGCACCTTCGAGGTTCAACACGGCGCTCTTGCCGTCGGGGCGCTCGACCGTCCACCGGGGGTTACCCTTGAGCTTGAGCTGCACCACGCCGCCGTTGCTCGACTCCTTGAAGCTGACGTCGGTGATGTCGACCCGTGCATCGGGCGCGGCGACGCTCACTGAGTTCTCCAACGCGACCGGCGCGCCGTCGATCTCGGCTTCCACGCCTTCAGCGGGCGCGGCAGCGGCGGTCTCGGCCACTTCCTTCGAGACACCCTTGATGCCGATGGCCACGCCATCAGCGCGGCGGCGCACGTCGAAGGTGGGGCGCTGCGCGAACTCGATCACCACGCGCACCTTCTCGTCGTGTGCACCCACGCGCACGTCCCGAACGTTGGTCAACCCGGTGCGAGGAGCACGAGGCGACCCCTTGAGCCCGAACAGGTCGATGGCCAGGCGCGCCGGGTCGGCGAGCTCGATGACCTCGAACTTCGCCACTTCTCCATCGGTCACCAGCTTGAGGCCTTCCGACGAGGCGGTGATGCTCTTGAGGCGGGTGGCCGGCCTCTTCACCGGCTTCTCGTCGATTCGCGAGGCGATGATCGTCTCGCCGGGCACCGACGACTTCACCGACTCGGCGGCAACGACGACCTCGGCCTTCGGCGTCACCACGGCGGCGACCGGCGCGTCCTGCCGCGGCTCACCTTCGATCGAGATGACGAGCGCGTTGTCGACGGCCTTCACGTCGTAGCGGCGCGCGTTCGACAGCCCCAGCAACAGGCGGCCGACCTCGGCCTTCGCGTCAGAGAACTGCGAGGCGACGATGCCGGTGACCGGGCCCGAGCCTTCGTGGTGCCCCTTGATCGCGTCGATCGAAGCGCCGGACACGTCGACCACCAGGCGGTCGGGTTCTTTGAGCCTGAACACGTTGAACACGGGCGGCTGGCTGCAGCGCACCGTGATCTCGACACCATTGGTCGAAGGCGCGACCGAGACGCCCGTGAGGGCGTTGCCCGACGCGGCGAAGGCCGTCGATGCGAGGAGCCCAGCAAACAACAGGGCACTTTTCATGATGATCTTCTCCTGGCTGATTCCGCTGCGGCTCTCGGTGCTCATTGCGTGTATTCCTTGCCCTTGAGCAGATCGAGTGGATCGACGCTCCGCGAGTCTGTCTTGACGCACATGTTCTGCTTGTTCGCTTGCGGCTTGCCGTCTGCCCCGCCGGTGATGAACGAGGTGACCACAATGCAGTCGCGGAGAATCTGTGTC
>JBKJSE010000094.1:0-4633 GCA_046595925.1 Archangium sp. | reverse complement strand
CGAGGCGAGGGAGACAGGTGGGTGGCGAAGGGCATCGCGAAGAGGAAGAGCGCCAGGAAGGTTCCCAGTTGATCGACGACCGCGGCGGGGCCGAGCGCTTCCTTGCCCGCGATCGCTTCGATCAACGGCAGGCCCACGAAGGCGGTGTTGCTCAGGCCAGCACACAGCGCGAGGGCTCCCAGGTTTTCTTTGGAGCCTCCTCTTCGCACCAGAAACAGCGCGAGCGCGGCGGGCAGCAGGAAGACCAGCCACAACGAGGCCGCGGACAGCAGCAACGGTGCGTCCAGCGTCACTCCGTGGATCGAGCGGAACACCAGCGCCGGCAACGACACGTACATCACCCACGCGTTCACCGGGCGATGACTGTCAGCAGGAAGCGCCTTCGTGCGGCGTGCGAACACGCCCACGAAGAAACACACGAGGAGGAGCACCAGATTGGACAAACGGCGCCCTCACCCCGACCCTGTCCCACGGGGACAGGGAGAACAGCGACTTACTCCTCCGGGATGGGCTGCGGTCCCGGGATGATGTGCGCGATGTCAGGATCGACGGCGTTCGGGTCCTTGGGACCACGAGCGTCCTTCTCCTTCTTGCGCTCCTCCAGCTTCGCCGCCTTTTCCTTCTTGTGCTCCAGGCGGGCGAGCTCTTTCTGCCGTTTCGAGGGTCCGTTGAACATGGGCCGACTCCTTTCGAGAGCTTAAAAGCGATCACCTACAACGAAGTCCGTACGAGGTCTAGCCTCCCAAGAGGGGAGGTCACCGAAGCGGATCGAGCAGCGCCAGCAGGGTCTGCCCGTACCGGTTCAGTCGCTTCTGCCCGAAATACGGCACTTTTTCGAGACCCTCGAGGGTGGCCGGAGGGGCCCCCGAAAGCTCGGAAACGAGGCCGTTCGAGAGCACCGCGGAAGGCGTCACCTTGCGCCCCACCGCCTCGGCCTTGCGCCAGTCCATCAGCGCCTCTTCCCGCTTCTTGCGCTTGGGGTCGCGGTCTTTCTTCTCTTCAGGGGCCTCCAGCGAACCCGACTTCACCTCGGCCTGAATGCGCTCGATGATCGCCATCAGCTCGTCGCCGTGCGCCCGCACGAACGAGCCACGCACGCCTTCCAGCTTCACCATCGCCCGCAGATCCGCCGGCGGCTTGGTGGCGATCGCCCCCAGGGCCATGTTCGAGAGCATGCGGCCCATCGGCAGGTCTTCCGCCGCCGCCCACTCGAGCCGCTTCTTGTGGAGCGCGTGCGCCACGTGAAAGGCCACCGCGTACTGCTCGCGCGACAGCCCCTGGCGAGGCAGCTTGGGGTTGTAGTCCTTCTCGGGGTCGGGCCGCGCCGCCGCGTCGTCGCACATGCGATCGCAGTCGAGCAGCACCTCTTCCAGAATGTCCGCGCTCACGCAGGCCTCGCGCACCCAACGGCCCACCTCGCACAGGTAGCGCACGTCGTCGGCGATGTATTCGCGCAGCTCGGGCGGCAGCGGGCGAATCGAGAAGTCCGACTGCTGGTGCTCTTTCTTGAGCGCCGCACCCAGCTTCTCTTTCACCAGATCCACCAGGCCGACCTTGGGCCAGCCCAGCAGCGTCGCCGCGCGGTGCGTGTCGAAGAGCCCGCGCACCCGCACTCCTTCCTCGGCGAGGTACTGCAGGTCGCCCTGGGCGGCGTGGAAGAACTTCGTGATGGAAGGGTTCTCGAACGTGGCCGCGAGCGCCTTGGGGCTGATTCCCGGCACCAGCGTGTCGAGCAGAAAAATGTCCTTGTCGGTGCCCAGCTGCACGAAGCAGAGGCGCGCCCGAAAGTGATGCATCGAATCGGCTTCGACGTCGACGGCCAGCTCCTTCACGGGGGCAAGGCTCTGCACTACCAGCCCCAGCTGCTCTTCACGGGTCACGTCGAGGGTCGTCATCGGAATGGGCACGGACACGCCACTAGCAAAAACCCCTGATAGTGGGCTATCGGCGCGCAAAGAGAGTCGGGGGGTCCCTCTCACCAGGAGTGAACGTGGACGAGCTCAACAAGCTGGAGAAATCGCTTCTCAAGCATGTCGGCAAGGCCGTGCACGACTTCTCCCTCATCGAGCCCAACGACCGCATCATGGTCGCCATCTCGGGGGGTAAAGACTCGTACACGATGCTCCACGTGCTGCGGCTGCTGCAGCGAAGGGCCCCCATCAAGTTCGAGCTCATCGCCGTCAACCTCGACCAGGGTCACCCCGGCTTCCCCGCGGCGATGCTGGAAGGGTGGCTCAAAGAGAACGACTACCAGTACCGGCTGCTCAAGGAAGACACCTACAGCGTGGTGCTCGAGAAGCTCAAACCGGGCGTCACCCAGTGCAGCCTCTGCTCCCGCCTGCGCCGCGGCATCCTCTACACGGCGGCCGTCGAGATGGGCTGCACCAAGATCGCGCTGGGTCACCACCGCGACGACATGATTCACACGCTGCTGCTCAACCAATTCTTCGCGGGCAAGACGGCCACCATGCCGCCCCGCTTGAAGAGCGATGACGGCCGAAACACCATCATTCGCCCGCTGGCCTACGCCGCTGAGCCCGAGATCGCCCGCTTCGCCGAGCTGATGAAGTTCCCCATCATTCCCTGCGACCTGTGCGGTTCGCAGGAGAACCTCCAGCGCAAGCGCGTGAAGCGGCTGGTCGACGAGCTCTCCAGGGACATTCCCATGGTGCGCAACTCGTTGATGGCGGCCATGGGCAACATTCACCCCAGCCACCTGCTCGATCAGAAGTTGTGGTCCCTGCCCACCGAGGCACTTCCCGCCGCCGCTGAAGGGGATAAAGCCTCTTGGGTGCGACTGGTTCAGCTCGAGACGGAGAAGCCCGATGCCGCGTGACTCGCTTTCGCAGGCCAGGAATGACCGCAACGCCGCGCTGCTCGACGCCATGGTGCTCGCCGCCAGCGCCGACGGGAAGATCAGCCCCGGCGAGCTCAAGCAGGTGCTCTCCCGCATCATCGAGCGCCCGGAGTTCGAAGGCGTGATGGCTCAAGAGCTCTCCTCGATGGTCGAGGCTTCGGCCCGACGCCTTTCCCACGGCCGCTCGCTGGAAGAGCTGCTGCACGGCATCAAGGACCGCCTCCCCGATCACCGCAACCGGCTGCTGGCCTTCGGCCTCGCCACCGCCGTCGCGCTCGCCGATCGCAAGGCCACCCGCGAAGAGCTGGGCCTGCTCAAGACCTTCCAGGCGTCGTTCGGCCTCACCGAAGACGAAGTCTCGCGCGTGTTCGTGAACGTGGAGTCTGGTGACTCGTTGTCCGAGGTGCTCGGCGAGCCGCTCGAGCAGCTCTACGCCGAGACGATGGTGCTGGTGTCGGCGGCCGACGGAAAAGTTCGCGAGGGCGAGCTGAGCGCGATGTTGGAGAACCTCGCGGGCGACCCGGTGTTCAAGGAAGCCTCGATGGAATCGGCGCAGCAGTACCTGCGCACGGCGGTGGCGAACATCACCTCAGACGGCATGCCGCAGCGCTTGACCGTGCTGGCGCAAGGGCTGAGCACGCACGGTCAGCGCAGCAAGGCGTTCCGGCTGGCGGTGCGCGTGGCCTACGCGAGTGGCAAGCCTTCCCAAGCTGAGCTGCGCGTGCTCGATCTGCTGCAGGCGACCTTCGGGCTCGCCGACGACGAAGTGGCTCGCATCACGGTGGAGAGCTGACGTGTCGACGAAGGCGCCCCGCACCCACGTTCGTTTCGCCATCCCCTCCTCGCTGGGAAATGAGGTCGGTGGACGGGCGCAGCAGCTCCAGGCGCACCTGACCGCCGCCCTGGGCCGCGAGACCGAAGTGGTGCTGCCGGCCACCTATGAGCAACTGGCGCGTGAGCTGCTCTCGGGCAAGGTCGACGCGGCGTGGGCGCCTCCGTTCGTCTGTGCGCGCATCGAAGCGATGGGTGTTCGCGTGCTGGTGCGCGGCGTGCGTGATGGCGCTTCGGCGTATCGCGCGGCGCTGCTCAGCCGGAAAGACTCGAGCATCACGCTCGATACGCTCAAGGGCAGCACGGCGTGCTGGAGCGATCGCGACTCGGTGGGCGGCTTCCTGCTCCCCATGGCGTTCTTGCGAGATCGCGGGCTCGACCCGATGAAGACGTTTCAGCAGCAGGACTTCGTGGGCAACTACCGCAACGCGCTGGAGGCCGTGCTCGACGGCAAGGCCGACGTCACCTCGGTCTTCGCGCCTGCCGCGAAGGCAGGCACGACGCCCACCACCGGGCTCGCGCAGGTGTGGCCCGAGAAAGAGAATGCCTTCCGCGTGCTCGGCTTCACGGAAGAAGCGCCCAATGACGGCGTGGCGGTCTCGATGGGTGCGGGCTCTGCGACCGTGACCGAGCTCGAGAAGATGTTGCTCTCGATGCACACCACGCCTGCCGGTGCGGCCGTGCTGAAGGACTGCTTTCACGCCGACAAGTTCGAGCTGGCGCCCCGCATGGGCTACCGCGCGTTGTACCGCGTCGCCCTCGCCAGCCTCTGAGCTACCGGTCACCCCGAGCCAGTCGAGGGGTCACTTGCCGAGCGAAACAGAGGTCATCCCTCGACTGCGCTCCTCAGGAACAGCACCGTTCCCCCCGAGCAAGGAACCAGCTTCGCTGGCGATTTCGACCGAAGGAACACACCGGTCCTCCCGAGCGGAGTCGAGGGAGTAC
>JBKJSE010000083.1:0-4371 GCA_046595925.1 Archangium sp. | reverse complement strand
CAGGTCATCCGGAACGCCTTCTCGGTTCACGGGACGGTCGCGGTCCGTCAGCGCGTTTCGGCGACGGGCGTGCTCGTCGAAGAGACCGTCTTCGAGCCACGCGTCGTAACGACGATTCGGTGAACGCGACGGCCTTCAGCAGCGAATGGGTCTGGTTCTGCTTCAGCCGAACGCGCCCACCTTGGCGGCCTGCAGAATGGCCGCGGCCGCGTCTTTGCCTGACAGGGCCGCGCCTTCCATGAAGCCCTGCCACAGGTAGAAGCTGTTGGCGTGTTCGCCGGCGAAGAACACGCTGCCTACGCTCTTGCCTTCGTTGCCGGCGATGGAGGTGAAGTCGCCCGGCCGGTAACAGGTGTAGCTGCCCAGCGTCAGCGGGTTCGACGGCCAGTGTTCGAGGTGGGCGACCCGCTTGTTGTTCACCCGCTTCGCCGCCCCGTTCGCACCGGGGAAGACGCGCTCGAGGTCCGCCACGAAACGGTCGGCTTCCTGCTGCACGTCGTTGGGGTTCAGGTTCGCGCCGCGCGCGCCGCTCGAATAGTCGCAGAGCACCGCGTGGCCCGCGCTGGCGGTGGTGGGGCTCACCTCCCAGGTGGTCTGGCAGTTGGGCAGGTCGGCGTAGGCCGTGCCGGTGGCGCCCAGCGCGGTCCAGAACGGGCCGTTGAAGCCCACCATCAGCTTGGCGTTGGTGCCGTAGCTGAGCTGGTTGATGGCCTGCGTCTTCCACGCGGGCAGCCCCAGCGAGCTGTCGAGCGCCACGCCGCGAAGCACCGAGAAGGGGATGGCCACCACCACCGCGTCGTAGCTCGCCGTGATGGACTGGTTGCCCACGCGCAGGGTCAGCTCGGTGGTGCCCGCGGCCGTCTTGCGAATGCGCTCCAGCCGCTCGCCGTAGCGCACCTGGCCGGGCAGTTGGTTGGCGAGCGCCACGGGGATCTGCTGGTTCCCGCCGATGAGGTGGTACCGCTCGTCACTGCCGCCGAACGGCTGGAAGCGCGACCGTTTGTTGGCGCCGATGAAGTACAGGAAGTTGAGGCAGCTCTGGTGCTCGGCGGCCAGGCCGTATTCCGCTTCGTAGGCTTCGATGACCACCGCACGGAGAATCGCCCCCGCGCCGCGCATGTCGAGGTAGCTGCGCAGGTCGATGAGGTCGAACGCGCGGTCGGTGGGGGTGAAGTTGTCGGCCGTCGGCGCGGCAGACAGCTGCTGCAGGTCAGCGCGCATGGCGGCCACGAAGGCGCGGTACTCGGTCACCACCTGGGCCTCGGGGTAGCGCTGCCCGTTGACGAAGTAGAAGATTTCGCCGGGGACCTTGTTGACGTCTTCCTTCGCGAAGTTGAACTGCTGCGCGTAGCCGAGCATCGCCTTGTGCGCGGTGTCGATGAACTCGCCGCCGCGCTCCACCACCTGACCTGGAAAGGTGACTGGACCACCGAAGGCGCCACCCAGAGAGAAGCAGCGCCCACCCGCGTGGCTCGACGCCTCGTGCACCGTGACGTTGACGCCCGCCTTCTTGAGCTCATACGCGCAGGCGAGCCCCGCCAGGCCCGCGCCCACCACGCCCACCGTGATGGACTGCACCGGCCTCGCGGCGAAGGCCCGACCCACCAGCGCCGTCGCGCCGAGCGCCACCGCGCCCTTCACGAAGTCGCGCCGGGTGCCGCGCACGCGCGCCATGGCCTCCTCTGAGTTCAGCCCCTCACACTCGGAGAGCACCGCGGCGCGGGTGGTGAACCGGAAACGGTCGAAGAGCGGGGTGCGGGCCATGGGGAGGGTCTCCAGGAGAAGCGGTGGCGAGTCAGGTGCAGCGCTCTGGCAATCATCGCCGTGCGTCAGCACCACTTCCCAGCACCAAATCGCGCCGCACTGCGCCACCCGCTCGAGCTCCTCGCTTCGACCTCTTGTCTTCTAGACGGCCTTCGCTGGCTTGAAGATCTTCTCGCGCAACAGGCCTTCCCGCTGAGCGGGAGTGACCAGCAGCCAGAACGGCTCGTCGTCCTCCCACGGAAGATCCGCGAGCTCGAACCAGCGCTGTGGCTTGCCCGCCTGCTCGAGCACGGTGTTCGCTTCCCTGGCGATCGCCGCGCAGAAGTGGCGCCGTGCGAGCTGATCGTCGTCCTCGTCGGCGTACGCCTCGAACACGGCTTCGATCGGCGTACGGGGAAGCGCGGTCGTCACGCCCAGCGACTGAAGCTTCTCTTCCATCTCACTCGTCGCCGGCTCGATGTCGTGCTGCCAGCTGTCCATCGGGAAGCGGAGCCCCTTCGCCTCGAGCAGGCGCACGAGCCGCTCGTTCATCGAGCCCACAGGGGTCCCCTGCGTGAGGCTGTCGTGGAAGAGCTTCTGAAGATACTTCGCCGCGTCGCCAAAGCCCGGGTCGGGAACGCCTGCCGCCGCGAGCCGGGCGAGCAACTTTTGCAGCTTCGCGAGGTCGGCTTCGTCGGGACCATACGCACGCACGCGCAGCACGAGCGCCCCCTGGTTGTCGCCAATCTGCTGCCGGTCGGACCTGTAGTCGGCCAGCACCTTGTGGCCGACGCTCAATTCAGTGCCCGGCGCGACCACGGTCTGGGGTGTCACGTAGACCATCATCCCCGCGGCCATCAGCTCGATGCTGCCGTCGCGCTGCGTGGCGCCGACCGTGCAAGTGATGTTCTTGAACACTGAACTGGCCATGTGGTGCTCCCAACTTCACTTCGGCGTGAGACTGCAACCAGGGACGAAGTGCGCGTTGTATTCGGCTCGCATCCGGTCGGCGCGATCTGAGTATTCGAGCGGGGTGAGGTTTGGTGGCGGTGGCCACGAGACTGGCTCGCCGCGGCACTTGCGCGCGACTGCCCAGCAGACGAGGCCCCGCGGGCTCGGGCCGTAGCTCCCCGGCGTCGAGCTTTCGAATTCAGCCTCGGCCCTTGCTCGCGCGATCTTCGGGTCTTGCTCCTTCTTCCGAAGGACGCCGCCATCGGGCCCGAGCACGCGGCTCTGCGTCTCCCAGTGCATCGCGCCGCGCCCGGTGCACACGACTCGCTCTGTCGAGAACTGCCTGCTTCCTTCGGGGATGACGAGGCCTGGCTCGTTCGCTTCGATAGCCAGCTTCAGGCCGAGCGACATCGGCCACTCCAGGGTGACCTCGAGCTCGTCGCCGGTCGCCCGAATCGTTCCCAGGTCGACCTTCGTGTTCAGCAACGGCTCCGTTGGTTGCGCCTCGAACCACACCGGAGTTCCCGCTCCCACCACGGCCGAAGAGAGGCCTGCGTCACCGAGTGTTTCAAGTGAGACTGCAGGAGTCGAAGGGGGCTCCGCGCAACGGTGACACCCCGTCATCAGCAGCGCCGACAGCAGAAGGTGCCTCATCTGGCTGGTCTACCTCGGTGTGCCGGTGCCCGGCGAGGCTCGTTCGTGCTCTCCTGCTCTGATGCTGCGCATCGCGTTCGAGAAGATCGTCTCGCCTTCTGGGGTCTCGCCGCGATGAGCGGGCGCGGGGTCGAGCAGGTTCCCTGGCTCTACGACGCGATGTGTTTCGTGATGGAGCGCGCTGGCTTCGAGCGTTGGCGTCAGTGGCTCGTGCGCGGCGCGAAGGGGCGCACGCTCGAGGTCGGCTGCGGCACGGGCCGAAATCTGCCGCTGTATGAGGCCGGCGCGCTGGTGGTGGCGCTCGAGCCAGACGCGCGCGTGCTGAAGGTGGCGCAGCACCGGGCTCCCAGGGTCTGCTTCGTGCGAGCGAGCGCCGAGGCGTTGCCGTTTCGCGAAGGCGTGTTCGACACCGTCGTCTCGGGGCTGGTGTTCTGCAGCGTGCCCAGCCCTGAAGTGGGGCTGGCCGAAGTGCAGCGCGTGCTCACCGACGAGGGCCAGCTGCGAATGATCGAGCACGTACGCCACGAGGGCTGGCGCGGTCGCCTGCAGGACCGGCTTCAACCGGCGTGGACGAAGGTCTCAGGTGGGTGTCACCCGAACAGGCGCACGGTCGAGACGGTCGAGGCGGCCGGGTTCGTCATCGAGGAAGAAGGGCGGCGAAGCGACGGCACCCTGCGGCGGTTCTCCGCCAAGAAGGCCTGAGCTCGCCGGTTCAGGTCGCGGCGCTGGGCGCGCGCCGCATCAGCTTCATGGCGATGTCCGTGCCCAACCCCAGCGTGTGGCCGAGCCGAATGACGAGCAGCGCGTAGGCCTCGATCAACCGGGCATTCTCGAGCGGGCCCGCGTCGATCGCCTCGAAGTCGGTGTCCTCGATGAGCTGGGCCGCGACCGCCTTCGCCGCCGCGTCGTCGCCGCAATGAAACATCGTCGGCTTCTGCCCGCCGAACAGCCGCGAGTCCGCGCTCAGCACTTGCTGGAACGCCTGGTTGAACGTCTTGATGACCCGCGCGCCGGGGGCCATCG
>JBKJSE010000082.1:0-4056 GCA_046595925.1 Archangium sp. | reverse complement strand
CTCGGGCGTGGTCATCTTCTTCTGGAAGTCCGCGTGGCGGATGATCGCCGAGAAGAGCCGGTCGGTGTCGAGCAGCACCTCTTCGGCGAAGCCCAGGTCGTAGATGCGAATGATGCGCGCGGTGCGGTACTGAATGTCTCCCGCGTTGGGGTTCACCTCGCGGATGTGGTGTTTCAAGACGCGGTGGGCGTCGTGGTAGAGGTTGGCGCCAGTGGTGGTGATGGCGCTGATGACGCCCGTCTCGACCAGGGGAATGATGCAGCTCTGGTGCAGCCCGGCCGGCGTCATGGCGCCCGACAAGGTCAGAAAGATGGCCGCGTTCTCTTCGAGCGAGCGGCGCATCAGCTCGAAAGCGGTCCGTTCCTGGCGGCCGACGTAGGCGCCAAAGGCCGTCTCGAGCAGCTCGATGGCGGTTTCTTTGCCCGTAATGGGCCGAGGGTTGACTCGGCGGGCTTTGTCATACGTCTTCCGAAGCGTCTGCTGGGTCTTGGTGGCCATGAGCGCGGGCGGTATACACCCGAACCTCAACACGGCCGATCTGGAGTTTTCCTTGAAGAATCTGACCTTGACCCTCGCAGCACTGATGCTCCTCGCTTCGGCTTGCAAGCCGAAGGTGCTCGATGGCACCAAGCCCGACTTCGTTCCCAACCCCACGGCGCTGAGCTTCTCGGCCTGCCCCACCCGCGACGAGAACAACGCGGTCGTGAACGACGTGTTTCCCGAGCTCAAGAAGTTCACCATCACCAACCAGGGCAAGGTCAGCAGCGACCTTTCGCTCTCCATCAGCGGCGCGGGGGCTTCGGCCTTCACCCTCGGCGCCGGGCTGCCCACCTCGATCGGCTCCCTGAGCGAAGTGGAGATTCCCATCTCCTTCTCGCCCACCGTGAAGGGCGACGTTCGCGCCGAGCTGCTGATCGACGACAAGACCGACGACACCGAGAACCGCGTGCTCACGCTGATCGGCTCGGGCATCAACCTGCCTGCGCAGCCTTCACTCGAGACCGCCCCCCAGAAGAAGGATCTGAGCGGCTTCGTCACCTGCACCGCTGACACCCCGTTGTCCGACTGCACGCTCGATTTTCCCGACACGCTGATGGACCAGTCGGCCACCCTGCAGCTGAAGATCCGCAACCGCGGCTGCCCTGCGCTCAAGATCACCGCGATCGAGATCGACGGCTCGACCACGCCTGGCACCAACGACGGCTTCACCCTCGACTCGCCGTCTGCGTCGCCCAGCGTGACCTCGCCCATCCTGCTCTCCACGGCGGACGGCACCGACGAGACCATCATCACGCTGCGCTTCACCGCGCAGGATGATGGCTCGGGCTCGAGCTCGCAGTCGCACTACGCGGTGCTGACGCTCAAGAGCAACGACCCGGTGATCGGCGACGGCGCGGCCAACCCGGCCCGGCTCACCATTCAGGCCAACGCGATCAAGCCGAGCATCTATGTGAGCCCCACGAGCTGCAACTACACCAACCCCCAGGACGTCTGCGGCAACGCGACCCGCATTCAGAACAAGGCGAACTTCCGCGTCACCAACGACGGCAGCACGCCCATCTTGATTTCTGGCGTTCGGTTCCGCTCGTCGGGCAACACCACCAGCAGCGACAGCCGCTTCTCGGTCACCCAGAACGTGCAGGGCCAGACGATTCAGCCCACCAACAGCGTGAGCATTCAGGTGACGGAAGTCGATCAGCCGCTGCTCGTCTCCGATCAGCTCGAGATCGTCGCCGACATCCCCGGCATGGGCGCAGGCTCAGGCGGTACCGTGGTGGTCTCGGTGATCAGCGGCATCAAGCCCTGCCTCACCACCGACCCGGTCGACGAAGTGGATTTTGGTGACCCGACCGAGGAGCTGACGGCAAAGCTGATCACCATTCGCAACGGCGCGAGCTGCGGCACCTTGAAGATCGACTCGTCGAGTATCCGCCACCTCTCGATGGCGGAATTCTTCACCTTCATCGATCCAGTCGTCCCGCCGAACACCAGCTTGCCTGCCGGTGGCTCCATCCAGGCAACGGTTCAGTACCGCCGGCCTACGTCGGGCGGAATGCAACTCGCGGAACTCAAAATTGTCACGAACGACACGGACTACGGGGCCCCCAACTACAAACAGCTGATCCTTCGTTCGAACGCCGCGCTCGACCAGGTTCCCACCGCGGGCATCACGGCCTGCCAGCCTGCCCAGTTGGTCAACGATCCGAACTGCGTGATGGGCTCGACGACCTCGGCCGCGTTCAACCTCTCGATGATCAACCCTGACGAGATCACCCTCTCGGGCGCGACGTCGACGGACAACAACATGGTGCGCGAGTACCGCTTTGCCCTGCTCCCGCCCATTCCCGGTGGGGCCACCACGGCCGCGCTCCAGAACAACGGCATGCGCGTGATGACCGACAAGGCGAAGCTGACCATTCCCGCGGGCGTGACCGGCACCTTCCGCGTCGGTCTCGAGGTGTGGGACGACCGCGGCCAGAAGTCGGCGAACACCGACGTCATCACGGTCAACATCTACCCCTGAATCGAGCGGGGTAACGAAGCCCTCTCTCGAAAGGGAGAGGGCTTTTTCATTTCAGGCCGGTGTCGCGGCGCGCACCAGCGGAGAGCGGTGCGTCAACGAGCGCATGGCCAGCTTGTCGAGCCGGGTGTTCCGGTAGACCTCGAGCATGCGCTCCTGCCCCAGCGTCCAGACCGAGAACATGGTGCACGACGAAGTGAAGTTGCAGCCGCCGTGATCCTTCTCGGTGCACAGGTTGACCGAGATGGGCCCTTCGACCGCCTCGATCACGTCGAGGAAGCTGACGTGGGAGGCAGGTACCGCCAGCGAGTAGCCGCCGTGCGAGCCGCGCACTGATTTCACGAGCTTCGACTTCACCAGGGTCTTCAGGATCTTCGCGAGGAACTCCTCGGGGATGTCCATCTGGCGCGCGATCTCACGAAAAGACGTGGTGATCCCGTCCGGCAAGGAGGCGAGGAAGAGCATCGCCCGAGTGCCGTATTCAATCTTCCGGGAGATCTGGAAGGCGTGCTGCATAGCGGAGTAACAGAACGCTTAGCATGATCGACCTGCACTCGCACACGACCGCTTCCGATGGGCAGTACCCGCCCGATGAGCAGGTCGCGCTGGCCGCGAAGGCAGGCGTCACCGTGCTCTCGGTGACCGACCACGACACCGTCGCCGCGTTGCCTGCCTGCGAGGCGGCCGCGAAGGCCAAGAACATGCGGTTGGTGCCGGGCATCGAGATCTCCTGCATCCACCATCGGCGCGAGGTGCACATTCTGGGGCACTTCATCGACCCGGCCGACGTGAAGCTGGCTGCCTATGCGGTGCAGCTGGTCGAGGAGCGCGGCAAGCGCATGGAGCAGATGGTCAAGAAGCTGGTCGCCCAGGGCGTGCCGGTCACCATGGAGCAGGTCCGTGCGCTCGCCGGTGATGCCACCCTCACCCGGCCTCATCTGGCCCGCGTGTTGGTCGAGCTGCGCGTGTGCTCCTCGAACAAGGAGGCCTTCGACCGGTTCCTGGGCGATGGCCGCTCGGCGTGGGTGCAGCGGTTCGAGCTCTCCGTCGAGGCGGCGATCACCCTGATTCACGGGGCCGGCGGCACGGCGACGATCGCGCACCCCGGCAGCTCGCGCGTCAATCGGTTGGAGGTCGAGACCATGGCGAAGGCCGGGCTCGATGGCATCGAGGTCATTCACAAGGACCATCCGCCCAGCCAGCGGGAGCTGTTTGCGAAGTGGGCGAAGGAGTTCAGCTTGATCTGCACCGCGGGCAGTGACTTCCACGGTGAGAAGGTCGCTCCGGATCGGAACTTCGGTTCTGTCGGCATGGACGCGGGGCAGTTCGCGGCGCTCGAGGCGCGGCGCTCGAATTAAGAGCTCCCTCTCCCGAAGAGACTGGTGAAATAGGTCCACCACCGGCCCCGCCGACCGAGCGAAGTCGAGGGGTCACTTCGCGAGCGAAGCAGAGGTAATCCCTCGACTCCGCTCCTAAGGAACAGCACCGTTCCCCCCGAGCGAAGTCGAGGGGTCACCTGCCGCGCGGCGCAGAGG
>JBKJSE010000051.1:0-7659 GCA_046595925.1 Archangium sp. | reverse complement strand
GGGGTCACCTGCCGCGCGGCGCAGAGGTGGCATCTCGACTGCGCTCGATGCGAACGGTGCGTCTGTTCCTTCGGACGAAATCGCCGGCGAAGCCGGTCCCCTGCTCGGGAGGAACGGGCGTTCTTCACTTCTTGAAGGCTGCGCCCCGCCCCGCCCGCAGTTCAGCGACGGCCGTGCGCCAGTAGTCCGTCCAGTCGCGCCCGCGCACCGTGAACGGCTTTCCCTCGAAGCAGCCCTGCGTGAACGAGGCCTCGATCAACGTCGCCTGTTGTTCCGCGTTCAGCGCTGCCCACGCGCGACCTTGCAGCAGCCCCTTCTCCAACTCGTACCCATCACCCAGCAACTGCGCGTGCACCGAGTCGCCGATGTACGCGTGGCCACCGTTCTGGAACTGCCAGACGTGACACACCTCGTGCACCAGGATGTGGCTGCGCAGCGGCAGATACCCGCTCGGCAGGAACATCGTCTCTTCGATCACGAACGCGCGGCGACTGGCGTTGAGCAGACCGCGCACGTTCTCCCGCAGGCGAACCCGCGAGAGGTCGACGCTGCCTTGATAGATCGGAGCCACCAGCGCGCGCTCGGCTGGGCTGAGACCCCGCTCGGGCGCCCGGCTGACCCACGCCACGCCCTGCACCACGCGCGCAGCCAGGTGACCGAAGGCCGCCTTCCAGTTCATGAAGCGAAACCGACAGCAGCGGAACACCGCGCGAGACAGACGGCAGCGCAGCGAACCTCTGGCCGAGGTGGAGCGACCCAGATCATCGGCAGCGATACTCGTAGAGCGGAGGCGGATCGACCAGCTTCTCGCTCGCCGTGAAGTACGACTGACCGTCCGCGCCGTAGGTGACCGCCTCGCCCTGCACTTCACTGGCAGTCGGCACGGTGATTGGCTCGCTCGCGAAGATCCTCTCGAAGTCGGTCTCTTCCGCCGGCAGCCGCAGCTCGACCAGCCGGTTGTACATGCGCAACATCACCGCCGTGCCGCACCCGTTGACGTCAGCGCCGGTCAGCGGCCGGTCCGTCGAAGAGGGAACTGTCAACGTGGCCACCAGCTCGAGCGTCGCGACCTTGCTGGCGTCGAACGGCAACGGAAACCGGTAGACCTCGCTCGGCGCGCTGTCTTCCTTGGTGACCAGGTAGAGCCGCCCCGTTCCCGGGTGCATGAAGATCGACTCCGAGTTGTGCCGCGCCCCCAGGGGATATTCGTAGCGGAAGCGCTCCCACGGAACGCTCGTGGTGCCCGACGTCACGGTCGGCTCCGTCACGCGGTAGACGGCGTAGTCGGCGCGCAGCCGCAGGTTGTCGCCGATGTCGCCCAGATACACGCAGGTGCCGGCGGGACACGGGCCGAGTGCGATGTCTTCCCAGTCGGTGGCCGTCGCGGCGTCGAGCGTGAAGGTCTGAGCGATCGCTCCGGTCGTGGCGATCGCGAAGAAGCGCGCCGAATCGCCCGAGTCGTTGTGTGCGTAGAGCACTCCGGGTTGCGCGCGGCTGGCCACCAGGCCGGAAAGCTCGACCAGCGGCTCGCTCACCGCCCCGCGATTGCGGGGATTGCCCCATTGCTGGCAGGCGCACGAAGGGCCTGCGTCGACCCCGGAGGCGCCATCGGGCGTCGGCGTGCCGACGTCGGGCACCAGCGTCGAGGCCGGCTTCGGGGTGCAGGACAGCAGCAACGCAGCGATGAGGAAAAGGTGCTTCACCTGGCCATCGTGCACGAAGGGGCTGCACCGGTTCCAGCGAACAAATCGGCGAGCAATGACCTGGCCCTCACCCTGCCCTTGTCCCCGGAGGGAGAGGGTCAGATTTCACATGGAGGCGTCGTGAACGATTCGCCACTGGTTCTGCGTGCGGCGGAACACCACGACGGTGTGGCCGGTCGCTGCCGGCTTGTCGGGGTATTCGAGCGTCCACTTCGCGGCGACCGAGACGGCGTCGGCAGTCTCGCGAACGTCGACCGGGCTCAGCGTCAGCGTTCCCATCGCCGCAGCGGTCGGGTACTTCTTCTTGTAGCGCGCCAGCACCTCGGCCCTGCCGCGCGTGACGCCGCTGGGCGAGACGAACACCGCGTCGTCCGCGTAGATCGAACAGAACGCGTCGATATCGCCCTTGCTCCACGCAGCGGCCTGGCGCTCGAGCAACGCGAGCACCTCGTGGCCGCCATCGGAAGCGCCGGTCATGAGAATCAAGGCGTACGCGAGCACGTGGCCAGACCGATCTTCTGCATCTCGGGGAGGAACTGCTCAGGCGGCATGAAGCCCGTCATGCGCGGGTTCTGCAGCACCTTGCCCATCGGATCGATGAAGGCGACCGTGGGCAGCCCCTTCACGCCGAAGCGCTCGTACAACGCCGAGGTCACGTCGTTCTCGTCGGTGCCGTCGACCTTGATCGTCACGAACCGGCCCGCTTCGGCGACGACCATGGGCGCGACGTAGGTCAGGTGATCGAGCTCCTTACAGGCGGCACACCAGTCGGCGAAGAAGTCGATCATCACCGGCTTGCAGTCTGCCTTCGCCTGCGCGAGCGCTTGCTCGAACGGCGCCAACGACTGTTCCGGCTTGAAGGTGAGCGCCCACGCGAACTCGGCCGGAGCGCCCCCGCCCGCGATGATCTTCGGCGCGGCGACGGGAGCACCCATTCGAATCATGAAGGCGATCAGCACCGCCAGCACACCGATGCCCTTGGGCAGCCACTGGTTGCCCTCTTTGAACGAGAGGTGAATCGCGCCGACCACCACGCCGATGAACGCGAGCGCAGCCCCGAGGCTGATCGCGCCGCTGCGGCCCATGAGCTCGGTCAACGAAGCGACCCCGTCACGAATCGCGGGGAAGGCGTCGCTCAGATAGCCGATCGACATCGCCAACAGCGCGATCCCGAACACGCTCTTGACCCACTCCATCCACACGCCGCTCTTGGGCAGCCGCATGGTGAAGACGCCGATGAGGAAGAACGGAACGCCGATGCCCATCGCGTAGATGAAGAGCAGGCCGCCACCGATCACCGGGTCGCGCGTCTGCGCCACCCAGGTGAGCACGCCGGTCAGCACCGGGCCCGTACACGGCGCCGCGAGGAAACCAGCCACGCTGCCCATCAACAGGGCGCCGATGATGCCGCCGCCGCCGACTCCGTTGAGCCTGGTGGCCAGGCCTGAGGGCAGCGCCAACTCGAAGGCGCCGAACATCGAGCTCGCCAGCACGGCCATGAAGATCGCCAGACCGATCTTCACCGACGTGAGGCCGAGCACCGAGCCGAACGCGCGACCTGACAACGCGGCGAACACGCCGAGGGCCGCGAAGACGATGCCCATGCCCACCACGTACGAAGTGGTGAGAATGAGCGCGCGGCCCTTTGATTCTGCCTGGCGCGCACCGAAGACCCCGACCGTGATGGGAATCAGCGGGTACACGCACGGGGTGAGCGACGTCAGCAGGCCGCCCAGGAAGATCACCCCGGCCGCCACGAAGAGCCGGCCGGAAGCGAGCAACGACGAAGCGTCGAGCGAAGAAGTGGGTCCCGCGAGGATCAACGACGGGATGAACACGAGCCCGATGGCAGAGAGTGAGGCCAGGGCAAAAACGGTCGAACGCTTCATGTGTGGTTCAATATGCAATTGGCGGGAGGTGCGTTTCTAAGAGAAATCGCGCCCGCAGTCAGCCTGCCGGTTTCATTGGGGTTTCTTCAAGTCCAGCCCCGCACTTCGGGCAAGGCCCATGACCCCTTCGACGGCCGCGGCGATGTAACCAAACGGGTTTGCCCCATCGACCGCGGTGACGTGCACCTCGCCCATCTTCTGCTGGAAGGCGGCCGCGAGCTCGGGGAGCCGGTTCGCCACCGCGAGCTGGATCGCCTCGGGCGAGAGGTTGTTCTCGATCTGCCGCAGCTTGGCGGCGCGATCGATCTCGAAGGATCCCAGGAGCTGCTGCTTCTGCACCTCGAGCTCCACCGTGCGCGTCTCGATCTCGGTCAGCGCGCGCCTGGCCTCCGCGACCTCAGCCGAGGTGCGCAGCAGCTCGCCTGCCTGCGCTTCCTGCTGGAGCCGCGCCTGATGACGGGCCTGCTCCGCCTGGGCTTCGAGCTGAACGGCCTCGAGCTCTGAGCGCAGCTTTTCCTGCTGCAGCGCCACCTCGGCGTTGAGCTTCTGCAGCGCGTGGCGTTGATCGGCCTGCGCCTTCTCGAGCAGGGCCGATTCATCCGCGAGGAGCCGGCGCTGCCGCACTTCCTGCTCGGCGGTGATCTTTTGAAGCTGGAACTCGCGCTCCGAGGCGATCTGCGCGGCGCGGCTGGCGCGTTCCTGCGCGAGCTTGGCCTCTTCCACCTTCGCGTCTGAGGCGAGCTTTTCCAGCCGGGCGGACTCATCGGCGGCCTGCTTCTGCCGACGGATCTCGGTGGTCGCCGACACCTTGATGAGCTCGACCTCGCGCTCGGTCGCCGTCTCATCGCTGCGAATCGCGCGCTCCTTGGCGAGCTCGGCTTCACGCGCCACCTGCTCCTGGGAGAGGCGGAACCGCGCCTGCATGTTCGAGAACACCTGGCCCGAGAGCACGCGCACGTCCTGGATCTCGATGGTGTCGACCACCACGCCCCAGCCGCGATCGGTGACGTCTTCCATGCGGCCTTCACCACTGACCACCGGCGCGATTTCCCGCACCAGCTCGGTCGACAGCGCGTCTTTGCGGCGCGTGAGGCACTGCTCGACGGTGAGGTTCGCGATCAACCGGCGAGACGCGCCCACGCACATCTCTTCCATCATCTCGGCCAATTTTTCCTGCGCGCGCTCGGGGAAGCTGAAGTTCAACATGCGCGAGGCGATGAGCGGCTCGGCGATTCGGTACACCGCGATGCCCGTCACCTTCACGCCCACCTTCTCCTGGGTGATCTGATCGGCGACGAAGTGAAGCCGCTGCACGGTGGTGGGCACGATCGCCATCGAGTCCCACGGCCACTTGAAGACGGTGGCGCCCTGCCCGGCCGAGACCACCTTGCCGCCGCGCATGCGAATCAAGAACTCGCTGGGCTTGGCGGAGATCCAGCCCCACTTCTTCGTCTTCTCCGGGTCCTCCTCGGGCTTTCCGCGGCGCCAGCCTTCGGCGTAGCGGGCGCCATCACTTTGCAACGAAGCGGTGAGCTGAACCGGTGCGTGTTTGGTCATGACCGCTCACAAAGCGAGCGGCGTGCCGAAATGCAGGTGCGCGAAACCTCGTCGCAGGCCGATCCGAGATGGATCAGATCGCTGCGATCTTGATCACCACGTCGGGGTGCAGCAGTGAGAACGCCTTGTCGAAGGTGACCACCTTCCCTCCGTGATGGCGTGCGAGCGCGGCGAGGTAGGCATCGGTCGCCTGTGCGCCTCCTTGCAGCCGCTTCGGCGAGACCTCGGCGTAGCTCAGCGCGTCGGCCCAGAATACGTGGGCCGGGTGCGCCAACATCGACTCGAGCGTGCGCCAAGCCGCTTCGAGGCTGGGATCTTTGGCCACCCGCGGGTGGAGTCGGAGCAACGTCCCCTGTGTGATGGGGCACGTCGCGAACTTGCTGACGTGCCCCTCGAACCACGCGCGTGCGCTCGGGTGCTGCGAGGCGGAGGGCACGGACAGCGCGAGCAAGACGTTCCCGTCCAACAGCCAGGTGGGCGTCACTTCTTGAACGCCTCGAGCCGCGCCTCATCTTCTTCGGCCCCGAGGCGTTGAGCCTCGTCGGGGTGAACGATCACGCCCGGCCTCGCCTCGAAGGTCGCCCACGGAGCCGCGGCGGACGGCACCTGAATGGGGCTGGAGGGCGCCTCAGCCACCCGCCGAAGCAGCGTGTTCACCACCTGGCTCATCGACAGGTCTTCACTTCGGGCGAGCGACTTCACGAACCCATAGAGATCCTCATCGAGTGAAATCGTCAGTCTCATGATTTGGCCTTGGTGAAGTGGTGAAGAGGTGAACTGGTTCATCCCAGAGCACTGTAACTGCTTGGACTGACATTCATTTCGCGCAGATCTTGCGAGTCGCTCGCAACTCAACGCAACACCCCGGAACTACTGATAGTGGACTTGACTGGTCCACCATCTTCTCGTTAGAGAAAGGGATACCGGACCGAATTGGTCCACATTCGAGGACGCCATGAAGCTCCCCATCTACATGGACTACCACGCGACCACGCCGATGGACCCCCGGGTCCTCGACGCGATGAAGCCCTACTTCGTGGAGGACTTCGGGAATGCCGCGTCGCGCAATCACGCCTTCGGGTGGAAAGCCGAAGCGGCGGTCGAGAAGGCGCGCAAGCAGATCGGCGCGCTGATCGGCGCTTCCGACAAAGAGATCGTCTTCACCTCGGGCGCGACCGAGTCGAACAACCTCGCCATCAAGGGCGTGGTCGATTTCTACAAGGACAAGGGCGACCACATCATCACGGTCTCCACCGAGCACAAGGCCGTGCTCGACACCTGCAAGCGCCTCGAGCGGCAGCGCGCCGAGCGCATCGACGAGCTCAAGCTTCAGCGCCTGATGCAGCTGACCGAGAAAGACGTCGACGCGGAAGATCTGGCCTCGCTCGAGATCAAGTACTCGCTCGAGAACGACACCGTGCTCAAGCGCTGGATCGACAAGGTTCGTGTCGGCGCGCGGGTGACGTACCTGACGCCCCGGAAGGACGGCCTGGTCGACCTCGAAGAGCTGCGCGCGGCGATCACCGATCGCACGATCCTCGTCAGCGTGATGCTGGCGAACAACGAGATCGGCGTCGTGCAGCCGGTCAACGAGATCGGCGCCCTCTGCCGTGAGAAGGGCGTGCTCTTCCACACCGACGCCGTTCAGGGCGTGGGCAAGATTCCCTTCAGCGTCGACGCGGCGAAGGCTGACCTCGTCTCGATCACGGCGCACAAGATGTACGGCCCCAAGGGCGTGGGCGCGCTGTACGTGCGCCGCAAGCCGAGGGTGCGCGTGCGTGAGCAGATCGACGGCGGTGGTCACGAGCGCGGCATGCGTTCGGGCACCCTCAACGTCGCCGGCATCGTCGGCTTCGGCGCGGCCGCCGAGCTCGCCCAGCAGGAAATGGAATCGGAAGCGGCGCGTGTTTCGGCCCTGCGCGACCGGCTGTTCAAGGGCATCGAAGCGAAGCTCGACTACCTCACGGTCAACGGCTCTGAGCGGTCGCGCCTGCCGGGTAACTTGAACGTGTCCTTTTCCTTCGCTGAAGGTGAAGGGCTGATGATGGCCATCAAGGACGTGGCGGTCTCGTCGGGTTCGGCGTGCACCTCTGCTTCGCTCGAGCCGTCGTACGTGCTGCGCGCGCTCGGCGTGGAAGAAGAGCTGGCGCACAGCTCGATTCGTTTCGGCCTCGGCCGCTTCAGCACCGAAGAAGAAGTCGATTACGTCATCGCGCTGGTCGTCAAGGCGGTGACCAAGCTGCGCGACATGAGCCCTCTGTACGAGATGGCCAAAGAAGGCATCGACCTCAAGAAGATCGAGTGGAAAGCCCACTGAAGTAGAGCGAAAGGGACATATGGCCTACAGCGAAAAAGTCATCGAACACTTCGAGAACCCCGGCAACGTCGGGACGCTCGACAAGAATGATCCCAACGTGGGCACCGGCCTGGTCGGCGCCCCTGCCTGCGGCGACGTGATGCGCCTGCAGCTGAAGATCAGCGACGACGGCGTGATTCAAGACGCCAAGTTC
>JBKJSE010000028.1:0-4880 GCA_046595925.1 Archangium sp. | reverse complement strand
CTGACCAACTCGCTCTTCCCGTATCTCTCGCGAGAGCAGCCCGACATCGTCTCGTTCCTGCCCGAGTACGGCGCGGAGCGTTTCAAGAACGGCAACTTCGCCTACGAGCTCTTCCTCGACTCGGCCAAGAACATCGAACGTTCGCTCAACCGCGCCACGCGCGAAGAGCTGCAGGGCGTCGCTGACGGCGCGGGCATGACGTACGACCAGATCCTCGTCCTCAACACGTTCTTCGACAGCGTGCTCGCCGTTCGAGGCGTGGCGCTGGCCATTCGCCTCGCGCGCGCGCCGTTGCTCAAGAGCGTCGAGTTCGGAGGCGCCGCCACCGACGGCGTGGACAACGACAACGACGGGCAGACCGACGAGGCGGGTGAAGGTCACTTCGAGCCCTACATTCCCGAGCTGTACGGCCTGGCGGTCGAGGTGGCTCCCGCGGCTTCCATTCGCCTGGTGCTCACCGAAGTCGACGGAGTGGATCCCGCCACGGTCCGCATCTTCCTCAACAACCAGCTCTACACTTCACAGAGCCCCGAGCTGGTCATCACCGAGCTGTCGGCCACCGACCTCGAAGTCACCATCACGCCTGCCACGCCGCTCGCCAACGCGCTGACCACCACGCTGGTGATCGGCGCCGGTGACAAGAAGCTCATCAGCGCCCCGCTGCCCATCCGCGCGAGCTTCATGCGCGACGAAGAGATCGCCTTCACCACCCGCGGCGCAGGCCTCAACCGCCGCGACGTGCGCAGGCCTGCGCTGACCGATGGCCGCACCCGGCCGCCGCCGATCGCCATCGGGGTGCGGGGCTCGATGACCGCGGGTGGCAAGTCGTACATCGCGCACCACTTCTCGCTGCTCGACGCGAACACCGCGCACAAGCACACCGTGGCCATCCGCCACGTACCTGAGACGGGGCCTGCCTTCGTCACCGTGGGGTGGGCGGGCATCGTGTACGGGCTGTCTGGCATGTCGGAGCGCGGGGTCGGTTACGCCTGCGATCCCGCGGACACGCTCGACAACAGCGTGGTCGGCTCGGTGTTCGAGCAGGTCGCCGACATCTCGAAGGCCAAGCTGCTGGCGAAGGGGCTGCCCATCGGCTTCCTGGGCCGGAAGATCCTCGAGCAGTCCACCGACGCCGCCAGCGCACGCGAGGTGATCGCCAGCGCCGAGAAGGTCTACGGGTGGACCTGCGTGCTGAGCGACAGCCAGGGCGGCATGGAGGCCATCGAGGTCGACAGCGACATCTTCAACGACGGCAGCAAGGGCGTCTTTCCGCTCTCCACCACCGAGCTCGACTCGACGGGCCGCCGCTATGCGAGCACGAGCGACGACGACTTCGTGCTCGGCTCGAACTACGTGAAGAACGTGCCCGACATCGCCTCGCTGCTGGTCGCCGGGCAGCGCATCATTCCTCAGCGGCAGTGGTCGGGCTTCTTCTACCGAAGCCGCCGCGCGGTCGATGGAGCGAAGGGCCGGCTCGAAGCAGGCAAGGGCACCATCGACGCCGAGTTCCTTCAGCAGCTCATCAGCGATCCTCAGTTCGTCGACAGCTCAGACAGCATGAACGCGGTGGTGCTCGACTTCGAAAACCTGCAGGTGCGCTCCGCGATGGGCCAGATACCGGCCACCGCGGGGCCGTTCGAAGTGACCGAGGTGAAGCCGTGAAGCGCCTCATCGTTCTGGTGACTGCGTTGATCTCGTCCCTCGCGCTCGCGATGGAGACGCAGGTGCTGCCGCAGAGCACCTTCACCTTCGACTTCGCCTACCTGAGCACCAGCCTCGACAAGCAGTGGAGCGGTGACGGCAAGGCGCTCCCGCTGGTGGAAGAGAGCCGCCGCTATGAGCCCGGTGCAGGTCTGCAGGGCATCTTGCGCCCGAGGCCCCAGGCGCAGCTCGACGTGCTGTTGATTCAGGCGCTCTACGGCATCACCGATCGCCTCACCGCCGCCGTCTACGTGCCCATCGTGATGAACTCGCGCGTGAACACCAACATCAGCTGGGAAGAGGGCGACTACCAGTCGCAGCTCGGTCGCAAGTACTCGGAGGACGACTTCTGGGGCTGGGCGAGCTCGTTGGGTCAGCCGCGCGTTCCGGCTCAGTGGCAGGCCGGCGTGCGCCTCGCCGACATCATCCTCGGCGGCCGCTACCTGCTGCCCGAGACCGAGTGGATGACGGCGAACCACTTTCGCTGGAGCGCCACGCTGCAGGTCGCGCTCCCGACTGGCGCGAACTTCGATCCCGAAGCGGCCGTGAGCGTGGGCACCAACCTCTGGGAGCTGCACGCCGCAGGTGACGTCGAGGCGCACGTGTCGGCCGACAAACACTTCCTGGTCGACGAGTACGGCGTGTACCGCCTCAACATCGGCGCGGACCTCTTCTATTCGTTCTTCCGGCCGCGCGAGTACACGGCGGGGCGTGGCACGGTGAACCCGCTGCTCAACAACAACGCGTTCTTCGTCGGCGACAAATACATCGTCGATGGTGGTGACTGGCTGGCCGGCACCATCTCGGTCGACGCCGTGCCGTTCCTCGGGCCCACGCGCGCGTCGATCGTCTCGGGTGGCAAGCTGGAAAAGGCCAACGCGCTGCCCGGCATGCTCACGCTCACCGTCAGCTACACCCGCGTGCAGACCTTCCAGAGTGATTGGCAGAGCCAGTCGCCGCTGTGGGACTACGACCGCGAGAAGTTCTGGCAGCCCGGCGCGAAGAACATCGTCAGGGCGACGGCGACGGTCTCGCTGCTGCGCGTCGGTGTGCCGATTCAGGTGTACGCGCGGTACCAGTCAGGCGATCTGATCCCCGGCGCCTACACGCGCCCGGCGAACGTGTTCACCGCGGGCGTCCGGCTCGTCGCGAAGTTCTGGTGAGCTGAACGCAACGCTGCTCGCCGTGAGAGCGCAAGGCCCTCTGCGCGGCTATACCCCGCGCATGGCGCAGCAAATGAAGAGAGTGGTGATCATCGGGGGCGGCTTCGCAGGGCTCTACGCAGCCAAGCGGCTCGCGCGCGGCCCGGTGGAAGTGACGCTGGTCGATCGGCAGAACTACCACCTGTTTCAGCCGCTGCTCTACCAGGTGGCCACCGCGGGCCTCTCGCCCGGTGACATCGCGACGCCCATTCGTTCGCTGCTCGCCAAGCAGTCGAACGTCGAAGTGCGCATGGCCGAAGTGGCGGGCATCGATCTCGCGGCCAAGAAGGTGAAGCTCTCGGACGACGAGGTGCTCGCCTACGACTTCCTCATTCTCGCCACCGGCGTCAGCCACACCTACTTTGGCCACGACGAATGGGAGCGCTTCGCGCCCGGCCTCAAGACCCTCGACGACGCGCTGGAGATGCGCCGCCGCGTGCTCACCGCCTTCGAAGAAGCCGAGAAGGAAGACGACGAGAAGCTGCGTGAACGGTTCCTCACCTTCGTGGTGGTCGGCGCGGGCCCCACCGGCGTCGAGCTGGCAGGCGCGATCGCTGAGCTGTCGCGTTTCACGGTGGCGCGCGACTACCGCCGCTTCGATCCGAAGAAGTCGCGGGTGCTGCTCATCGAAGCAGGGCCCCGCGTCCTCGCTGCCTTCGACGAGAAGCTGAGCGCCAAGGCCCTCGTCTCGTTGCACAGGCTGGGCGTCGAGGTGCGGCTGAACACCAAGGTCACCAACATCGATCCCCAGGGCGTGTCGCTCGATGGTGAACGCATCACCGCCGCCACCGTGCTCTGGGGCGCTGGCGTGCAGGCCTCGCCGCTGTCCCGCACGCTCGGCGTAGAGCTCGATCGTTCTGGCCGCGTGAAGGTGCAGAACGATCTCACCATTCCGGGTCATCCGTCGGCGTACGTGGTGGGCGATCTCGCGTCGTTCACGCAGGCCGATGGCACGCTGGTGCCGGGTCTGGCGCCCGCCGCGATTCAGCAGGGCGAACACGCGGCCGACAACATCCTCGCGGCCGCCGTGGGCAACCCCACCGAGCCCTTCGAGTACCTCGACAAGGGCATCATGGCCACCGTCGGCCGCGCCTCGGGCATCGCCCAGTCAGGCCCGCTGCGGCTCTCGGGTTTCCTCGGTTGGTGCGCGTGGCTCTTCATTCACATTCTGTATTTGATCGGCTTCCGCAATCGCGTGCTGGTGATGTTCCAGTGGGCGTGGGCCTGGTTCACCTTCGGCCGCAGCGCGCGATTGATCACCGGCACCAGCACTTCCGCGCGGCGTGAGCCTGAGCTGAAGCAGGTTCAGGTGCCCGAAGCGGTGCGCCGTTGAACGCCTGCCCGTGCGGCAACGCTGACTTCGAGACGTGCTGCGCTCCGCGGCTCTCGGGTGTGAAACCCGCGGAGACGGCCGAGGCGTTGATGCGCAGCCGCTACACCGCGTTCGCGCGCGGTGACGCGGAGTACTTGCGGACCAGCCAGCTCTCACCCACCCGCGATCAGAGCTGGGAAGAGACGGAGCGCTGGGCGAAGTCGGTCGCGTGGCTCTCGCTGCAGATCGTCTCGACGGAAGCGGGCACCGAGCGCGATGAGAAGGGCGTGGTGGAGTTCATCGCCCGATATCTCGAAGGCGCGGCGGTGCACGCCCTGCACGAGCGCAGCACGTTCGCGCGAGAAGGCGGGCAGTGGCGCTACGACAGCGGTGCGCCCGAGGTCACCGTCACCAAGGTCGAGCGCAACGAGCCGTGTCCCTGCGGCAGCGGTCGCAAGTTCAAGTCCTGCCACGCCTGACCCTTCTCTCCCAGAGGGAGACTGGTGAAGTAGGTCGCCCACCGCTCCTAGGGAACAGCACCTCCGTTCGCCCCGAGCAGGGGACCGGCTTCGCCGGCGATTTCGTCCGAAGGAACAGACCCACCGTTCGCATCGAGCGCAGTCGAGATGCCACCTCTGCGCCGCGCGGCAGGTGACCCCTCGACT
>JBKJSE010000031.1:0-11966 GCA_046595925.1 Archangium sp. | reverse complement strand
TGTTCGAAGGGCGGGTACAGCTCGGAAGGCGGCGGCGCGGTACGAGCGTCGGTGAAGACGAGTCGGCAATCGCGGCAACGCACGATGTCGTAGCCGGCCTCCGACTTGAACTCGGTGGCCATGTCTTTACCGCTGCACATCGGGCAGATCAGAACCGCGTCACTCATGGTGGGGCCGGGGGGTGATGGTGGAGTGTTTGGGGTCAGCTACGTACAGCGGCAGTCCGATGCCGTCTTTGTAGACGCGCGCCAGATAGATCCCCAGGACACCGAAAGCGAGCGCCAGCCAACCGAGGTGAATGGCCACGCCCGCTGCAAACCAGCGAAGCAGCCCCTCAGCCGACACGCTGGGCACGAGCAGGAAAGACGGCGCGGCGACCAGATCGACCGCGAACAACATGACGCCGACGTACGCCAGCAAGCGCAGCGGCAACGTCGAGGAAGAGAGGATTCCCGCGACGCCGAACTGGATCGCGCTGATCAGGTTGTAGTGGGTCTCTCCGATGATGCGCTTCTCGCGCTTGTAGGCGATGCCTTCGCGGCGAAAGCCGACGTAGCCGACCTGCCCGCGCACGAAGGGAAAGGTGCTGCGGGTGGCCAGCACGTGATCCTTGACCCGAGCGTCAATCAAGAAGAACTCGGCCATGTCGAGCACGATCTCGTGATCCGCGACCCGCTTGGTCACCCGGTAGAAGAGCTTGCGCGCCAGGTGCATCAGCACGAACTCTTCACGGCGCGCCCGAATGCCGTAGGCGATGTCGGCCCCGGCGAGCCAACGCTCGATGAACTTCGGGATCATCTCGGGCGGATCTTCGCAGTCGACGTCGATGTTCACCGACGCATCGCCCGACGCGTGCCGCATGCCCGCCGAGATGGACGCCTGGTAGCCGTAGTTACGGCTCATGGTGAGCAACTGCACCCGAGGGTCCTTCTCGCGCAGCGCCATCACCTGGGCCACGGTGCCGTCGGTGGAGCGGTTGTTGACGAAGAGGATCTCGAAACGAACCCGGTCTTCGACCGAGGCGAGCGCCTTGACCAGCCGCCCGTAGAATAGGGGAACCGCCTGCTCTTCATTGAAGACAGGACAAACGATGGTCACCAACCTGAGACTGTCCTGCGACGGAGCTTCCATTTGCGAGCGGCCCTCCTATCTCAACGCGCTGCGGCGGAGAAGCTCTTGAGAGAGCGCGGTCGCGCGGCCGGCAGACACGCAGACGGCGCTGCCTTCCACGCTCGCGCAGATGAACCCTGCGTTGGTGAAGTCGCTCACGTAAGGAGCAAAGTACGGCACGTAGACCGTGTCGTCGCGCAGCTCTGAAGGCTCGAGGTGCCGGTTGCAATCGGTACCCGGTGGAGCGCGGCCGACGTGGCCGCTGTTGATGCTCAGCCGCTGGGTCACCGCCGCCCAGGACAGCTTGGCGACCAGATCGTGATTGAACGGACACGTCCACTGAATCTGGATCGGGTGAATCACGACGTGCCGGTAGTCCTTCATCAGCGCCCAGGTGGGATCGTTGAAGGGCTCGAAGAGGGGATACGGCTTGTGCAACGGCGTGCGCGTGACGTCGAAGTCGACCAACTGAAGCAGCACTGCAGCGCCGAGCACGAACTGCCGCACCCACGGCGTTTGAATGCGCGCGACGGCCAGCGCCGCGGTCATGGTCAACCACGCGAACAGCGGCCACACGAAGCGCCCCGAGCTGCGGAAGACCGAGGGCCACGCGCCGAGCTTTGCGTAGAAGCCCGAGAAATCGGCGACGGGCCTGCCTGCCACGGTGACGTGACTCGACAGCGCGTAGAACGCCATCACCGCCATCGCGAGGCCCAGCGGCACCCAGGTCGCGAGCTCTGCACGCGTCGGGCGAAACTTCCACGACAGCGCCACCCGAACGATCAGCAGCACGATGGTGCCCAGGCCGAGATACGCGAAGCCTTCGTACTGGCGCCCGCCCATCGCGATCGGCGGAAGAAAGCGGCTCCACGTCGTCGCGTTCACGAAGGTGAGCAGGTCGGCCGAGAACTGGCCGAACCCTTCGATGGCCAGGTTTCCAGTCGGCGTCGAGCGCGCGCCTGCGATGAAGCCGAACAACCAGAGCGCGGTCAGGGAAGTGACGGGGCCAGCCACCAGCCAGCCGATCGCTTCGGGCGCCTTGAAGCTGCGGCTGACCCAGGCGAGCCGGGCCAGCGAGGCGCCGACCAGCAATGACGCCATCACCGCGAGGTACGCGTTCGTCGCGCAGGCGAGGAACCCCAGCAGCAACGTCACGCCCGCGGTGCGCCGGGCGCTCTGCAGGTTGGTCACCGGCCACAGGCAGGCGCCCACCAGGCCACTGAGCATCCAGAAGGCGAAGAACGGTGGGTGGCCGTAGCGCGTGCTCACGATGGGGTTCATCACGAACAGGCAGCCCGCGAGCGCGAGGCTGGCGGTGTCCTTGAGCCAGGCGCGGCACACCATCACGCCGGCGATGCCCGTGCCCATCACGCCCGTCACCATCCACAACCCGAACAGCTGCATCCGGTCGCCGAAGAACGGTGACATGAGCTTGCCGAACACCGAGAGCAGGGGAATCGCGTCGGTCAGCGCCGCGCTGCTCCCAGCGGGCGCGACCAGATCGGGTGCCTGCGCCAGCGGGATCGCCCACGGCCCATTTCGGGTGAACAGCCAGCCAAAGAGATGCCCCATCCAGTCGCCTTCGATCATCCAGTCGATGAAGGTCGGGTCGGCAAACTGGGTCAGCCCCAGCCCGTGCGCCCACAAGAGTCCGAACACCGAGACCAGGACCAAGGCGCGAACGGTGACTGAGCGGGGAGCCATCGACCGTCCAGATAGCTGATCGTCGTCCGACTCGCCTCCAATGAAATCAACGCCCTTTCGATGGCACCAAGTGTGCTCGGCACCCACCTCGGGGGACATCACATGGAGCTGTGGCAGGTGCGGAAGGAGTACCGCCAGATCGCGATGCGATTGAGGCGGAGGCGCGAGCCGATCGATGGACATCTGGAGGAAGTCGAAGAGCAGGTGTTGTCGGCGTTGGTGCTCTGCGATCGCTACGAGACCGAGCTGTGCGTGCTGCGGCTGGCGCGGCGCTGTGCACGGGCGCGGTTGCGGCGGCTGCGTCACTGGGTGGAGAGCTCGGGGCTGTTCAAGTCGGTACCCGCGACCCTGGCGCGAAGAGACGATGAGCCGGCAGCCGATGAGCTGGTCCGCACGCTCGAGAAGAAGGGCCGCCAGACGAGCTACCTGCGGCAGATCCTCGATGAGCTGGCGCACCTCGACCGACGGCTCGACGACACGCGCGAGCGGCTGGTCCGGGTGACCGCGCAGGGTGTTCGAAGCCTTCAGCTGCTCTTCACGCACCTCCGCGTTCGGGGCGAACATTGCTCGCTTGAGCTTGAACCACCCTCGCCCGGCGACTAGTGCTGACGGCCCATGTTGCAGCTCGGCTTCGACGGTTTTTCTTTCGACGATCTCTACCGTCCGGCGGGGCTGCAACGGCTGCACGTGCGCTTCCTCACCATGGTGCGTGATGCAGACCCCGCGCTGTCGACCCGCTTCGCCCAGTATCGCGAGGGCATCGCGGCGGGTGTCGCACGGGGTGGGCTGTCGGCGCCTCTCGAGTCGGCGCTGCTCATCGACGTGGCTGATCAGATCAGCCGGTTCCTGGGCAAGCTCTTCAAGTTGGAAACGCAGCTCGAGGTGCTCCGCTCGAAGCTGAACGACGAGGCGAAGCTGTTCGAGTTCAAGCGCGAGTTCGTCACCCGCCGGGTGTTCAAGAAGGGCGCGACCGGCCGGCCCACGCGGGACGAGCTGCCTGAGCTGGACGCGCGGGTCGCGCTGCTCCTCTCGTTGGGTTTCGGAGCCGAGCTGCCGCCCACGCATCGGTCACCGGTCTCCCCGATCGAAGTCGAGGGGGCACTTCGAGCCGGAGGTCATCCCTCGACTCTGCTCGGGACGAACGGTCGGGCCGTCGATCACGAACGGGCGCTCGCCGAAGCGACGTTGACGTTGATGCACCACGAGCGCAGCGCGGGCACTGAGTTCGAGCCACTTCGGGTGAAGCTGCTCGCGAGTCCGGAAGGAAAAGTCGCCTTCGGGTCGTCGCTCGTCGGTGAACCCGTCGAGCAGGTGCGCGCGCTGCTTTCCCTGATGGATCGATGGACGTGGGCTCGCGCCAGCTTCACGCACACGTTCCACGGCTGGAGCACCATCGCCCAGCAAAAGCCGCTCATCCCCGACAAGCTCGTCGAGCTCAAGGTGACCGCGCCGGAGACCTTCGAAGGCCCCGATCAACACCTGCGCCACCGTGACGGTTTCGCGCTGACCGATCCACGTGGTGATGCACGCCAGGTGATGGCTGAGATCGATCTCTGCGTGCTGTGTCACGAGCGTGAGAAAGACTCGTGCAGCCATGGCTTCCAGGAGAAGCCGCCTGCGCCCGAAGGCACCTACAAGAAGAACGCGCTGGGCATCGAGCTGGCGGGCTGTCCGCTCGAGGAACGCATCTCTGAGATGCACCTGCTCAAAGGCCGCGGCGATTCGCTGGGCTCGTTGGCGATGGTGATGCTCGACAACCCGATGTGCCCAGGCACCGGCCACCGCATCTGCAACGACTGCATGAAGGCCTGCATCTTCCAGAAGCAAGAGCCGGTGAACATTCCGCAGATCGAGACCAGCGCGCTGACCGACGTGCTCGCGTTGCCGTATGGCTTCGAGCTGTACGGCCTGCTCACGCGCTGGAACCCGCTCAACGTGCGCCGCCCCTACGCCGCGCCGGCGATCGGCAAGAACGTGATGGTCGTGGGGCTGGGCCCGGCTGGCTACACGCTCGCGCACTATCTTCTGAACGAAGGCTTCACCGTCGCAGGCATCGACGGCCTCAAGATCGAGCCCTTCCCCGCTTCGCTCACGGGCGTCGAGGGTCATTCCATCGAGCCCATTCGCGACTGGCGCGACCTGGCGGCCCCGCTGGAAGAGCGCGTTCAAGAAGGCTTCGGCGGCGTCAGCGAGTACGGCATCACCGTTCGCTGGGACAAGTCGTTCCTGACGCTGATCCATCTGACGCTCGCGCGGCGTGAAGGCTTCCGCATCTACGGCGGGGTGCGCTTCGGCGGCACGCTCACCATCGACGACGCGTGGACGCTCGGCTTCGATCACATCGCGATCGCGGCGGGCGCAGGCAAGCCCACGCTGGTGCCGATGAAGAACAACCTCATTCGCGGCATTCGCGCGGCGAGTGACTTCCTGATGGCGCTGCAGCTGACGGGGGCCTCCAAGCGCGACTCGTTGGCGAACCTGCAGGTGCGGTTGCCGGCTCTGGTGATCGGTGGCGGCCTCACCGGCATCGACACGGCCACCGAGCTGTTCGCGTACTACCCCGTGCAGGTCGAGAAGACGCTCGCGCGGCACGAGACGCTCGCGGCCGGCATGCCGGAAGCCACCATCTTCGCGCGCATGAACGGCGAAGAGCTGGTCGTCTACCGCGAGTTCCTCGAACACGGCCGGGCGATCCGCGCTGAACGCGCACGCGCTGCGAAGGCGGGGGAAACGCCGGACTTCATCAAGCTGGTGCGTGCGTGGGGCGGTGTCTCGCTCTGCTACCGGCGCAGCCTCATCGAGTCGCCCGCGTACCGCCTGAATCACGAAGAGGTCGCCAAGGCGCTCGAAGAGGGCATCCGTTTCGTGGAGCGCGTGGCCCCCATCGAAGCCGTGCCCGATGAGTTCGGTGCGGTGTCGGCGCTCAAGTTCGAGCGCATGACGATGGTCGACGGAAAGCTCGAGAGCAGCGGTCAGCACCTCGAGCTGGCGGCGCGCACCGTCTGTGTCGCGGCGGGTACCTCACCCAACGTGACCTACGAGCGCGAGTACCCGGGCACGTTCGAGCTCGACAAACGCGGCTCGTACTTCAATGCCTTCGATGCAGTGGCTGAAGGTGAAGCGTTCAAGCTCGGCCCCGCGCGCGGCGGCTTCTTCACCAGCTACGCGAAGAACGGGAAGTTCATCTCGTTCTACGGCGACAACCACCCCGCCTACGCAGGCAACGTGGTGAAGGCGATGTCGTCGGCGAAGGACGGCTACGGGCACGTGGCGAAGCTGTTCCGTTCGCATGTCGCGGCCCTGCAGCCTTCAGGGCAGGCGCACCGCGAGACCGAGCGGCACGCGATGTTTGCCCGGCTCGACGACGCCTTCAACGCGACGGTCGTGGCAGTGAACCGGCTCACCCCGACCATCGTCGAGGTGATCGTCAAGGCGCCCTTCGCCGCCCGACACTTCGAGCCCGGCCAGTTCTACCGGCTGCAGAACTTCGAGCGCACCGCGCGCGTGGTCGACGGCATTCGCCTCACCATGGAAGGCCTCGCGCTCACCGGTGCGTGGGTCGACAAGGAGAAGGGCCTGATGTCGACCATCGTGCTCGAGATCGGCGCGAGCTCTCGCATGTGCGCGATGCTCAAGCCCGGCGAGCGGGTGGTGCTCATGGGCCCGACGGGTTCTCCCACGCACATCGTGGCCAACGAGACGGTCTTGCTGGCCGGTGGTGGCCTCGGCAACGCGGTGTTGTTCTCGATCGGCCAGGCGCTCCGGAAGGCGGGCTGCAAGGTCCTCTACTTCGCCGGCTACCGGAAGCACGCCGACGTCTACATGCAGGATCAGCTCGAGGCGGCGGCGGACCAGGTGATCTGGGCGGTCGACGCGGGTGAGCCGATCGTTCCCCGTCGTTCGCAAGATCGCGGCTTCGTCGGCAACATCGTCAAGGCGATGGAGGCGTTCGCGCGCGGTGAGCTCGGCGTCTCTGCACTTCAGCTCGATCACGTCGATCGGGTGATCGCGATCGGCAGCGACAAGATGATGCGCGCAGTGAAGATGGCGCGTGACGGCGTGCTCAAGCGGTACATGAAGGAAGGCCACTGCGCGGTCGCCAGCGTCAACTCACCGATGCAGTGCATGATGAAGGAGATCTGCGCGCAGTGCCTGCAGCGCCACGTCGATCCACGGACGGGCAAGGAGACCTTCGTCTTCTCGTGCTTCAACCAGGATCAGGATCTCGACACCGTCGACTTCGTGCACCTCGACATGCGGCTGCGCGCAAACTCAGTCCTCGAAAAGCAGAGCGAGCTGTTCCTGACGCATCTCCTCAACCGCTGAGGGAAGCGCGGAAATAGGAATTGAGAACCTCACCGTTCCCCCCGAGCGCAGTCGAGGGGTCACCTGCCGCGCGGCGCAGAGGTGGCATCTCGACTGCGCTCGATGCGAACGGTGGGGCTGTTCCTTCGGACGAAATCGCCGGCGAAGCCGGTCCCCTGCTCGGGATGAATCGTGTGCGCTCCCTATTTCGATCAACCCTGCGAGCGGAGTACCCGCTCAGCGCCTGACGGCCAGACACCGCACCGGCTGAGAGCTCGCCGTGCGCGCCATCTCGTCGCTGATGTGACCTATCGTCGCCAGCTCACTCAACAGTGAATCGCGCGCTTCCTTCAGCTTGGCGGCGTTGCGGCAGTTCTTGATGTCATCCCAGAACCCCCACGGAGGAATCGCGAGCTGCAGCTCTGCGAGCTCAGCCAGGTTGAGCTGGGTGAGCGGCTTTTGCATCACCACCAACGACGCGGTCTCCACGCCGATGACCCCGTGGTCGAACCACATCGAGTGCAGGTCGAACGCGACGAGCTGATCCTTCGCCAGAAAGCGGTGCACGCGATCGGCCGCGACCGCGACCTGCAGGTCGGTCTTCATGTTGAGTCGCCGCGCGAGGTTGCGCGCGAAGATGAGCTCGCAGGCACCATCACCATCGAGAATGCGGTTTTGCAGGCTGGCGGCCAATCGCTTCATCCACGGCCAGCCCTCTTCGCGCGGGCTGCGGAAGTAGTCAGGGCACCCTGTCGCGGTGATGTAAAACGCGATCAAGTGCTTGGGGAGCCGGGAGAAATCGGGCTTCTCCCACTTCACGCTTTCACGCGCGCTGGCGGGGCGGCCGATCATGATGCTCTGGCGCTCCGACTCGATCGACTGGCGCAGGTGAATCTCGACGTCGTTCTCGCTCTCGATCTGGTTCTGCAGATTCGACGCGGTGTAGAGCCAGGTGGCGGGCACCAGCACACCCACCGTGAGGAAGGTCATCAACGACAGCCACAGGGTCATCTTCACCAACGTCTTCAGCGCGCGCACTGGAAAGTCCTGAACAGAGAAGAACTGGGTGTTACGAGGTTGGCTCCATGTCGGGCTGGAGCAAGGCGAAGCTCATACAGAATGACGTCGTTGGGCCCGGCCTGAACCGGTTGACACTCGAGGTGCCGGCTGCGCTGGCTTCGGGGTTTCACGCGCCCGGACAGTACCACCGCGTGCAGGCTCCGAGCGGAGAGGACGCGACCTTCGCCATCGCTTCGGCTCCTGGCTCGGAGCGGTTCGAGTACCTCATTCGTGAGAACGACGGCGTGGCGGGCGAGCTGGCGGCGCTGGTGCCCGGTGACATCATCAGGGTCGGCATGCCCGACGGCCCCGGCTTTCCCTGGGAACGCGCGCGAGCGCACCCGCTGCTGCTCATCGGCACGGGCACGGGCTTCGCCCCGCTGCGTTCGGTGATTCTGACGGTGATGAAGCACCGCAAGACGTACGGCGAAGTGCACGGCGCGTACGGCGTGCTCACCCCCGCGCATCTGGCGTTTGGCCCCGAAATGCCCGGCTGGGAACACGCCGGCATTCACATCATCCCTACCGTCAGCGGCCCCTCACCGGAATGGACGGGCGAAGTGGGCCAGGTGCAGGCGCTGCTCGCCCGCCTGCCGACGGAGAACGCCATCGCCTTTCTCTGTGGCCAGAACGAGATGGTGACGCAGGTCACCGGCCTGCTCGAACAGCGGGGCGTGCCCGCCGATCGGGTGTACCTAAACTTCTGAACTCATTGGAGGTCTGGTCGCCCCCCTTCCCCTTGGGGATCTGCGCCGCTACCTTCTGCGCCGCTCCATGTCGTTCGTCACCACCTACACGCGGTACCGCTCCCCCATCGGCACCTGGCTCCTGGTGAGCGATGGCGAAGCGCTGACCGGCGCCTTCCCGGAATCACATCGGGCGGTACCCGAGGTCACCGACGAGTGGCGGCGCGATGACGCCTACTTCGCCGGCGTGCGAGATCAGCTCAGCGAATACTTCGCGGGCCGGTTGATGGACTTCACGGTGAAGCTGGCGCCGAAGGGCACCCCGTTTCAGAAGCGCGTCTGGGCGGCGTTGAGGGAAATTCGCCTGGGCACCACCACCAGCTACGGCGGCCTCGCCACGCACCTGGGCAGCCCGTCTTCGTCGCGCGCGGTCGGTGCAGCCAACGGCAAGAACCCCATCTCGCTCATCGTTCCCTGTCACCGGGTGATTGGCGCGGGCGGTTCGCTCACGGGTTACGCCGGTGGGCTCGAGCTCAAGCAGTGGCTGCTGGAACACGAAGCGACCACCGCGCGGCGTTCGACGGGTGGTGTCACGCCGATCGCGCTGGCGGCTGTCTCCCCCCGCGCGCGTCAGGTCACGCTGGCGTGAAGCAGTCGGCTCGGCAACGGGGCCTGGCCGCCCTGGGCGCAGGCGTGACCCTGTGGACCGTTCAGCTCGGGTTGATGTTCGGCCTGGGGTACTCGAGCGTGTTGCTCGTGGTGCTGGGCACGCTGTCGCTCGCGTTGGGCGCCACGCTCATCGTGTGGGGCGAGTCGTTCGAGAAGATGCCCCCCGCGCAGAAGCTTCCGGCGGCGTTGATCTCGCTGGCGACGTTCGGGCTGGTGGCTGCGCTGCTGGCGCGCTGGCTGGGCGTGTTCAGCGCGCGATGACTTGCGCGTCGGAATAGACGACCTCGTACACCACCGCCGCCGGATCGCTCTGATGGCTGCTGAGCGGATTCTGCGGAGTCCAGGCTGCGACGATCAACCGCTGCCCATCGCGCGAGAAACGAACGCGCCTGATCGCCCAGCCGAAGTCCGTGTCGACGCTGCGTGGCTCACCATGAAGGATGACCTTCTTGTCCCAGCCGCCCGTCGCGAGCGTCTTCCCATCGGGGCTGATGGCCGCCGTCGGGACGGTGCCGCGATGACCGTGCTTCTTCTCGAGCACCTGCCCTGAAGCGAGGTCGACGCGCGCGCCGCAATCCCACTCGCGCTCCGGCTCGAGCTCGTTCTTCTTCTCGCGGTCGTAGACGGCCTTGGTGCGCTCTGACTTCGTCTCCGAGAACGCCACGCCCGCGATGAGGCCTCTTGCGTCGAGCGTCACGTCGTTGACCGCCGCAGGAAAGCTGAACGACCGGGCGAGCGTCAGCGTCTTCGCCGAGCTCACGCTGACGCTGACGCCCTGCGTGCCTTCGTTGAGCGTGAAGACGATCTCTGAAGTCGACGCATCGAAGGCGGTGGCGAGCTGCTGCAGCACCGGCCCACCGAGCACGGCCTGCGCATCAGGAGGAACACACGCGTCACACACCGCGACGTCGACCTGCTCGAAGGTGAGGTTCTTGATCGACAGCACCCTGCCCTTTGCCACCTTCGCGAGCTGATTGCCGAAGGCGGTGGGCACCGGCACGGTCTGCGTGAGCGAGTCGAGGTCGATGCCGGCAGCCTGAGCCAGCGCGCTCCTCACGATGATCATCGGCACCCGGCCATCGAGCGCCACGGTGGCCGAGGCGGCACGATCGAGCACCGCGCGAAAGAGCACGAGCCCGTTCTTCCTGGTCACGTGCGTGCGGACTTCACGAGCCGCGACGATGGAAGCGCTCACAGTGAAAGCGAGCAGGCGCTTGTCCCAGCTGCCGGTGATCAGCTCACCGGCCGGCGTGAAGGCCACGGCGCGCACTTCATCGGAGTGGGGCCGCAGCTCCGCCACGTGCTGCAGTTGAGGCACCGAGACCAGCGTCACCAGCCCGCGCGCACTTCCGAGCGCGAGCAGGTCACCTGACGGACTCCAACCGACGCTCACCAGCGGTTCTTCGGTGAGCCAGGCCGCCTCGAGTGCGCCGGTCTTCGCAGCGTAGATGCGCAGCGCTCCATCGCGCGAGACGGTGGCGATGCGGGTGCCGTCGGGAGAAAACTCGAGCGAGTCGATGTCGAACTCGAGCGCGTTGATCACCGTGTCCGCGCGCAGGGTCGGCACGGCTGCAAGCTCGTGCACCGAGAGATGAAACGACTTCGGGCCCAGCCGCGAGAAGGCCGCGACTCGCGAATCAGGCGAGAGCTTCGCGTCGTAAACGAAGTCTTCGCGGTTCAGCACGAGCTTCTCCCCGAGCGCGATGGGCGTACCCGTGAGGTACCCATCGTTCGCTGCGGCGAGCGCGGTGAGCGTGGCAGGGGGCGTCTTCGGAAACGTCCTGCAGCCCGCGAGCAGACTCAAGCCCAGGACCAGGACCGTTCCCCCCGAGCGGAGTCGAGGGTTCGACTGAGGGCTCAACGGCTCACCCCTCAGGACGCTTGGGCGTGACTTCTTTCACGCCCTTCGTGGTGATGTTGAGCAGGTACAGCTGACGCCGCGCCTCGCGCGAATCATCCATCGTGAGCGAACCCGTCGCGCCCTGGAAATCCTTCAGGTGCTGGAGCACTTCCCGGAACGCCGAGCGTGTGGTGGGCGCGTTCTTCTCGATGATGCTGCGAACCATCGCACCCGAATCGAAGCCGACCGCGTCGAGCAGGGTGATCGACGCGTCCTTGTACTGCTCGCGGAAGGCAGCGACGAACGCCTTGGTCGAGGGGCGATCGCTCGTCTCGTAGAACGCCTCGACGTACACGCTGCACAGCACGTACTTCCCACCGCGCTCCATCAGCTGCGGATCGCCCGAGGTGCCCCTGGGCGAGCTCCACGTCGAGGGGCCCAGCAGCGTGACGGTCTTGAGCTTGTCCTTGCCGGTCGTCTTCTGAATGCGCTCGAGATCCTTCTTGTCGCAGGCGTTGGTGATGATGTCTTCGACGGCCAGCGCGGGCGCGACGAGCGAGACCTGCTGCCACGAGTCGGGAATGAGCATCGCC
>JBKJSE010000150.1:0-7702 GCA_046595925.1 Archangium sp. | reverse complement strand
ACCGATGCCGCGCTGCAGATCTCGAGCGGCACCCCGGGCGTCACCGTCGACGCGCAGGACGCTTCCGGCGAACTCAAGGGCCTCATCGACACCTTCAACCACATGACCGGCGACCTGAAGGAGGCCACCAACAAGCTCGTCGCCAGTGAACGCGTCGCCGCCTGGCAAGAAGTCGCGCGCCGCCTCGCCCACGAGATCAAGAACCCGCTCACGCCCATTCGCATGTCGCTCGAGACGCTCCTCGCCGCCAGCCAACGTGGTCCGCTCGATGACCGCTTCAAGGGCCTCTTCACCGAGAGCGCCCGCGCGGTGCTGGAAGAGGTCGACCGGCTCAAACGCATCGTCGACGAGTTCAGCCAGTTCGCCCGGCTGCCCCACCCCCAGCTCGCCCCGCACGATCTCGCCGAGGTGATGCAGGCGGTGATGTCGCTCTACGCCGAACACGACGGCATCACCTTCGACGTCGCGCTCGAGAAGGGCGCCTTCGTCTCAGTCGATCGCGATCAACTGACCCAGGTGCTGGTGAACCTCGTGAAGAACGCAGAAGAGGCCATGGCGGGCAAAACCGGCGCAATTCACGTGCGGGTCAAGAAGGGCGTCGAAGTCACGCTGGAGGTCGAAGACGAAGGGCCGGGCATCCCCCCCGCGCTCAAAGACCGCCTCTTCGAGCCTTACGTCACCACCAAGCCGCAGGGCACCGGGCTGGGTCTGGCGATCGCCCTGCGTATTTGTCAGGAGCATGGGGGCCGCCTGGAGGCCGTAGACGGCGCGGCAGGCGGGGCGTTGTTTCGGGTTTCGCTGCCAGCCGTGTCACCCCGTTAGGCGCTTGGCGCTTCAGCGAAAGCCGGGCGTCGGGGCCGGGCCCCGCTGACCTTCCATCATCGGAGGGGGCTGCTGAGGGAAGGGTTTTCCTTCGAAGACCGGAATCGGGTCCTGGGGCAGCGCCACCGTCGACGGATCACGAACCGGTGAAGGCACCGTGGTCTCGGGCGTTTGCGGCCCGTTTGCGCCGGGCAGCTGGGGGCCGACTTCAGGCCCCGTGGTCAGCGCTTCACCGCTCGCCGAGACCAGATTCTGGCCGTCGTAATACTCATCGGCGCCCACTCCGCACCCGGAGACGACGACCATTGCCAGAATTGCGACAGCGACCCGCTTCATGCTGCTGACCATTTGCAACCCCGATGCCGAACCGCGGGCGGAGGTGATTTCACTCGTCGCCATGGGTGACCTCCTTGAGCTCAGTCTCGCCGTTGACGATTTGTGACAGCCGCGAGCGCTTCATCTTCAGCAGGCGAGCCGCTTCACTGATGTTGCCGCCGGCCTCCTCGAGCGCGCGCTTGATGCACTGCATCTCGACTTCGTGGCGCAGATCCTTGAGCGAGAGGTCTCGCCTCCTCGCCAGCTCGTAATAGTCGAGCGGTCCATCCTGACTCGGTGCGGCGACCGGCGGCGCCACCGGGATGACGGCGACCGGTGCCAGCGTGTCGAGCGAAGCGGTCGCCATCGGAATGACGTTCACCGACGTACCGACGGGCGCCTCGATCAACGCGCGGAGCTCACCGACATGGGTGAAGGCCTCGAGATCGATCTCACTGCCTTCGGCGAAGATCGACGCCGAAGCGATGACGTTCTCCAGCTCGCGAATGTTGCCGGGCCAGCGGTGCCGGCCGAGCAGCGCCAGCGCTTCAGTCGACAAGCGGCGCACCGGCTCGTTGCGTTCACGCGCGACCTTCTCGAGGAAGTGCTGGGTCAAGCCGGGCAGATCCTCCAGGCGTTCACGAAGCGAGGGCAGCTCCATCATCACGCCCTTGAGCCGGTAGTAGAGATCGCTGCGGAACCGGCCCTGCGCGATGAGCTGCTCCAGGTCGCGGTTCGTCGCGCAGATGATGCGAACGTCGATCTTGATGGTCTTGCTGCCGCCCACGCGCTCGAACTCGCGCTCCTGCAGCACGCGCAGCAGGGCGACCTGCGCCTTGGGGCTGATGTCGCCGATCTCGTCGAGGAAGATGGTGCCGCCGTCGGCCATCTCGAAGCGGCCTTTCCGCTCCTTGATGGCGCCGGTGAAGGCGCCCTTCTCGTGACCGAACAACTCGGACAGCAGCAGCTCTTCCACCATCGCCGCGCAGTTCACCTTCACCAGCGGCATGTGCCTGCGGGGCGAGAGTGCGTGCAGCGCGTCGGCGAGCAGTTCTTTGCCCGTGCCGCTCTCACCGCGCACCAGCACGGTAGCGCTGCTGCGACCAATGGGTTCGAGCTGCTTGGTGATGCGCTGGAGCGCGACCGAGCGGCCCACCAGGCCGTTCATGCTCTCGACGGCCTGGCGCGGGGCCAGTGACGCCATCGCGCGGGGCAACCGAAGCTCGGGCTCGACCGCGGCCACCACTTCCGCGCGGCGCGGCAGTGACAGGAACGCAGTGCGGCGAACCGGCGGAACGCGCTGGAGGAGCTCGTCGAGCAACCGGCCCGCGCGGCTGAACTCGGCCTGCGCGCCGCTCATGTCGTTGGCGGCCAGGCGCAGCTTGCCCATGAGGAAGTAGGTGCGAATCGGGCCTTCGAGATCCGGCTTGTCGAGCAGCGCTTCCCGCGCACGCGACGCCGCCCGGCCTGCGCCGAGGAGATCTCCGTTGAGCAGGCACAGCTCGGTGCGCGTCAGCTCGACCTCGAGTGAGGCGGCCTGCAGCGTGGCGCTGCCCTTCTCGACGGAACGGCGCGAGAGCTCGAGCTCGGCCTGCGCGCGCTCACCGGTCTGCAGGTGCGCGCGGGCTTTCCAGGCGGCGGCCAGCGCGGCCCAGGCGTCGTTGCCCAGCTTCTCGAAGCCGACCCGCGCTGCTTCGAGAACACGACGGGCTTCGGGGTACTCACGCGCGTCGACGGCGAGCGCTCCGAGGTTCAACTGAGCGGACGCCTCGAGGTAGCCATCACCCAGGCGGCGGGCCTGCCGCAGCGAATGTTCGGACAGCTCGGTCGCGCGCTCGGTGTCGCCCAGGAAGTGGTGCAGGCGAGCGAGGTTGCTGGCGGCCATCGCCACTTCGCGCAAGCTGCCGAAGCGCGAGAAGGCAGACAGCGCCCGGGTGAGGTGGCCCAACGCCAGCTCGAAGTCACCCGACTCTGCGTAGAGCGAGCCCAGGTTCGCTTCGGCGTGGGCGTGCAGCGGGCGGCTCTCGGGGGGCGTGCCTTCCCAGCAGGCGATCGCGCGATCGCGATCACCGCGCTTGTAGGCGGCGACACCTTCGTTGAGGCGGGCCAGCGCGAGCAGGCGGTTGTCGCCCAGCGCCGTGGCGCGTTCGGCGTTGTCGGCGAAGAGCTTCTGCGCTTCGGCGGCCTGTCCCTGCACCAGCAGCGCTTTGCCCATGGCCTGGCGCAGCTGCAGAGAAGAGGCGTCATCGATGGTGCGGGTGGCGAGCACCGAGCGCCCCAGCTCGAGCGCGTCGGCCGCGCGGCCGGTCGAGACGTAGAGCTCGGCGAGGCTCGCTTCAGCACCCGCGGCGGTCTGCGCATCAGCGCGCGCGATGTCGAGCAGCGCACGGGTCGAGCGGGCCCGGCCCACCTTGATGAGCAGTCGAGCGGCTTCGAGCGCCAGGGGAGCACGCTTGTTCGGCGGCCCACGACGAGCGGCCTCGAGCAGACGGCGCACGGCACCGCGATAGTCGCCCAGCAGCGCGAGCACCCGGCCCCACGCTTCCAGCACGGGGCTCTTTTGCGTGGCGTCGAGCAGACCTGCCGCCCGCGCGTAGAGCGCCTCGGCATCTTCCAGCGCGCCTCGTTCGACCAGGCCATCGGCCGCGCGCACCGCGAGCGCGGCACCTTCGAGCGGCGCGACGGGCAGGAGCAGCTCGGCAGCCGAGAGCAGCTGGCCCGCGTTCGCCATCACCCGGCCCAGCGCCAGCGTGGACACCCGGCGCTGCTCTTCGGGCACCAACGCCACGAAGGCCTGCTTCTCGGTCTCACGCGCGAACCGCCATGAGGGCCGGCCGTCGACGACCTTCACGGTCACCAGGCGCTCGCGCAGAAGTCCGTCGAGGGTCTGGGCGCTCTGTGGGGCTTCGGCACCCATGGTCGAGGCGAGCCACTCCACCGGCAACGCTTCGGGGGCGATCGCCAGCACTGAGAGGGCAGCGCGCTGAAGCTCGTTGAGACGCTCCACGCGGCGCACGAAGAAGTCGATCGCCGCGACGGGGCGCTCGAGCAGCTCGCCCAGCGCCTGCGGATTGCCGCCGGTCGCCTCGAGCAGCTTCTGCGCGATGTCCTGCCGCGCGAGGAAGCCGCGAATGCCGTCGAGATCGAGCCCGGCCAGCGAAAGCGTGCGACCCGAGACGTGGCTGACCACCTCGGCGAGCGGCGCGGGGAGCGCTTCGTCTTCGCGGAAGGTGAGCACGAACAGGCCGCACACCTTCGACTGCGGGGTGGAAGCCATCGCGGCCAGGTAGCGAATCAGCTCGAGCGACGCGCGATCGGCCACGTCGAGATCGGGCCAGATGACCAGCGGCGCCGAGCGGCCCGCAAGCGAGAAGAGCTCACCTGCACCGTCGTAGAGCGCGAGGCGGCGCTCCTCGGCGGGGAGCGACTGGCTGCCGCTGCGCACAGGTTCGACGGCACGGGCCAGCCGGGCGAGCGTGGTCTCGGGAACACCCGAACGCTTCACCAGCGTGAGCAGCTCGCCCAGCATCGGAGCGAACACGCCCCACGTCTGCCGGGCATCGCGGCCACTGCCGCCTTCGAAGATGGGCGTGCCCTGAGCGCTGAGCGTCTGCGCCAACTGGGCCAGCAGGTGCGTCTTGCCGACGCCTCGGGGCCCGCGCACGAAGACGAAACGTGCTGAGCCGGCGGCCCTGGCTTCCTGGTGCTCGCGCACCAGCAGCGCCAGCTCAGCTTCGCGCCCCGTCACCTCAGCGGTGATCGGACGCAGATATCGAATGACCTCTGTGCTCATTTCCCGGCTCCTGGCTGCAGGCCGACAGCATCGTCGACCTCGGCACCACGTAGAACCCCGGCCCACCCCGCCCGTGCATCGGCGCGGCGTTGAGCAGTTCTTGTGCCACCTCTACCCACCACCCGAGCGTGGGAAAGCACTTGAGATCAGTTGGGTTTTGAGCGGCTGACAGAGCGCAGCGAGCCGGTGGCGACAACCTCGTCTCGGTATTTCCGGGGAGTGACCAGAAATCAGTCACTCGCGCGCGACGACACGACGGTGACTCAGTCTTTGACCGGAGTCGCCTTGAGCGCGGCCTTGCCGTCTTTCACGTAGACCTGAAAGCGAACGGTGCGGCACTGGTACTTCGCGACGAGCTGTTCCTTGTTCTTGAGCAGCTTCGCCTTGAACTTCTCGAACGTGAGCCCATCGGCCGGCTCGCGGCACTTCTCGCGAGTGGCCACGAAGTCGCGGAACACGTCCTGAAAGTGGCGCTCTTCTTCGTTGCCACCGCCGGCGGGCGCCATCGAGGCGACCTTGGGCATCGCCGCGGTGTTCGGCTTGAGCGCGGGCCGCTCGCCGGTGTTGCCGGAAGCGCCTGCACGAGCGGCTTTGATCAGCTCTGCCGGCACGGCCGCGACGCGCGTCGCATCAGGGTTGTCTTCATGCGACGGCGCAGACGACTCGTAGCCCTGCTGAGCGGCCGCCATGGCGAACGGATCAGCCGACGACGCAGTCGGAGGCGGCATCGGCGACGCGCCCGGGGGCGGCTTGAACGCGGGATAGGCGACCGTGCGCTGACCTTCGTCTTCGTCCATCAACCCGCCGCGAGGCGAGAAGGCCGGGGCTTCCGACGTGGCCACGGGGGGCGGCAGCGCAGCAGCCCTGAACGAAGGCGGGGGGGGCGGCGGCGCGCTGTTGGCGAACGGATCCGACGTGGGCTCGGGGTCGAACAACGGTGACTGACCCGTACTGCCGGTCGAGATCGGAGGCGGCGGCGGCGACGACTGAATGCCCGACTGCAGGCCCGTCGAGCTGTTCGAGCTCACCGGGAAATCGAAGTCGTCGGGGCTCGCCTCGGGGGCGGCCTCCTGCTCAGGCATGGTGATCGGAGGCTTGATGACCGACTCTTCGCGCCGAGGGGGCGGGAGGGGCATCGGGGGCGGCATCACCATCGACGAGCCCGCCTCTTCAGGCGCTCCACCCATCACGATGGTCATGACGATCGCCAAGAGGAAGAGGCCGAGCAGGCCGCCGAAACCGAACACCTGGTAGCTCGCCAGCGCATCGAGCGCGGCCATCGACGACGCCGAAGCGGCGACCTCGAGGGTGGTGCCGCCGATGGCCTGACGGCCGCCGACACTCTGCACCAGCGTCTCCACCATCATGGGCAACGCGAGCGGTCCGAGCTCACGCACGGTGCCTGAAGCGAGCGCACCCGAAGCGCCTGCCTTGAGGCCGGCGAGCACGGCGTCGGTGCCTGCCTTCTCGCCGGCGCTCACCACGGCCTTGCCGTCGGAGACCAGCGCGAGGCTCTTGAGGCCCAACGCCTTCACGGTCGCCTCCAGCACCTTCGCGTCGGGCAACAGGGGCAGGCCGACGATCGCGCTGCCCGCCTGTCGCACTTCGTTCTTGTCGCTGATGACCATCGGCACGGCGAGCAGCAGGTAGCTGGCGCCTTCCACGGTGCGCACGACGCCGGCGGATCCAGCCTCGATCACCGGGGCGAACTCGAGGCCCTCCGGAGCTGCGTTCACCGGCTCGCCGCTGCCCTTGACCCAGAGCAGACCGACGTCGTTGGTCAGACCGATGACCAGCTGTTCTTTGAGGTCGTCGGGCAGCGCTTCGGTTGCGGCGGTGCGAATCGCGGCAAAACGATCGACCGTCGGTGCCTCAGGCTTGGCGCCGGGCTTGGGGCCTGCGTTCCAGGCGGCGTTCCCCCCAACGACCTTGAGCGCGAGGGTCTGGGTGAGGGAGCGGCGCGACTCCAGCGCGACCGCGACGGGCCCCGCCGCACCTGCCACTGCTGCCTGCGCCTGCTCGACAGAGCTGGCGACCGCGAGCGGAGAAATGACGGTGAGGTGGTAGGCCCACAACCCGAGGGCAACGAGGGCAAAGGCGAGAAACTTGAGGCGAGCCATCGGCCCGATGGCTTAGCACGCGCCTCGGCACTCGGCGCCAATTTCTCAGTCAGACCGCTCGCATCAACTGAGGTTTGGAATAGGTTTCGGCAATGGCACCTCGCACCTTCTCCGTCGCGACCTCCGTGCAGGATCCCCTGACCGCGGAACGGCTGGTCGACCTGCTTCAGGAAGCCAAGCTCGACGCCTTCAGCCGGCCCGGTGGAGCGGCTTCTTCCGCTGCCTTCGCCTCTGCCAGCCCCGCCTTCTGGGACATCCTCGTCCCCACCGAAGGTTTCGAGCAGGCGCAGGGCCTCATCAACGCCGAGCTCCAGGAGATCGAGCGCGACGGTGAGGCCAACGCGAAGGCCGCCGAAGAAGAGGCGATGGCGGGCGAAATCCCGGCGCCCAAGATCAACTAGGGGGGGCTCCCTCTCCCGCCGGGAGGGTATTGCTCCCGAGAAGGGGACCGGCTTCGCCGGCGATTTCGTCCGAAGGAACAGACCCACCGTTCGCATCGAGCGCCGTCGAGATGCCACCTCTGCGCCGCGCGGCGGGTGACCCCTCGACTTCGCTCCTAAGGAACAGCACCGTTCCCCCCGAGCGAAGTCGAGGGGTGACCTGCCGCGCGAGGCAGAAGTACTCCCTCGACTCCGCTCGGGAGGACCGGTGT
>JBKJSE010000461.1:0-4454 GCA_046595925.1 Archangium sp. | reverse complement strand
CAAGCGGATCCTCCCTCACTACGCGGAGAACAAGGCCTTCATCGGCATGTTCACCAACGAGGCGAAGATCGTGATGGGCCTCTCGCACGGCAACATCGCGCAGGTCTTCGACTTCGGTTCCATCGACGGCGACTACTTCCTCGCGATGGAGCTGGTCGACGGCCACCCGCTCTCGAAGGTGGTCAAGCGGGCGCGCACCCTGGGCATTCCCGTGTTGCCCCCTGAGTTTTGCGCCTTCGTGTGCGCCGAGATGCTCAAGGGGCTGCACTACGCCCACGCGCGGCTCGACGAGACCGGCCGACCGCTGAAGATCGTGCACCGCGACGTGAGCCCGCAGAACGTGCTCATCAGCTACGAGGGCCAGGTCAAGCTGGTCGACTTCGGCATCGCCAAGGCTCGCAACGCGAGCAGTGAAGAGACGGCGGCGAACGCGGTGAAGGGCAAGTACGCGTACTTCGCCCCCGAGCAGGCGAAGGCCAAGGAGCTCGACGCGCGCACCGACGTCTTCGCCTCGGGCATCGTGTTGTACGAGCTGCTCACCGGGCAGTTGCCGTTTCAGGGCCGCTTGATGGACGTGATGGCGCGGATCGTTCGTGGGCAGTTTCAGAAACCCCGCGAGCTGAACCCGCGCATTCCGCCCGATCTCGAGCGGGTGGTGCTCAAGGCGATGGCGCTCGAGAAGAACGATCGCTACCAGACCGCCGAGGCCTTCCAGCAGGACCTCAATCGGTTCCTCGCGAACAACCACCCTGAGTTCACGGGCGCCATGGTCACCCTCTTCCTGCACCTGCTGTTCGAAGAAGAGCTCGTGAAGGACGGGCGACCGGTGATGATTCCCCGCGAGTTCGTCGAGCGCGCGCAGAAGTGGAAGCAGCCGCTCCCGCCCCCGCAGGATCCAGGCAAGCGTGACGAGGCGGAAGATCCCACCGAGATGGTGGCGATGTCGGACCCCAGGCTCAGCTTCGGCCCGTCTTCGAAGTTCGATGAAGTGCCTGCGCCGCCTCCGAGGTTTCCGTGGGTGCGTGCGCTGGCCTTGTTGGCTGCGGCGGCCGCCGTGGGTTTTGGCGCGGTCACCGTGATGCAGCGGATCAAGGAAGGCACGCTCGAGATCACCAGCGTACCGACCGGGGCCGACGTGTTTCTCGACGGGAAGATCCTTTCGTCGAAGACGCCGACGCAGGTCGCGCGCTTGACGGGCGATCGCACGTTGCGGCTCGAGGTGAAGTCGCCCGGCTACCAGGTGTGGAAGAACGAGGTGCCGCTCAAGTCGGGGCAGCATCTGTTGGTCGAAGCGAAGCTCGAGGTGACGCCGCCCCCCGAGCCGCCGAAGCCGCCTGAGCCTGTCGCGGTGAAGGTCGATCCCCCTCCCCTGCCGCCTGAGCCCCCGCCTGCGCCGGATCTGGTGGTGTGGCCCACGGCGAAGTTTGCGCTCGATGCCACGCGGCATCGGCTCGACCTCTCGGCGTCGGGCGCGGTGCAGGTGAACCTCGACTCGAGCAAGACGTATCGCGTGTCGTTGCTCGGCAAGGCGATCACGCCGGGCTGGGCCTTCTACGTGGTGAGCGATGGGGGCGCGCAGCCGGGTGCGTTCGGCGCGGATCCGTTGCTGATCAAGAGCGCCTCGAAGTTCTATGCGTTCCACGTTCCGGCGAGCCTGCTGGGTGCGGCCGAGAAGGACGAGACCAGGGCGCGCTCGCTCTCGGTGTTGATCGAGGGGCAGAAGAAGGCGCAGCTCAAGAGCGTGTCGCCGAAGCTGAACTTTCCGTCGTCACAGCGCGTGACGGTGACCGGGCTCAATGCGGCGACGGCGTATGAACTGACGCCGCGCCAGGGCACTCCGCCGGCGGTGGCTCGTGAAGGTGGGGCTCCTCTCCGACTGGTTGTCGTCGGTGCTCCGAGCGGGCTCATCATTGCGCCGATGGATCAGGCGCTGCGGCTCGAGGGGCTCACGTCGTTCTGGGTCACGTTCATCGATGATCTGAATGACGCGGAGTCGGGGCGGCTTCAGTTCGAGTTGCGGGAAGTGCGTCCTGTCAAAAAGAAGAAGAAGTAGGCCCTCACCCCGACCCTCTCCCCTCGTGGAGAGAGAGCACAGGTGAAGCCGCTACGTAGAATCCTGTAGCCGAAAAATTGATCAACTCCGTGGTGCACCTACTCTGTGTGTGCAGCTGGCCCACACACGGAGAACGCCCATGAAGAAGCTCATTTTCGCAGTGATGACGGTGATGACGGTGGTCGTTGGTGGCGTGGCAGCGGCGGGCTCGATGAGCAAGCCCAGCGATCGCGAAGTCGAGCAGGCCATCGACTCCCGGCTTCACGCGATGCTGGTGAAGCTGAACGCCACGAAGAAGTGACCTGCTTGGATAACGAGTGACTTCGTAAAACGGTCGTGGTGGAAGTCACGCCATGCCCGACATGACGTCGCTCTCCGTCGGCGACAGGCTGGTGTATCCGAACCAGGGCCTGTGCTCCGTCACCGAGATCAAGACCGAGGAGATCGCCGGTCAGAAGCTCACTTTCGTCAGCCTGGTCATCATCGAGACCGGCGCGAAGGTGAAGGTCCCCCGCGAGAAGCTCGAGAAGAACGGCGTGCGCCGTGTCTCGACTGCCGACGACGTGAAGAAGGTCGTCGACTATCTCAAGGGTGCCTCTGACAAGGCGTCGCTCGATTGGAAGAAACGCGCGCGCGAGAACACGGCGCGACTGTCCGAAGGCGGTCTGCTCGGGCTGGCTGAGGTGGTGAAGGGTCTGCAGGAACTCTCTGAGCTCCGCCCCCTGCCCCCCAAAGAACGAGACCTCTACAACGACGCGCGCCACCTGTTCGTCGACGAGCTGTCGGCGGCGATGGGCGTGCCGGCAGCCGACGCCGAAGATGCGTTCGACATTCTTCTGTTCATTCCCGGCCGGGATCGCCCCAAGCGCACCGCCGAGGAGTTCGCGGGCCTGGGTGAAGAAGGCGACGAGCTCGGCATGGAAGGCGATCTCATCGGCATCGACGGGGGCGAAGAGGCTGCCGAAGAATCGACCGAAGAGAAGCCCGAAGAGGGCGAGTCGGAAGAAGGCGGCGACGAAGAAGAAGGCGCCAAGAAGAAGCCGAAGGCGGCGCCGGTTGCTGCGCCTCCGAAGGCAGCCAAGGGCAAGAAGACGCTCATCTCGGATGTCGAGGTGACGATGCCTGCCTCGCTGGCGCTGACCGAGAACCTGCCCAAGAAGCGCGGGCGTCCTCCCAAGCCGAAGCCCGAAGTGACAGAGCCGCCTCCGCCGCCGAAGAAGCGCGGCCGCCCGCCCAAGCCGAAGCCCGAAGTGACCGAGCCGCCTCCGCCGCCGAAGAAGCGCGGGCGTCCGCCCAAGGCCAAATAATTTCCGGAGATCACCGTGATCCGCATCTTCACGCTCGACGAGTTCGATCCTGCGCTCCTCAAGGCGCTCACCAAGTCGCTCTACACCGCGTTCGGCGTGGGCTCTGAACACAGCGGCGCCGTCACCGTGCCGCACGGCCAACAAGAGCCCTACGACGCCAACAAACTCCTCGACGCGATGCCGAAGGTGCAGGCGTTGGCGGACGACAAGGTGCTGTTCCTCACCAGCCGCAAGCTCGCGCCGCGCAAGCTGGTGTCGGGTGAGGCGCCCACGTACGGCCTGTCTCGGTATGGGCAGCAGCGCGCGGTGGTCACCACGTCGACCATCAAGGGCCTCGCTCCGGACAACATCAAGCTGCTGGCGCGGTACGCGATGCAGGAAGTCGGGCACACCTACGGGCTGCATCACTGCCTCGATCCGCGCTGCGCGATGTACCCGCAGTGGACCCCGTCATACGCGCTGGGTGAAGCGAGCTTCTGCACGTATTGCCGCGACTCGAGCGACGCGAAGATCCGCACGACGAAGTCGTGAAAGCCGGCACTGAAGCGCCCTCTCCCCGAGGGGGCGAGGGTCGGGGAGAGGGCATTGTCCTCGTCGCAGTGGCGCTGCTCTGCCTCGGCTTTCAGCTCTGGCTGCCGACCACGCACGTCGCAGAGACCGACTACGAAGCCGTTTCCAAGGTCCTCTCAGCCGAACAGCGACCAGGCGACGTCGTCCTGCTCGCGCCCTGGTGGACTGAACGCGCGCGCATCTTCGCGCCTGAAGGACTTCCCGTCGTCGGCTACCAGGGCAGCGACTCCGATTCGCTCGAGCGGTACGCACGCATCTGGGTGCTGGCTCAGCCACACCAGCCCAACGCAGGCATGGGTGACTTCGAGAAGGCGTTCTCCCCTTCCCGAACTGCGATCGGCGCTGAACGGCGCTTCGGAAATCTCTCTCTGAGGCTGTACCAGAACGGCCGTCATCGCCCGGTCGTCGTCGACGTCGCGCAGCTCGTGAGCGCAGGCCAGGCGCAGGTCTATCTCGAGTCACCTGACGGCAATCGCCAGCCGTGCAGCTTCACGGGCAGCGCGTATCGGTGCGCGAATGGAAAG
>JBKJSE010000145.1:0-27745 GCA_046595925.1 Archangium sp. | reverse complement strand
AGAGAAAGACCAGGCCCGCGGCGGCGGCGAGCAGAATGAGTGCGCCCGCACGCAGGGGGAATACGCGGCGCAGCCGGTCGAAGAGCCGCCTCATCGGGGTGCGATGTAACACGGCTCAGTGCGTGTCCCTTCCCCCCAATGTTGCCTCCCTCTCCCGCGGGAGAGGGTTGTGGTGAGGGTCGAACAGCTAGAACCGCTCGCCCTCTTTCGGCACCCGGCAGGACCCGCCCGGAAGCGAGATGGTGAACGGCAACGTCCACCGCTCATTGCCCGGATTGACGAAGACCTCGAAGTGCAGATGAGGCGCTATCGGCGTGTCGTTCGTCGAACCTGACTTCGCGAGCACCCCGCCGCGCGAGATTGACTGGCCTTCCTTCACCACCACCGAACCGCGCTTGAGGTGCGCGTATTGCGTCAGCGTGCCGTCGCGGTGCAGCACGCTGATGAGGTTACCCCCCGTGCGCGTGCCGTCTTGTGCGTCATCTTGAATCCAGGTGACCACGCCTTCTCGTGCCGCGAGCACTGGAGTGCCTTCGGGCATCGCAAAGTCGATCGCGTGACGAACACGATCCTTGTGCGTGAGCGCTCCGTCGAAACCTTGAATCACCTCGAAGGCGCCGGTGGGCCGGAACGGGAGCCCCACGGAACAGTCCTCCGGCGCCTTGCGGTCGAGGTCTCCAAGCTGCGTCTTGAATTGATAGGCGCAGCGCCAGCGTTGGCCCGCGGTGGCTTGCTTCACCTCGAGGAGCACGCTCTCTCCGGCCTTCGTGAGCAGGCGCCGAACTGGGAAGGGTGTGGAGGGTGTGCAGTTCTCGTAGGCGGCGCCCGTCTCGAGGGTGATCGTCACCGGCAACGCGGGGCCTTCGACGATCGCCACCACCGAGTAGCGGTTGTCTTTGAGCAGGACGTCTTTGACCTGGACGCTCGGTTCGATCGCGACGGCGGTTGAAGATAGGAATGACAGGAATGACAGGAAGAGCGACAGCCCTCTCCCCGACCCTCTCCCCCTCGGGGAGAGGGAGGCACTTGCGGAAGCGCTTTTTTGCTCGCTCGAGTGCTCCGTCATCGGCGCTTCAGCAGTCCGTCGAGCAACTGGCGCGTGGTCTCTGCCCAGGCCTCGGCCGCGTTCGCTGTGCTCGGTTCACGTTCCGTCGTCGCTTCGGCCCAGTGCACCCGCGGGCGTGAACCACTCGCGTCCACGATCGCGTCGGGCGCAGCGTCACCTTCGAGGCCCGAAGGAATCTTGCTGGCGAAGAGCATCACGCGCGCCCTTCCCCGGTGCGTCTCGCGAGCCAATCGGATCGCGCCGAGCGTCGAGTCGGCGCGGTGCACGTCGACCTGCCCGCGCTCGCGGAATTCGCGCAGCAACAACGAGAGCACGCCCTGCTCTTCATGGAGCGCCACGTCTTCGGCGTCGCTGACGAAGATGAGCTGGAAGCTCAGCGCTTCGGTGTTGAGCCACTCCGAGAGCTTGCGCACCAACGCGGTCACCGAACCGAGCAGCCACACCAGCCGCTGATACGACTCACCGGGGTCCTTCACCCGGCAGCGCTGCAGTGACGCGTCGAACACCAGCACCAGCGTCCGTTTCTTGCGCACCGCGACCGACTCATCGCGCGCGTAATAGAGCAGCTCGCCTTCCACGAAACGCACGTCGAAGAGGTCGGGCCGCGACTCGGGGTCGTCACCCTGCTCCATGTAGATGAGCTCGCTGGTGACCAGGTTCTCCACGCTGCCTTGCGTGCTGATGCTGGAGAAACCACCGACCGGATACGCGGAGTCTTCCTCGAGCGAGGTGGGCGCGTCGCCGTCTTCGAAGACCTGGCCACGCAATCGGGTCGGCAGGTGTTCGTCGACGGCCTGCGCCACTTCGGCCAATTGCGCGAGCGACACGCGCGCCGCGAGGCCCTTGAGCGCCGCCAGGTTCTCCATCAAGAACACTTCGGCGTCGCTGAGCAGCTCGCGCGTTCTGCGTGCGGCGCGGGAGAGCTGGTTGAGGCCCTCGACGATGCGCGCGGCGAGCTCTTCGTCGTAGAGCGCGGCACGGCCGGCCTCGAGCACTTCTTCTGGTGGCCGCGTGGCGAAGCGGCGCACGAGGCCCGTGCTCACGCCGGTGCCGACGCCCAACTTCAGGCGCGAGAGCAACTGCGCGGTCACCAGGCCCACGGCCGGTGCGCGCAATTCTTTTGGCAGACCTGCAACGGCTTCGGTCAGCCGCGTCCACCGGCGATCGGCGGTGAGGCGCGCCAGCACGTGATCTTCGTAACCGCGCATCGCTTCGCGCACCGGCTCGAGGCCGGGCGGCGGTATGGGAAGCAGGCGCTCGCCGTGCAGAAGCGCGGTGAGGTCGAAGACGAGGGTGGGCGCGGCGAGCAACGGGCGCTCGGAGTAGGCCGCTTCGAGGGCGCGTACGGACAGCTCGAACCAGGTCGGCGACGTCGCCGCTTCTCGCGCGAGTGACATGGAGGCAGAGAGGAAAGCCTCTGCACGTGGACCGTCGAGCCGCTCGTCTGACATCGCGTCGACAGCATACATGCCCCTCACCCCGACCCTCTCCCCGCTTCGCAGGGCGAGGGAGAACAACGGTCAGCGCGTTGCTTGAAGGGTCGGCTCGGAGAACACCAGCACCTGTCCTGGGCCGATCTCGAGCTGCAGCCCCTGGGTGAACGGGTGGATGTGGCCGTCGAGCCCCGCCTGGTACTTGACCTCTTTCTCTTCTACGCGCACCCGGCTGATCTCAGGCTCGAGCGGGCGACGGAAGACCCCGTCATGCAACTGCACGGTCACCTGAGCGGCTTCCGCGGGATCGCACTGGAGCTTCTGGTTCTTGATGACCGACGGCAGCAGCTCCTTGCGGTACTGCTCGGTTCGTTCGCGAAACAATGCCGGGTTGCGGTCTGCGCGCACGGTGCCCACGCCGACGACGGAGAGCATCACGGGACATTCGACCTTCGGCAGCGCTTTGGGCGTGAACTCGAGTGTGTATTTGCCCGCGGGCAGCTTCTCCCAGTCGGTCATCACCACGCCATTGCGCTTGAGCGTGAGGGCCCCGGTGGTCTTGTTCTGCGCGCTCGACCACGGCGCATGCTCGATGACGAACTTGCCGCCGTCACTCCACAGGTCGGCCTTGAGCTGCAGCTCGAGCGGCCGCACCTGGTTCATCAGGTTGAAGCTCAGCCGGCTAAAATCGAAGGCCACCTTTCGAACCTTCTGCGCGGGAAGCCACGCGCGGAAACAATCGGTGCCACTCTTCGTGATCCGCGTCGGGGCGTGACCGTTGATCGTGAAGTCGAAGTCGAGCATCCACGTGCCTTCGCTCACGGCGCGCCGCTGATCCTGCGCTGAGCTGGCAAAGAGTGCGACGCCCGCGGGGAACTGCACGCAAATCTGAAGGGCGGCCGGCTTTTCGGCGGCAGCGACCAGCGAAATGACGAGCGCGGCAAGCATGGGCGAAAGCCAAAGCATCCGCCGTGCCTGAACCATCACCCCGCCGTTCCTCCCCATGGGGTGGGTCACCTGTACCGGCGCAGTTTCCTTTACCTGCCGACGGATATTGACTCTGGAATCAATTTCCTGCTCCAAAGCGTCATCCACGCTGTCCACGAGGGGTGTCCCCATGGGTTCTGAGCTTCGATTCGATGGAAAGGTCGTCGTCATCACCGGCGCAGGCGCAGGCCTCGGCAGGAGCCACGCGCTCTTCTTCGGCAAGCGCGGCGCGAAGGTGGTGGTCAACGATCTCGGCGGCACCTCGACCGGTGGCGGCAAGAGCTCGGTGGCAGCGGACAAGGTGGTCGAAGAGATCAAGGCCGCGGGCGGCACGGCGACGGCGAACTACGACTCGGTGGAAGACGGCGAGAAGATCATCAAGACGGCGATCGACTCGTTCGGCCGCATCGACGTGCTGATCAACAACGCCGGCATCCTGCGAGACGTCAGCTTCAAGAAGATGACGAAGGAAGATTGGGACCTCATCTTCCGCGTGCACGTCAACGGCGCCTTCCGCTGCAGCCACGCCGCCTGGCCGTACATGCAGGAGCAGGGCTACGGCCGCATCCTCTTCACGGCGTCGGCCGCCGGTATCTACGGCAACTTCGGCCAGGCCAACTACTCGGCTGCCAAGCTGGCGTTGGTCGGTCTGTCGAACACGCTGGCCATCGAAGGCGAGAAGAAGAACGTGCGCGTCAACACCATCGCGCCCATCGCCGCGTCGCGCCTGACGGAGACCATTCTTCCCAAGGACGTGCTGGAGAACCTGAAGCCCGAGTACGTGACGCCGCTGGTGGCGTGGCTCGCGCACGAGGAGTGCCAGGAGAACGGCGGCCTGTTCGAAGTGGGCGGCGGTTACTTCGGCAAGCTCCGCTGGGAGCGCACTGAAGGAAAGCTCTTCAAGCTGGGCCGCGACATCTCGCCCGAGGCCGTGCGCAACGCGTGGGACGACGTGACCGATTGGAAGAAGGTCACCCACCCCGCCAACATCACCGAGTCGCTCGGCACCGTGATGAGCAACCTCTCGACCCAGTCGAAGGGCGGCAACGAGTTCATCGATGTCGATCAAGCGCTCGGCTACGAGCTGCCCGAGCTCGAGTCGTCGTACGACGAACGTGACCTCGCGCTGTACGCGCTGGGCGTCGGCGCGGGCAAGAACCCGGGCGACGCGAAGGATCTGCACCTCGTCTACGAGCGCAACGGCGAAGGCTTCTACTCGCTGCCCACCTACGGCGTGGTGCCCGCGCTCAACGCGATCTTCAAGATGGCCTCGGAAGGTCAGACCGCGCCGGGCCTCAACTACGGGCTCGATCGCATTCTCCACGGCGAGCAGTACCTCGAGGTGATGCGGCCGCTGCCCGAGAAGGCGACGCTCAAGCACAAGGCGCGCATCTCGGAGATCCTCGACAAGGGCAAGAACGCGATCGTCGTCACCCACCTCGACAGCTACGACGCGAAGACGGGCGAGCTGCTGGTGAAGAACGACGTTTCGATGGTGGTGCGCGGCGCCGGCGGTTGGGGCGGCGAGCGCGGCCCTGCGACCGATCTGAACCAGGCGCCTGAGCGCGCTCCTGACGCGGTGATCACCGAGAAGACCTCGGAGAACCAGGCGCTGCTGTACCGCCTGTCGGGTGACTGGAACCCGCTCCACGTCGATCCCGAGTTCGCCACCATGTTCGGCTTCGAGAAGCCGATCCTCCACGGCCTGTGCACGTTCGGCTTCGCGGGCCGCGCCGTGGTCACCGCCTTCGCGAAGGGCGACCCCCGCACGTTCAAGAGCATCAAGGTGCGCTTCGCAGACTCGGTGTTCCCCGGCGAGACCCTGAAGATCGAGATGTGGAAGGAGAACGAGCTCAAGGTGCTGCTGCGCGCCACCGTGGTCGAGCGCAACAAGGTCGTGCTCAGCAACGGCGTGGTCGAGTTCTACGCAGAGATCCCCAAGCCGAAGGCGAAGGACGTCGCGGCACCGAAGGCGACTGCGGCCGCAGCGCCCGTTTCGGAGCTCACCGCGGCGATGACCTTCGAGGGCATCGGTGCCTACGTGGCCAAGACGCCGGACCTGCTCAAGCAGGTGAACATGGTCTACCAGTTCAAGCTCTCCGCTCCCGACTCGGCGTGGGTGCTCGACCTGAAGAAGGGCGCCGTGAGCGCAGGCACCGTCGAGAAGGCCGACTGCACGCTGGCGCTCTCCAACGCGGACTGGCTCGACATGGTCTCTGGCAAGGCCGACCCGATGAAGCTGTTTCAGGGCGGCAAGCTGAAGATCACCGGCAACGTGATGGCCTCGCAGAAGCTCGACTTCCTCAAGAAGATCGATCGCGCTGCGATGCCTACGAGTTCCTCGAGCGCCGCACCGGTTGCAGCAGCGGCCGCTCCTGTCTCTGCCGAAGTGCTCGCTCCGAAGATCTTCAAGGCGCTGCAGGAGCGCCTCGCGAAGAACCCGGGCCTCGCTCAAGAAGTCGACGCCGTCATCGCCTTCAAGGTGAAGGACGCCGGCTTCGAGTTCACCGTCGAGCTGAAGGGCGGTTCGCCTTCGATCAAGCCGGGCTTCGACGCGAAGGCCGGCACGCGCATCGTGCTCACCGACGAAGCGCTGGGTGCGCTGGCGAAGGGAGAGAGCGCTCAGAGCCTCTACCAGCACGGTCAGCTCCGCATCGATGGCGAGCTGATCGCCGCGCAACGACTTGGTTTCCTCAAGCAGCTCGTCTGAAACTCACTTTCCATTTCCGAAAAGAGAAGGAGCACAACTCATGGGTCGCAAGGTCAATGTACTCGGCGTGGGAATGGTGAAGTTTCAGAAGCCCGGCGCTTCCGATGGCTACGAAGTGATGGCGAACGGCGCCATCAAAGACGCGCTCAAGGATGGCGGCGTCGACTTCAAGGACGTGGAGCAGGCGTACGCCGGCTACGTCTTCGGTGACAGCACGTGCGGTCAGCGCGCGGTCTACTCGGTGGGCACCACCGGCATTCCCGTCATCAACGTGAACAACAACTGCTCGACGGGCAGCACCGCGCTGTACCTCGCGAGGCAGGCCATCGAGGGCGGCCTCGCGGAGTGCGTGCTCGCTGTCGGGTTCGAGCAGATGCAGAAGGGCGCGCTCGCCGCAGGGTGGAACGACCGCACCAACCCGCTCGACAAGCACGTCGACGTGATGAACGCCGAGCAGGGCGTCAACCAGGCCCCGTTCGCAGCGCAGATGTTCGGCGGCGCGGGCCGGGAGTACCGCTGGAAGTACGGCACGAAGCGGGAGACCTTCGCGAAGATCTCAGAGAAGGCGCGCAAGCACGCGGCGAAGAACCCGTTCGCGCTGTTCCGCGAGGTGCTGTCGGTGGAACAGATTCTGGCCAGCGAAGACGTGTTCGATCCGCTCACCCGCTTCCAGTGCTGCCCGCCCACCTGCGGCGCCGCGGCGGCGATTCTGTGCAGCGATGACTTCGCCAAGCGGAAGGGCCTCAAGCCCCTGGTGCACATCGCAGGTCAGGTGATGACGACCGACTTCGCCTCGAGCTTCGAGGGCAAGTCGATGATGAAGATGATCGGCTACGACATGGCGAAGGCCGCGGCGACGCAGCTGTACGAGAAGACCGGTACGGGCCCAGAAGATGTGCAGGTGGTCGAGCTACACGACTGCTTCACCGCCAATGAGCTGCTCACCTACGAGGCGATCGGTCTGTGCCCCGAAGGCGGCGCGGAGAAGTTCATCTGGGACGACGACAACACGTACGGCGGCAAGTTCGTGGTGAACCCCTCGGGCGGTCTGCTCTCGAAGGGCCACCCGCTGGGGGCGACGGGTCTTGCGCAGTGCACCGAGTTGGTGTGGCACCTGCGTGGCACGGCGGGTGAGCGCCAGGTCGAGAACGCGAAGGTCGCCGTGCAGCACAACCTGGGGCTGGGTGGCGCGTGCGTGATGACCATGTACAAGCGGAACTGACGTCGTCGAGGCGCCGGTCAAAATACCCACCCTGAGCTGCCCCCCTCGCCGTGCTGCTCGCCAGCCGGCGCATCGGGTAGCGTGCGGCCGTGCTCCTGACGGTTCTGGCCGGGCTGCTTCTCTCTGCTGACCCCATCGATGCCTGCATCGCCTCGTCCGATCGCGCACAACAACTGCGCGATGAACGCCACTGGGTGCGCGCTTCGAAGGAGCTCCTCGCCTGCTCGCAGGAAGCCTGTCCTCGACCGGTGCGGGTGAACTGTCAGAAGTGGCGGGCCGAGCTCGAGCTGGCCATGCCTTCGGTGCTGATTCAGGTGCAGGCCGATGGGCTCGACACGCCCGAGGCGAAGGCCAGCATCGACGAGGTGCCCGTGGAGCTCGAAGGCACTGCCGTCGCGCTCGACCCCGGCAGCCACGTCTTCACGGCCACGCTCGGAAGACGTGCCGTCACGCTCCGTGTGCTGGTTCTCGAAGGAGAGAAGAACCGGAAGCTCGTGCTCGCGCTGGAACCCGAGCCACCGCTCGGTGCGACCACCTCGCTGCTTCCAGTTTCGCTGCCCGCCGTCGCGCGGGGTCGAGGGCTGCCGGTAGGGAGCCTGATCCTCGGTGGCGTCGGCCTCGCTGGCTTCGGCGTGTTCGCCGGGCTCGGGCTCGATGGCAAGTCGCGGCTGACCGCGCTCGAGAACGACCCGTGCGCCGCGAGCCGCAGGTGCGACGTCACCGCCGTCAACGCGGTCAAGAGTCAGTACGTCGCGGCCGATGTGACGCTGGCTGCCGCGTCGTTCGCGCTCACGTTCGCCATCACCTGGGCCCTCATCTGGCTGGCGACTTCGGACTAGCGGTCAACGGGTCTGTGCACACAGCGACTGCGAACTCGGTCCAGTAGATGGCCTCGGGCGTGATGCGGATCCGGCGGCCCACCATCCGCCGGCCAGAACATCAGGTACTTGTCGGTCGCCCAGAACGCGCCCATCGAATCTGCAGCGATGCCGTGGGTGGAGGCGATCTCTGGGAACCGGGGGATCTCGATCGCGCCGACCGCGATCGGCATCTCCCAGAAGCCGCTGAGGTCTGGGGGCTGAAGGCGTCAGGCGCAGTGACCTTACCTTTTTGGAGTCACGGGTACTTTCGCAGGTGCCGCTCCCGTCGCCCCGACGGGTTTGTAGTTCACACCCAGCTCGTGGAAGAGAAACGTGAACAGGTCAGCGCGCTCGGCGATCACCTCGTCGAGTGAGCTCCCGATGCCGTGCCCCGCGTTCGCGTTCGTGCGCAGCAGAATCGGGTTCTTCGAGCCATTCGCCGCCTGCAGCCGCGCTGCGAACTTCCGTGAGTGCCACGGCTCGACCCGCGGGTCATTCGCGCCGGTGGTGAGCAGCAGCGCCGGGTACTTCGCCTTGTCGACCACGTGATGAAACGGTGAGTACGCGTACAACGCCTTGAACTGCTCCGGGTCTTTCACCGTGCCGTACTCGGTGACGTTGAACGCTCCGTTGGTGGTGAGCTCGACGCGCAGCATGTCGTAGATGCCGACCTGGCTGATCACCGCGCGGTACGCCTCTGGGTGCTGCGTCATCGCCGCGCCCATCAGCAGGCCGCCGTTGCTGCCGCCCCAGATCGCCAGCTTGTCCTTCGAGGTGTACTTGTGATCGACCAGCCACTTCGCCGCCGCGTAGAAATCGTCGTAGTCGTTCTGCTTCTTGAGCAAGTTGCCGTCGAGGTGCCACGCGTCGCCGAACTCGCCCCCACCGCGAATGTTCGCCACCACGTAGACGCCGCCCTGCTCGAGCCACGCCAGCCGCGACGCCGAGAAGCCCGGGGTCTGCGAGATGCCGAAGCCGCCGTACGCGTAGAGGATGGTGGGGTTCTTGCCGTCGAGCTTCATCGACTTCATCTTGATGATGCTGACGGGAATCTTCGTGCCGTCCTTCGAGATGGCGAAGTCGCGCACCACTTCCATCTCCGAGCAGTCGGCGATCGACGTCTGCACGAGCGCGGTCTTGCGTGCGGTGCCGGTGGCGTCGAAGCGGAACCACGCCGGCGGGGCCAGGTAGTTGCCGTTGTCGACCAACACCTCGTCACCCTCGAGCCGCACCACTGCGTCGACCGTCGACACGGGGAGAATCGAGAGCTCGCTCACCGGCTTGCCGGTCAGCTCGAGCACGCGCACGCGCGACGGGCCGCCGAGCAGCTCGACCACGTACAGCCGGCTCTTCGTGGCAGTCACGTGCTGAATCGCGCCCTCAGACTCGGGGGAAATCTCGACCGCCTTGTCGAGCGTGGGCGTGGCGAGCGGCAACCGCAGCAACTTGCCCTTCGGCGCGTTCATGCGACTCACCAGGTACAGCGCTTCGTCCTGACCGAACTGCGCCTGCACCAGCTTGTCAGCGAAGGTCGAGAGCTGCTTCCAGGCTCCGCCCGACGCGGTGGGGCGCCAGAAGAACTCCACCTCACCGCCGTCGCCGTTGAGCACGGTGGCGAGCAGCAGCTTGCCGTCGTCTTTCAGGCTCAAGCTGATCTCCGCGATCTTCGGCAGCTCCTTGCCGAGCTCGTAGGCGTCGGTCTCGGCCCTGGTGCCCACCTTGTGGAAATAGACCTGCTGGAAGAAGCCCTGGTCTTCGACAGGCCGCTCGTTCCCGCGGGGATACCGCGTGTACCAATACCCGCTGCCGTCCGGAGCGAACGCCACGCTGCCGCCCGCCGTGCCGTTCTGCACGCGGGCAGTCACCTCGCCCACTTCCTTCGCGGTGGCCACGTCGAACACGTGCAGATCGCCCGACTCGCTGCCGCTCTTCGAGAGCGACACGCCGACCTTCTTGCCATCGAGCGACGGCACGAACCAGTCCATGGCGATCGAGCCCTTCGCGTCGAGCGCGTTGGGGTCGACGATGATGCGCTCCGACTTCAAGTCATCGGCTGATTGCAGCGTCACCAGCATCGGCTGCTGCAGCTTCGGGTCGCTCTTCCACGCGAAGAGCACGCCGCCCCGCCACTGCAGCCCGAAGTAGGCGACCGAGTTCGAGCGAATGAGCGTGTCGATGCGCGCGCGCACCTTCGGCAAGGCCGGCATCGCATCGAGCACCGCCCGGGTGTGCGCGCTCTGCCCGTCGCTCCAGGCCTTCACTGGGTCGTCGTTGGCTTCCAGCCACCGGTAGTCATCGGTGACCTTGACGCCGTGGTACTCGTCGATGACCGGCTTCTTCGTCGCGACGGGAGCACGTGGCACGGCTGCGACGACCGCTGCGGCGAGGAGTGCGAGCATGGCGCGCACCGAAGCAGATTCAGCCTGGCAGCACCATCAGGCGAGCAGCGCGAGGCCTTCGCCCTGTGTGCAGGCTGATTCCGCGCCACACCAGATCGTTGAAGGCGAGATCGATGCGGCCGGTGGCCGACGCCGCCCGCTCCGAAGACGGCGATGCGGGACCGCGTACGACCAGATCTGGCGTGCGATGCGTCCAGCGCCTACGAAGGTCGGCTCGTCCTTCTTCATTCAAGGGGTGGTCGTGCGCCTTTCTCGTGCCGTGGTCCTGTCGCTCGTCGTCGCAGCTTGTTCTCCTCCCGCCACCGACTGCGGTCCCTCGACCTGCACCGGGTGCTGCGACGCGAATGACGAATGCGTCATTGCTCCGTCCGCGCTCCAGTGTGGCGCCTCGGGGAGCACCTGCTTCCAGTGCGTTCCCGGGCAGACGTGTCTCAGCGGCTTCTGCACGAGTTCGTCCGGTGGCGGTGGCGGCGGCTCGGCGACAGGCGGGGGCGCTGCAACAGGCGGGGGCGCTGCAACAGGCGGTGGGACTGCGACAGGCGGTGGGACTGCAACAGGCGGTGGGACTGCGACAGGCGGTGGTGCTGCGACGGGCGGCGGTGCTGCGACGGGCGGCGGCGCTGCGACGGGCGGGGGTGCTGCGACGGGCGGGGGTGCTGCGACGGGCGGCGGTTCTGCGACGGGCGGGGGTGCTGCGACGGGCGGGGGTTCTGCGACGGGCGGCGGTTCTGCGACGGGCGGCGGAGGGAGCGGGCCCATGCGCATCTTCATCACCAGCACGACCTACAGCGGCACGTTCGGCTCGCTGACGACAGCCGACAACAACTGCAACGCCAACGCCCGCGGCGCCAACAAGGGCGGCACCTGGAAGGCGTGGATCTCGGACTCGATGGCCGAGGCACGCACGCGCATCGCCAACGTCGGTCCGTGGGTCCAACAACTCGCCGACGGCGGCACCGTGGTCACCTTCAGCAACCTGGCGAACCTACAGACCACCCCGCTCGCGCCGATCGAAGTGGACGAGCGTGGCCTGCCCGTTCCCTCTGGCGCGCGAGCGTGGACGGGCACGGCGGGCGGCGGCACCTCGGCCGCGAGTTGCAACGACTGGGCGCCGTACAACACGGGCTTCACCGGAGTGGTGGGCGTCGCTGGCACGACCGCCACCGCGTGGACGAACGATGCGACCCTGGGGTGCTTCTCCTCGGCGAACCGTCTGCTTTGTATCGAGCAATCGAAGCAGCCCTCGGCGCCGGTGAACGGAACCACGCGGCGCCGGGTGTTCGTGACGAGCACGACCTACTCGGGCAACTTCATGTCGCTCTCTGCAGCTGACGGTTTCTGCACGACCTCCGCGCAGGCGGCCAACAAGAGCGGCACGTGGAAGGCGTGGCTTTCAAACAGTACGGTCTCGGCTCGCTCCCGCCTTCAAGACACCGGCCCGTGGGCGCAGGAGGGCGCTGATGGTGGCACCGTGCTCACCTTCAACAACCTGCTGAACCTGCAGTCGACGCCGTTGGCCCCGCTGGCCGTGAACGAACGAGGCCAATCACTCGCCTCTGGCACCCGCTACTGGACCGGCACCGTCGGAGGTGGCACCGCGGGCTCCGTGTGCAACGACTGGGCTCCGTACAACACCGGCTTTACGGGCACGGTCGGTTTGGCGGGCACCACCACGACCGCATGGACGAATGAAGCGGCGCTGGGCTGCGTGTCGACCATGGCCTCACTGCTCTGCTTCGAGGAATAGTGGGTCTGTCCCGAGCGGGGTGAGGGAGCCTTATCCTCGGTGGCGTCGGCCTCGCTGGCTTCGGCGGGTTCGCCGGGCTCGGGCTCGATGGCAAGTCGCGGCTGACCGCGCTCGAGAACGACCCGTGCGCCGCGAGCCGCAGGTGCGACGTCACCGCCGTCAATGCGATCAAGAGTCAGTACGTCGCGGCCGATGTGACGCTGGCTGCCGCGTCGTTCGCCCTCACGTTCGCCCTCATCTGGCTGGCGACTTCCGACGAGCGGTCAACGGGTCTGCATGCGCACAGCGCCTGCGAACTCGGTCCAGTAGATGGCCTCGGGCGTGAGCGCGATGCGGAGCACGCCCGCGTCTCGGAACGGCGCCGGCGGCCCACCATCCGCCGGCCAGAACATCAGGTACTTGTCGGTCGCCCAGAACGCGCCCATCGAATCGGCAGCGATGCCGTGCGCGTTCAACTGCTGATCGTCAGTCGTCACGCGCGCTCCACTGGTGAGCTCGATGCGCGAGACCCGGTCGTTGTCCGTCTCGCAAACCCACGCGAAGCCCCCGCCGATCGCGAGGTGGGTCGCGTTGGTGACCCCTGTGGTGATCGGGTTGTTGCCCCCATCGGCGCCCAGCGCGAACACCCCCGAAGGTCCCGCGAACAACACCGCCGAACCCGACACCACGCTGTGGACAAGAGGCAGGCGCGCGTAGACCGTGACCGGACCGCCGTCGCGGGGCGCGCGCTCGACGACGCCGGCGTCCACCACGGCCCAGTAGATGAAGTCGTCGTCGAGCGCCGGGTAGCCCCAGGTGATGCCGCGGTCGAAGACGATCTGCCGCACCGAAGCGTCGAGCCCTGGCAGGTATTCCACGGCGCCGCTCAACGATGACCACGCCACGGCGCCTTCATGCGCGACCAGCGAGACCGGGCCGACCGTGGTGCCGACCACCCGCACCCCACGCGCCCCACCCGGGCGGCGCACCTCATCGCGCTCGGTCGTCCAGACCGGCACCCCGTCGACGACGCCGATGCTGAGCGGCCCTGCGTCGTCGTCGAACGACAGCAGCACCGCGCCGCACGTACCGTTGTTGCAACCACCGCCCAGACAGTCGCGCCCGCACCGCGCACAATTCGAGTCGTCGCTGGCGAGCACGGTCTCGCAGGTGAGCCTGTCGCCGTCGCAGTCGGCGAAGCCCGCGTCACAGGTCAGCGGCGAGCCAGCGTCGACCCCGGCATCTTGAACGCCCGCGTCGAACCCACCATCTTCGAACCCAGCGCCCGCATCGCCGTGACCGCTGATCAAATCAGGGAAGGGCGAAAGAGAGCAGCCGACGCACCACGCCAGTCCCACCAATGCCAGCCCGCCACGACGCTTCATGAAGTGTCAGGACCTTACACCAGCCACCTTCAACTGCTGAGCACGGCGAGCGGACCCGAGCCGCCCTGCACCGCGCCGAACTGGTTGACGCCGCTGATGCCCATCGCCTGAATCATCGAGACCATCATCGCGTGGTGCCGCTGGCCTTCCAGCTTGCCCTGGGTGCTGGTGGGTTCGGCGTCGGTCACGGGGTACGAGATCAGCCGGTTCGTCCTGAACTGCGAGGGGTCGGCGAAGATGAACATCACCGCGCCGTCCGTGTCGTGCGCCGGGCCCTTGCCGTACTCAGTCGTCCAGTGCGCGAGGGTGGTGTCCATCAACCGGGTGCCATCGGGCTGCTGCTCCTTGAGCAGGTCGAGCAGGCTGGCGAACTTCTCGGCGTACCAGCGCATGAACAGCCCCACCGTCTGCTCCGTGCCCGCGTGGGTGTGCGAGTGGTGATCATTGACGTTGCTCTCGCCCGTGTTCACCGAGGCCAGCACCTGCGGGTTGAGCCAGGGCGCGTTGAAGCGCGCCGCGGTCTGCCCGAACGAGAAGCTCGCCACGCGCACGATGTCGCAGGTGAACGCAGTGGTCATCAGCTTGAAGAAGAAGTCGGTCAGCGCCGGGTAGTTCGCCGGGGTCGAGGGGTTCAGGTTCGCCACCGCGGTGAGCGCGGCCTCGGGCGGCGTGCAGGTGTTCACCGGCGGCGGGGCCTGGAGCGAGCGCTCCAGCTCGCGAATTCGTTCGCAGTGATAGTCGAGCATCGCGCGGCCTTCGCTGGGCAGCACGCCCAGCTGGCCCTTGCAATCGGCCCACGCGCTGTCGAGCACCGAGCGCTTGCGGGCGATGAGCGCCGCCGCGCGCACCGCGGTGCTGCCCGGGCCGGGCGTGAAGCCCGCGAAGAGATTTCCGTACGCCTGCGTCGGGCTGATGAGCGCAGAGACCGGCCGGCCCGCGTCTTCGAAGTAGTTCGTCCAGCCGCCACCCGAGGGCCCCACCCGGAAGACGGGCGCGCGCGCGCTGGGCGCCAGCCCCTGCTCGTTCAACTTCCGCGCGATGAACTGATCGACCGAGGGCCCCGTGGCGTTGTGCGTGTCGTTCGACGAGGTGCAGGTCAGACACCCCCAACCGCCCGACGCATGGCCGCCCTCGTCGGGTGCCTGCGAGCCGTAGGGATCGCCGCCGATGCGCATGCCGGTCAGCGCGATGGTGTTCGCGCGGTGCCGCTCGAGCGCCTGGTAGTAGCTGCCAAAGGTGAAGCTCGAGCCGGAAGCCTGCGGCGAAGCGGCGCCCAGGTACATCGACCCGTTCGGGTGAAAGAGCGTGATGAAGCGGCGAATGGTCGTGTTCTGCGCGCGCGCCACCTCGGCGCGGAGCAGGGGCGCCAGCAGCAGCGAAGCACCCGCTGAGCGCAGCAGGCTTCGACGGGAAAAACGACTGAGGATGCTCATGGCGTCTCCTGCTTGCGGGGGCCGGCGGTGACGAAGGCGTCTGACTTCACCCACGCGACGAGCAGCGCGCGCACGTTGCCTTCGCTGCCTTCGAACGATTCGTTGAGCTGAAGATCGAGCGGCGCGTCAGACGCAGAGGCCCGGCGGCCGAGCGCATACGCCATGAACGAGCGCACGAAGCAGGTGCGCGCCGTCTGGCTCTTCGAGATCTGCCCCACCATGTCGCCGACCGTGGTGAACGGCGCGGGCTTGCCATCGAGGTTCTCCAGCGTGCCGGTGGTGTCGAAGGCGCGGCCGAGGCGATCGGTCAGGCGGGCGCGGCCGAGCGGGTCGAGCCGGTAGAACGCGAAGCCGGGCGGGTTGAGCTGTGCGTGACAGCCGGCGCAGCTCAGGTTGCCTTGCGTGTGCTGAGTGAACTTCTGCCGGTGCGTCCAATCGACGGGGTAGTTCCCTTCGGGGAAGTTGGTGTCGACGGTGATGGGCGGCGGCGGAATCGTCTGACACAGCACGTGCTCACGCACGAACTTGCCGAGCTGCACCACCGAGAACTCGCCCGACTCTTTCGTGTGCGCGGCGATCGTGAGGCCCTGGGTGAGCACCCCGCGCCGCTCCACGCCGTCGAGCGGCACGCGCACGAACCCCGTTCCCGACGGGGGCGTCAGCCCGTAGTGCCGCGCGAGGCTCTGGTTGACGAAGGTGAAGTCACCACCGAACAGGTCGCCGAAACGGCCCTCGGGCGCGAGCGCAATCGAGCCGACGGTGCGCTCGAACTCCGTCTCGAGCTCGGCCTGCAACGTGGGGCTGGTACCCAAAAGCCAGCTCGCGTCTTTCGTGGCGAGGTCGACCCGGCTCGCGCCGAGCCACTCAGCGACGAACTGCGCGATGGCGGCGTCGGCCACGGCCTCGGTGCGGTGGCCGCGCAGCTCGACCCAATCGACGTACAGGTTTCGATCGTCGCTCCCCACGATGTAGTTGTTGAGAAACTCGACTTCCACCGCGTGTTCGCCCGCGGGCAACGAGAGCGGCACGTTGACCAGCATCGGCGCGTCGGCCAGCACGGCCACCACCGCCTCGGTGACCTTTACGCCGTCGACGCGCAGCTCGAGCCGCGCGTCTTCGAAGCCGCCATGCTCCTGCCACACCCGCAGGGCCACCGACTCGACCGGTGCGTCCAGGGTCACGCGCAGGGTGAGCGTGCCCTCGCCCCAGAGGTTCCACCAGGTGTCCTGGGCGTAGCCGATGGTGGCGGTGCCGGCCTCGGCTTCGGCGCGCGCAGAGAGGGGCTCCGATCGTCCCGCCAGCAAACGCTCGAGCTGCGCCTGCCGACCCTCGGGCGTGCTGAGCACACCGTCGCGCGCGGCGTCGAGCAGCTCGGCGTCAGGCGCGCTCGCCCACACCGCGTAGCTCAGGCGCGAGGCGACCTCGTAGGGCGTGAAGGTGGTCTCGGTGCGGTAGAGGAACGAGGGCGACATCACCAGCGAGGCCACCACCGCTTCCAGCGACTCGTCAGCGGTCAGGCCAGAGGTGCGGCTTGCGGCGTAGCTCGCGGTGAGGCGCGCAAGCTCGTCAGGGGTGAGCGGCCGCCGCCACGCGAGCCGACCGAGCTCGGCGAACAAGGTCGCCTGGCAAGCGGCCGTGAGCGCATCGCGCGCGCAACCCGCGGGCAGCTTCAGCCGCGGCACGGCTGACACCGCGATGCGGTCCGCGACCACCAGCAGCTCCTCGACTTCGCCCAGGCTGATCTGCTGCCCGTGCATGTTGTTGCTGAAGAAGCCATCGAAGGCCGGGTGGCGCGGAAGACTCGCGGTGGCCCCGGTCACGCCAAAGACCTGCTGCACGGTGCGCTCGACTTCGAAACGCGTGAGGCGGCGCAGGCCGGTGTCAGTGCCGTTCTGCGTGAGCGCCGGGAGGGCAGGCCGCTCCCACTGAGGCCTGGGCGGGCGAGGCAGCTCGGGCGACGGCATCGTGCCCCCCAGCCACCCTTCGCACCCGGCCAGCGAGACGACCACGAGGCTGAAGAGGGGGCGAAGGCGCATGGTGAGCCCGACAAGACCACGATTCGTGCCGAGGGTGGCAGGCACGGCTTTCAGGCACTTACGATGTGGACAGTTGTCCAATGCGTTGGCCTGTCCTCCAACGAAGGGGCTGAGCACCCAAGCTCAGAGGCACTCGCGTTTGTAGTGCACGTGCCCGTTGGCATCGACGGTGGTGGGCTGCTCACACCCCTTCTTCTTGCTCGCGGCGCGCTTCTTCGCCGGCTGCTTGCCCGTCGATGGCTTCTCGGGCGCAGGCGCGGCGACGGGCTCAGAGGGGGGCGCCATCGCCACCGGCGCGAGCTGTGGCTCAGCCGCCTTCTCGACGAAGGGAGCGACGGCTGCTGGCTCGACGGGCGGTGGAGCGACCGGCCAGAGCGCGAAGACGGCGAGCGCGACCGCGGAAAGTGACGCGAGAGCGAGCCCCCAGGCCATCGCGCCCCGCCTGCGCGGCGACGCCAGCTGCGACGGCGCGACGACGGTGATCTCGACCGACTGGGTGTCGAGCTCGAGCAACCGCCGCGCGGTGGACTCGAGGTGCTCACCGGCGAGCTGCTTGAGCCACGCAGCCACCGCCTGCGGGGCGGCGACCCCCCTTCCCGGCTCACCGAGCTGCTCCAGCGCGGTCACCATTTCCTGGGCGGTCTGAAAACGTTCAGCGGGATCTGCGCAGAGCGCCTTGAGCACCACCGCGTCGAGCGCTGGGCTCACCTCGGGGCGCTGCGTGCTGGGCGCAGCGGGGCGGGTGGTGAGGATGCGGGTGATCAGCTGCTCGTCGGTCTCGCCGGTGAAGAGCTTTCGCCCCACCAGCAGCTCCCACAGCATCACGCCGGCCGACCAGAGATCGACGCGCGGGGTGACCTCGCCCCGCAATTGCTCAGGGGCCATGTACGCGAGCTTGCCCTTGATGCTGCCGACCTGCGTGTCCTCCTGCGTTCGGCCGCGCGCCTTGGCCACCCCGAAGTCGAGCACGCGGGCGGTGCCGTGAGTGTCGATGATCACGTTCTGAGGGGAGACATCGCGATGCACGATCTCCAGCCGCTGCCCCACCTCGTCGGTGGTGTCGTGCGCCGCGCCCAACCCGCGCAGGGTGCCGATCACGATGGCGGTCGCGATGTCGACGGGCGTCTGCTGCTGGCGCTGGGCCATCAACTTGAGCAGCCGCGCCACGGTCTCGCCGTGCACGTATTCCATCACCAGCAGCAGCTCGCCCTCGTGATCCACCATGTCGAGCGTCTGCACCACGTTCGGGTGCAGCACGCGTGAGGCCAGCCGCGCCTCGTCGACGAGCATTGCCATCGCCGTCACCCCACTCGACTGGTCTTTGCTGGGGCGAATGCGCTTGACCGCCACGGTCCGCGCGAAGCCCTCGGCGCCGATCAGCCGGCCGAGATGAACGGACGCCTGCCCGCCCGAGGCGATGGCCTCGAAGATCACGTAGCGGCCGACGTGCAGGGGGCGAGTGGGGGTCGAGGCAGGTTCCACGGGGCTCAGAGAGCGTGCTTGCGAAGGAGCCGATGAATGTAGCTGCGATCGAGGCCGGCCGCTTCTGCCAGCTCGGCGCTGCTGCGGCCCTTGAGGGCGATGAGGCCCTTGAGGTACTCGCGCTCGAGGTGATCATTCCACCGCTCGCGCAGCACCTTGAAGGGAACGGTGGGGTCGACCGGGGCGAGCGCGCCGGTGGAGACCGCAGGCGCCGGGTCGAGCCTGCCGGTGCCCAGCAGCTCGAGGGCCACGTCGACGCCCAGGGCCTCGATGCGCTCGGCGAACGAGCGCAACTCGCGTACGTTGCCTGGCCACCCGTAGCGCAGCGCGCGCTCGAGGACGTGTGGCCCCAGCTTCTGAAAGCCAGGCGCGCTCAGGAAATGTTCCAGCAACGGCTCGACGTCTTCCGCGCGCTGGCGCAGGGGCGCGACGCGCACCGGCAAGACCGCCAGGCGAAAATAGAGGTCTTCGCGAAAAGTCCCCTCTGCGACCATCGACTGCAGATCACGATGGGTCGCTGCGAGGAAGCGCACGTCGACGGGCACGTGGGCGTTCTCACCGACGCGCCGAATGGTCTTCGACTCGAGGGCGCGCAACAGCCGCGGCTGCACCGAGAGCGGCAGCTCACCGACCTCGTCGAGAAAGACCGTGCCCTTCGTGGCCGCTTCGATCGCGCCGACGCGGGCGGTGTCGGCACCGGTGAACGCGCCCTTCGCGTGGCCAAACAGCTCGCTCTCGAGCAGCGCCTCGGGCAGCGCGCCACAGTCGACGATGATGAAGGGGTGGGCGGCGCGGGGTGAGCCTTCGTGAATGGCCCGCGCGATCAGTTCTTTGCCGGTGCCCGTCTCACCCTGGATCAAGGCGCACGCCTGCGAAGGCCCGAGCGCTGCGAGGCGGTTGAAAAGGGCGCGCATGCTCTCGGAGCGGCCGGCCATGCCCCCGAAGCTCGCCAGGGGCCAGAGCGGCGTGGGCTTGACGGCGCTCAACGAGACCCGCAGCGAGGTGCCGCCGACGGTCAACGTGGCGCCCGCCTCGGGCACTCGCCCCTCGGTGATGCGCACCCCCTGGAGCGTGGTGCCGTTGCGGCTCTTCAAGTCTCTGACCCAGACGCCGTCATCGCGGAGGAGGACCTCGGCGTGCAGGCGTGACACCAGGCGGTCCTTCAGTACGCAGCCGGCCTGCTCCGAGGTGCCGATGAGCAGCCCGTCAGAGATGATCAACGAGCCCCCTTCCCACGCGAGCGTCGCCTGCTGCTGCGAGCGCACGAGGGTCAGCTTCGGGACGTACGCGGTCAGGGTGGACTCGTCGCTCGTCACGCGCCGCGACCTACCACAGCGCTGCAGCTCCGGGCCACCCCGACGGGCGCGCGGCGGCCCCGCACCACCCCGACGATCCCGTAAGGTGCGACTCCTTTGGTTGAGCGAGGGTGGACATGACGCATCTGGCTGAGGAGATCCTCGCGCGCATCGCTCAGGCTCAACTTCGACCTGACGCAGCGCAGGCGGAGCACCTGCAGTCCTGCCAGGAGTGCAGCGCGATCATCTCGGGATTGATGCGGGCGCAGACCGGCGCTCTCGAGATGACGGAGCGCTCGCCGCGCCGTTCTGGTGGCGCGACGTTTCGGCACGAGACCATCGGCCGCTACAAAGTCACCCGGCTGCTGGGTGAAGGCGCGATGGGCAGCGTCTTCGAAGCGCTCGACCCCGAGCTCGGCCGTCACGTCGCGATCAAGGTAGTGCGTGGCGCGAGCTCAGCCGAGCTGCGTGCGCGCTTGCTGCGAGAGGCCCAGACCGCCGCCCGGCTCAAGCATTCCAACATCGTCACCGTGTACGACGCGGGCGCCGTCGGCGAGGAGGTCTTCGTCGCGATGGAGCTCGTCTCGGGTGGCTCGCTGCGCGGGTGGCTCGCCAGGAAGCCCGGTTGGCGGGACGTCATTCGCGTGTTCACCGACGCAGGCAGAGGGCTCGCAGCCGTTCACGACGCGGGCCTGGTGCACCGTGACTTCAAGCCCGACAACGTGCTGCTCGACGCTGACGGAACGGCGCGCGTGTCGGACTTCGGGTTGGTCGGTCTCGAGCGCACCGCCGTTGCGCACGGTGACGCGACCAACCCCGAGCTCACCCGCACCGGCACGCTGATGGGCACCCCTGCGTACATGAGCCCGGAGCTGTTCGACGGCGGCGCGGCTTCACCTGCTTCGGATCAATTCGCGTTCTGTGTCTCGCTCTTCGAAGCGCTGGCAGGCGAGCGGCCGTTTCGTGCGACCACCATCGAGCAGCTGAAGAGCGCGGCGAGGAGCGGCGACGTGGTGGCTGCTCCTCGCGGGGTCCCCTCGTGGTTGGTGCGGCTCGCTCGGCGCGGACTGAACCCTGAGCCGTCGCGGCGGTTCCCCACGATGCATGCGCTGGTGAAGGAGCTCTCCGAGACGCTGGGCCAGCGCCGGCTGCGCACGGGCATCGCGATCGGTACGACGGCCCTCATGGTGCTGGTGGGTGGCTCGACCTGGTTCGCGCGCGCCTCACCTTGTTCTGGATTTTCCGTCGGCGATGCGTGGAATCCCACGGTGCGCGCGACGATCGCCAGCGCGCTCGCGAAAGAGGGCGCGCCGGGCACCTTGATCACCACCGTCGCCGCCGACCTCGATGCCTATGCGCTGGCCTGGGTGAACGCGCAGCGAGCCGCCTGCACCGCCACCCGCGTGCGCGGAGAACAGACCGAGGCCGTGCTCGAGCAGCGGGTCGCGTGTCTCGATCAACGGCGCCGTGAACTCAACGCGCTGACCACCCTGCTCAGCACGCCTGACACCCGGGTCGCGCAGCGCGCGGCGAGCCTCACCGGCCATCTGCCCGACATCGACACGTGTGCAGATCTCGAGGCGGTGAAGTCTGAGCGGCCGCTCCCCCAGTCGCCCGATGAGCGGCGGGAAGTGCTCGCGATGCGGGAGAAGCTCGCGCAGGTCTTCGCGCTCAGCGAGGCAGGTCACACGAAGGAGTCGCTCGCGCTCGCGCTCGAGGTCGACGCCACGCTGGAGCAGCTTCAGTACACGCCGCAACGCGCAGAGTCGCAGCTGCGCATCGGGCAGCTCAACTCGTTCCTCTCCGACTTCGACGCGGCCGACAAGCACCTGCGCGAGGCGGTGTTGCTGGCCACCTCGTCTGGACAGGATCGACTCGCAGCGAAGGCGTTGGGGTTGCAGGCGCAGAATCTCGCCACCGCTCAACGCAACGGCCCCGAGTCGGAGAACGCGATCAACCTCGCCATCGCCACCCTGGCCCGCGTCGGCAACCCGGAGCAGTCGGTGGACGATCTCCAATTCAGTCTCGGCACCATGCGCGAGTTTCAGGGCCGCTACGCCGAGGCTGAGAAGGCGTGGTCGACCTGCCTTGCGATTCGCCTGCGAGAACACGGCCCCGGTCACCCTCGCGTGGCGACCGTCTACAACGCGCTCGGCGTGGTGCTCGATGATCAGGGCAACCCGCGCAAGGCGCTCGAGTACTTCGACAAGGCCGAGAGCATCTGGCTTTCGACCGTCGGGCCGATGCACCCGAACCTGGCCTCCAACTACAACAACAAGGCGATCGCATTCTCCGCGCTGGGCCGAAAAGAAGAGGCGCTGGTCGCGCACGGCAAGGCGCTGGAGATCCGCACGAAGCTGTATGGGCCGCAGAGCCGCGAGGTCGCGCAGACGCTGAGCAACATCGCCGCTGAGCTCGGGCATGGCCACGAGGCCGAAGCGGTCGAGAAGTATCTGCAAGCGCGGGCGCTGTACGTGAAGCTGCAGGGCGAAGAGAGCCCCGACGTGGCGCGCCTCGATGAGAACCTCGGCAGCGCGTACCGCGACCTGGGGAAGTTCGAAGAGGCGCGCGCGTCGTTGCTCCACTCACTGCAGGTGCGCGAGAAGCTGCTCGGGCCTGAGCACCAGCAGGTCGGGCGATCGCTTCACGGACTGGGTGATCTGCTGGGCAGCATGGGCGCGGCGGCAGAGGCGGTCCCCTACTTCGAGCGCGCGGCCGTCATCTTCGAGAAGACCTACGGGCCGAAGCATCAATACACCGCGTATGCGTGGGCGAGCCTGGGCGATGCGTCGTTCTCGTTGAAGAAGTGGCCCGAGGCGGAAGAGCAGTTCAAGCACGCCGAGGCGATCTTCCGGCCGCTCGACCCGCCCGACCTGGTGATGCTCGGCCATTGCCTCGACTTCCGCGGCCAGATCAGCGCGAACCAGGGCAAGCCGGTCGAGGCGCGGCGCTGGTTGGAAGAGTCGGTGCTGGTGCTCTCGCAGGTGACCGAGCCTGAGCCGTTGGAATTGGGTCAGGCCAAGAGCGCGCTGGCAGAGGTGTTGTGGGCCGTGCCGTCTGAGCGCAACCGCGCGAGGACCCTGGCAGGTGAAGCGGTGGTGCTGCTCGGTGCCGCAGGGCCCCGCGGTGGGAGTGAGCTCGCCGAGCTGAAAAGGTGGCTGCTTCGCCACCCATAGCGCGCTCCGGTGGTCCCTGGGCGCTGCGGCCCACACGACGGCGGCGATCCCGTAAGGTGTGACTCCTTTGGTTGAATCAAGGGGGGGATGATGTCGCCACTGATGGAAGAGGTCGATCGGCTCGCGGCTTTGATTTCGTATCGCGTCCTCGATACTGAGGCCGAAGACGAATTCGATGAGTACGCGCGGCTCACCGCTGCGCTGTGCGGAACCGAGATCGGCGCGATGACGCTGATCGATGGTGATCGCCAGTGGGTCAAGGCGCTGCATGGAGAGCTGGCCCGCGAGATCCCTCGCGATCATGGTTTTTGTCCGAAGATTCTCCATCAAGCCGAGCTGGTCGAAGTGCCGGATGCACTTCTGGACCCGCGGTTCTCTTCGAGTCCCCTGGTGGTGGGCGAGCCGCACATTCGGTTCTACGCGGGCGTACCGCTGGTCACCCGCAGCGGTGCGGCGCTCGGTGCGCTGTGCGTGATCGACTCGCGGCCCTTGAAGCTGTCGCCAGGTCAACGTCGGCTGATGGCGATCGCGGCATCGCACATGTCGACGCAGCTCGAGCTCCGGCGCGCGCTGCTGCAACTCACCGATGACCGGCGGATCGCGGCCGATTGCAGAACCGACCTGGCGGAATCCAATAAGCAACAGCAGCAGATGACCGCGATGCTGGTGCACGACTTCAAGAGCCCCCTGACCACGATCGATTTGAGCGCTGAGCAGCTGGCAGGCGACCGCGCGCTGACCCCTGATCAGCGGGAAATCGCCAGAGAGATCGTCGACGCGAGCAAGGTGTTGTCGCTGATGGTCAACGATCTGCTCGACGTGAGCAGCGCCGAGAACGGCGCGCTGTTGCTTCGCCGCACGCCGTCACTCGCGTTGGGGCCGATCGCGCGGGACGCCATCGAACGCTCGAGATCAATCGCGAACCAGCGTCAGCAGCGCGTGGTGTTGGTGGCCGAGGGTGAGCCTCGCGTCGATGGAGACCCCAAGATCCTCGGCCGGGTGATCAACAACCTGCTCGACAATGCGTACAAGTACGCGCCCGCGAACTCCGAGATCCGCCTCGAGCTCACCCGTTCTTCACAGCACGTGTTGTTGCGGCTGATCGACGCGGGCAGCGGCGTTCCCGCCGAGCAAAGAACGACGATCTTCCAGCGCTACATCAAAGTGGGGCAGACGACGAATCCGCGGCCGAGCCACGGCCTGGGCCTGGCGTTCTGCAGGATCGCGGTCGAGGCGCACGGCGGCACCATCGAAGTGGAGGACAGCCAGAATGGCTGTGTCTTTCGGGTCAGCCTGCCCGCGGCAGGCTGATTCCTTCACTGACGGCCGTCGGGCCCTGACGATGCCTTTCCCGGCACGCCGAGCCGACGGGTCAAGCAGGCCTCAGCCGTTGACCGCGCTCGAAGTCGAGGGTGACCCCTCGAACGTGACGCCGCACCGTGATGAAGTGCGATCGTGTCATTTGAAGAAACGAAGCAGGGCATTCTCGTCGTCCAGTATGCAGAGTCCGCCGATCTCGCAGTGGAGTCGCAGCAGCCGCTCATCGCGCGCCTCGACGAGAAGCGAGGCCGCGTGGTGATCATCTTCGAGGTGGGCGCCAAGGTGCGCTCGGTGCCCATGGATGTCCCCACGTTCTGGTTGGGAGTCACCGGGCGCCTCGAGCTCCAGCTCGTCGGCATCGGCATCGTCACCCGCTCGGCGGGCGTGCGCGTCGCCGCCCGGGGTTTTGGGCTGGCGAACCTCGCGAGGCGAATCCCCATCAGCGTCGAGAGCTTCACCGACCTCGCCGCAGCGTCCGAGTGGGGCCAGCGGCTGCTGGCGAACGATCCACCCGGTTGAGCCCCTCAAGAACGATGCACGGTGGTGCGCGCGTCGACGTCAGGCCTGACGCATGAAGAAGCGCAGCGCGGCCTTCACCGGCGGAAAGTCGACCAGCGGCCCCAGCGGCAACGCCTGCTTCGCCCACTTCGACCAAGACCAGTCGTCCCTCTGCGCGGTGATCTGACCGTCCTTGATGGTCATGGTGCTCACCGCCTCGTTGTGCACCGGGCGCCCGAACACTTTGTAGTCGGCGGTCCACGCGACCTTCGCGCCTTCGGGCCCTGACTCGAGCACCTTGAAGGACAGCTTCAAGTCCTTGCCCGCGGCGAACAGCGACTTCCACATGTGCGTCGTCTCGGCGCGCCCTTTCAGGTCGTAGATGGGGTCGTGAAAGGTCGCGCCCGGCGCGTAGAGCTTCTCGAAGGCGGCGAGGTCCTTGCTCTGAAAGGCGGTGAAGAAGGCGGTCGCCACCTCGGCCGAGGTGGCAGGCGGAGCAGAGGGCTTGACCGGCGCGCTGCCTTTCACCGCCCAGCCCGCGTTCGTGGGCACCGGCGCGGCGGCCTCAGTCGCAGGCGCCACTGCAGGAGACTGACGCGGCGCGACGGGAGCGGGTGCGTTGTTCTTGACGATGCGGGACATGGTGACGGTCTAGCTCACCCAGGCCAGCGCTGCATTCGCAGGAATGGGAATCACAGTCTCATTTACGGCACGCAGCACGGTACGGCGCGGCAGGGCTGCCCGGGTTTGCTGGCGGCCTCGTCGAGCACCTTCCTGTCCTTCGCGCTGGGTTCTGCCTTCTGGTCGAGGAACACCCACTGCGTCGGAGGCGGCGGTCGTGGAATGCCCGAAGGCCCCTGGCACAACGAGTTGATCTGCAGCCAGTAGCCCCCGCTCGGCCCCGGCGGCTCGGTCGGCGGCTGGTCTGACATTTTCGCGCGGCTGCCAGCCACCAGCGCCGTTCCGTAGGAGCGCCCGAAGCGCAGGCTGGGGACGGCGTAGTCCCCGCTCCCGGCCACCAGCGTGCCGCGGCAGAAGGTCGCGGCCCCGTTGGCAGGGAGGGTCAACAGCCCCACCGACTGAGGCTGCGCGACGGTGGCCGAGATGCACCCGGACCGCGCGTCGATGCCGATGCTGCTGCTCGAGAGCTCGACGCCAGGAACCCGGGTGGGGCGCGCCAACGTCAGCTGCGAAGACTGTTCGTCGATCTTCGCCTCGATGACATCACCGATGGTGAGACCCCGGTGTGGAGCGACGGCGCGCGCCGGGGCACCCCGGGGGGTGGTGAACTGCAGTCCCCAGGCTCCGCGCTTGAAGGCCGTGCCCGCGGGCAGCTCCCAGGCATCGATTCGGCCCGGCGCCCCGAGGGTCCCCGATTCGGGGAACCACGTACCGGGCTTCGGGTGGGTCGCCGAGAATTCGCCGCGCAGGACCAGGTCTCCGACCTTTTGAGCCGAGGCCAGTCTTCCCGACACCCACTCGACGCCGTTGATGGGTTGCTGGTTGAGCGTGGAGCCGGTGGCCAGCACCAGCCCGTCGAGGCGCTGCCCGCTGCCGACGCTTCCGGTCGCGCCGAGGCCTTCGCAGCCCATCAGGGGGAGGGACAAGGTGCCCTGCCCCGAGACGGTCGGCCCGTCGCCCCGCGCCGCGACGGGGCCGACAATCAGGCCTGCGACGGTCACGCGTTGGGTGCCGACGTCGCGGGTCAACGAGATGGTCTTCGGCTCACCCTGCACAGCGACGCCCTCGACCTCGACGCCGCACACCACCACCCGCCCCGGCGTTCTCAGCACGAGGGCCCACTGCGTCGTCGCGAACTCGGTGCCCGCAGGTGCCTCGCCCGGAGGCAGCCCCAACAGCTCGAGCGAGGCGGGCGCCGCCAGCGTGGCGCTCCTCACCTCGACCTTCTGGCCCGCGAGGGTCACGTCGACCCGTCCGCTGAGCATGAGGGCGCCGACCTGCTGGGGGGCCTCGAGCGTGCCGGCGACGCGAAGGGCTTCTCCTCGAAGCTCCAGGGTGAGCGGTGGGTTGGCCTTGAGGTTCAACCCACGCACGGTGATGAGCCCCGTCCCGGTGATCTGCGCGCGCGCATCACCCATGTCGAGAGAGCCCTGCACCAGGCTCGGCCCGCCCAGCGTCACCTTCTCACCGAGAAGCAAGAAGGGCCCCTGCACCTCGCGGGACGAGCGGACCAGCTGAGGCCGCAGCGGCTGCACCAGATCGGCCGACACCGACACCTTGCCCGAGACCCGCACGCCGCTGATCGTTTGCTCGCCCTCGAGTTCCCCCTCCACCGTCACCTGCCAGATGCGCCGGCCCGGCGGCGACCACCAGCGCACCGAGGCGGTGAGAGGCACGTCTTTCTTGAAGAGCGCCGTCAAGGCCCGCACCGGCGCGGTGGGCGTCAGGGTGAAGTCGCCGCCGCCGATGCCGTCCATTCGCTCCTGGCCGTCGAGGCGGGACCCCTCGGGCGCGCAGATGGACGTCCTGGGCACGCACACCACGCCGGCGTCGGGAACAACGGTCAGGCAAAGCGCAGCGAGCAGGGTGAGCATCGTCATTTCCTCAGGAGGTGCACCTACGCGCGCGCGGCTTCAGAATTCAGCGACGTCGGGCGTGAGTTCATCGGCTGCCTCGATGGGGGGCCAGGTGATCTCGCCACCAACCCGAAGCACCTGAAGGACTTCGGCCGATGAAGCCACCCGTGCTGATCGACA
>JBKJSE010000042.1:0-5524 GCA_046595925.1 Archangium sp. | reverse complement strand
CGTCTTCCAGATCTTCTACCGTGACGAAGACGCGCTCGAGGCCAAGGCGCAAGACGAGCAGTACGGCGACATTCTGGGCCTCAAGACCTTCCGCCGCGGCTTCGGCCGCATCGCCGCGCAGACCGCCAAGCAGGTGCTCCTGCAGCGCACGCGCGACGTCGAGCGCGAGAACGTCTTCAACGAATACAAGGACCGCAAGGGTGAGATCGTCACCGGCATTGCCCGCCGTCTCGAGCGCGGCAACCTGATCGTCGACCTCGGCCGCGCCGAGTCGGTGCTCCCCGTTCGCGAGCAGGTTCCCCGCGAAGTGTACCGCCCGGGCGACCGCGTTCAGGCCTTCGTGCTCGACGTGCTCCGCGAGGCCAAGGGCCCGCAGATCATCCTCTCGCGCGCTTCGGTCAACCTCCTCACCAAGTTGTTCGAGATGGAAGTTCCTGAGATCGCCGAAGGCATCGTGGTGATCGAAGCCGCCGCCCGTGAGCCGGGCCGCCGCTCGAAGATCGCCGTCTCCAGCCGTGACGCAGACGTCGACCCGGTCGGCGCGTGCGTCGGCATCAAGGGCAGCCGCGTGCAGGCCGTGGTGCAGGAGCTGCGCGGCGAGAAGATCGACATCGTCGAGTTCGACGAGGATCCGGCGCGCTTCGTTTGCGCCGCGCTCGCCCCCGCCGAGGTCAGCCGCGTCATCATCGACGAGGCCAACCACGCCATGGAGATCATCGTGCCCGACGACCAGCTCTCCCTGGCCATCGGCCGCTCCGGCCAGAACGTGCGCCTCGCCGCCCAGCTCACCGGGTGGAAGCTCGACATCAACTCCGAGTCGCGCGTCAAAGAGATGCGCGAGTTCGCAGATCGTTCGCTCGGCTCGTTGCCCGGCATGAACGAGATCCTGGTCGAGACCCTGTACGCGCACGGCTTCCGCATGGCGAAGGACATCGCCGAGGCGAACGCCGAAGTGCTCGCGCAGATCCCCGGCATCGACGCGGCCAAGGTCGCCCCCATGCAGGAGACCGCCCGCAAGCAGATGGTCAACGACGCCATCGAGCTCGAGAAGATGCAGAAGGACCGCGAGCAGCGCCGCCTCGAAGAAGAGCGCCGTCACCCCGACGAGCTCAGCCAGGAAGAGCGCCTGGCCCGCGTGCGCGGCATCGGCACCACCAACGTGGACAGCTTCAAGCTGGCCGGGTTCGGTTCTGTCGAAGAGATCGTCAAGGAGATGGATCTGACCCGCATCGGCAACGTCGCCGGCATCGGCATCAAGAAGGCCCGTCAGATCAAGGCCGCCGCCGAGCACTACATGAACGAAGAGAACAAGCGCCGCGCCGAGCTCGACGCGCTCAAGAAGGCGCAGACCCCGGCCGTCGTTCCGGCCCCGGCTGCACCCGTGGCGCCCTGACGTTAACGAAGGTCCTGACAATGACCGAAGAACCCAGACCGCCCGTAAGAACGTGTCTGGGCTGTGGAAAGAAGCAGACGAAAGCGCTGCTCCGGAGGCTGGTTCTCGACGAGAAGAACCAGCCCCTGTTGGACAGGTCGCAAGGCGCCCCTGGCAGGGGGGCGTACCTCTGTGGACCAGGCTGCTTGCACGCAGCCGTGAAGCGGAAGGCCTTCCAGCGGGCCTTCAAGAAGAACGTGGCGCTGGATGTGACCCACCTGGAGGCAGCCTTCCTGCGGCAAACCAACGACTGAGCTTCACCCACCATTGGTTCGCTGTTTTCTGGTCGCCCGCACCACGTCCCAGCTTTTTGGTTTTCCACCCCTCGCTCCGCGCGGTTTCTCGCGGTTCGTTGGCATGGTTCCTTCACTGTCTTTCTCTCGTCACCTGAAGTGCGGGGGCCTCGGCCTATGTCAAAGAAGCGCGTTAACGAAATCGCAAAAGAGCTGAAGGAAAAGCACGGCATTGAGTTCGACAACAAGGCCGTGGTCACCGAACTGGTGAGCCTCGGCTACGACGTCAAGAGCCACTCCTCGTCGCTGGAAGACGATCAGGCGATCGCCGCCGTGCAGAAGATCGTCGAGAAGCGCAAGCCGAAGGCGGCCCCTGCGCCCGTCGCGCCCAAGGGCTTCGTGGTGCGCCGCAAGGTCGGCGAGAGCACCGTGGCCACGCAGGTGGCTGCCGGCGCCAAGGTCGACCTTCCTCCCTTCGAGAAGCCGTTCGCTGCTGCCGCGCCCGCCGCCGTCGAGGCCGAGCCGGTCATCGACCTGCCCGCCGACACCCAGAGCGCCGTCGCCCAGGTGGTGCCCCCGGTGAACATGCCGGCCGCCACCGACCAGGCGCCTGTCGAAGTGGCACCTGCGCTCGCTGCTCCCGTGACGACTCCTGCGCCCGAGGTTCCCATGTCTCCGGTCGTCGAGGCGCCCGCACAGGTCGCCGCCACCGCCGCTGTCTCCGCTCCCGCTGCCGTTCCCGCCGTTCCCGCCGCGCGTGCCTCTGCGCCCCGCGTCGGGGTGGCCGTCGCTCGTGCTTCCGCACCGCGCCCCGGCACGGTGACCGTCGCCGCCGCGCCTGCCCCTATTCCCGTCGCCGTGCCGCCCATGGTGCGCACGGCCCAGAACGTCGGAGGCCGCCCGACGGCGTCGGCGCCTCCGCGCGTCGGCGTCACGATGCGCCCCAGCATCGGCGGCATTCCCGGCCAACCGGCGCCCGTGCGCACGGTGCCGACCGCGACGCAGGCCGTCGTCGTCAGCCGCCCGCTCATTCCCATCAAGCGCGTGACGCCCAACCAGCCTGGTGCGGGCCGGTACCCGATGGCGCCCGGCCGCAAGGCGGTCGGTGGGGTCGGTGTCGTTCGTGAGTTCAAGGTGGTGCCCGCGGGCACGGCCGGCGCGAAGGACTTCGGTGATGCCCGCCGCAAGGAAGCGGAACGGCGCGGTCCCCCCGGTGCTGCAGGTCAGCGCCGCGAGAAGGAAAAAGAACAGACCACCACCTCGGACATCAAGGAGCTCATCTTCGGCCGCTCGGCGATTCCCGTGCGCGGCAAGAAGCGCAAGCCGACCAAGAAGGGTCAGAAGACCCTCATCACCACGATGGCCGGCGACAAGAAGGTCATCAAGGTTCAGGAAGGCATCACGGTCAGCGAGCTGTCGCAGCGCATGGGCGTGAAGACCACCGACCTCATCAAGAAGTTGATGCAGGCCGGCAAGATGACCACCGCCACCCAGACCATCGACGTCGACACCGCCGGAGTGCTGGCGACCGACTACGGCTGGACGGTGAAGAAGGTCGGCTTCGAGGTGGAAGACTTCCTTCCCACGCTCGAGGACAAGCCTGAGAACCTGATCAGCCGCCCCCCCGTCGTGACCGTCATGGGCCACGTCGACCACGGCAAGACCTCGTTGCTCGACGCGATTCGCAAGGCGAACGTGGCCAGCGGCGAAGCAGGCGGCATCACCCAGCACGTCGGCGCCTACACGGTGAAGTCGAGCAAGGGTGACATCACCTTCCTGGACACCCCGGGTCACGCGGCCTTCAGCGCCATGCGTGCCCGCGGCGCCAACATCACCGACGTGGTGGTGCTGGTCGTCGCTGCCGACGACGGCGTGATGCCCCAGACGAAGGAAGCCATTGCGCACGCGATGAAGGCCGAGGTGCCGATCGTCGTGGCCATGAACAAGATGGATCTCGTGGCCGCCAACGCCGACCGCGTGAAGAAGGAACTGGCCGACCTCTCGCTGCTCGCCGAAGACTGGGGCGGTGAAGTCATCATGGTGCCGGTCTCTGCGAAGACCCGGCTGGGCCTCGACCTGCTGCTCGAGAACATCTCGCTGCAAGCCGAAGTGCTCGAGCTCAAGGCCGACCCGAACCGTCCCGCGACGGGCATCGTGCTCGAGGCGCGTCTGGAAAAGGGCCGCGGCCCCATCGCCACCGTGCTCGTGCAGGAAGGCACGCTGCGCAAGGGCGACTCGCTGGTCTCAGGCATTCACTACGGCCGCGTTCGCATGATGCTGAACGATCGTGGCGAGCTGGTCGACGAGGTGAAGCCCGGTTACTCGGCCGAGATCATCGGTCTGTCGGGTGTGCCCACCGCAGGCGACGTCATCAACGCCGTGGCCGACGAGAAGGCCGCCAAGCAGGTCGCCGATCACCGCATTCTCAAGGCGCGCCAGGCCGAAGCCGGGAAGACGAGCCGTGAGTCGCTGGAAGATCTGCTCGCCAAGCAGAAGGCGTCCGATCAGAAAGAGCTCAAGATCGTGCTCAAGGCCGACGTCTCGGGTTCGCTCGAGGCCGTGGCAGACGCGATTCAGAAGCTGTCGACCAAGAAGGTCAAGGTCACCATCGTGCAGAAGGGTGTCGGCATGATGACCGAGACCGACATCGGCACGGGCGAGGCCTTCGCGGCCGTCGTCATCGGGTTCAACAGCAAGCCTGAGTCGGGGGCCGAGTCGGCCGCCAAGCACAAGGGCGTCAAGTGGGAGACCTTCGGGATCATCTACGAGCTGCTCGATGGCGTGATCAAGATGATGGAGGACCTGCTGGACCCGATCCGCACCGAGAAGAAGATCGGCCGCGCCGAGGTTCGCAACCTCTTCAACGTGCCCAAGCTGGGCACCATCGCCGGTTCGGCCGTGACCGAAGGCGTCATCAAGCGCGCCTCGATCTTGAAGCTGATGCGCCAGAACAAGCAGCTGTTCCAGGGCAAGCTCGCCAGCCTCAAGCGCTTCAAGGATGACGTGAAGGAAGTCACCATGGGCTACGAGTGCGGTATCGGCATCGAAGGCTTCTCCGACATTCAGGCCGGAGACATCATCGAGGCCTACGAGGTCGAGGAGACCCGCCCGTCGCTCAGCTGAGCTCACGACGCCCGGCCTCCGAAGGAACACTTCGGGGGTCGGCGCGTTATCGTGCGGTCAGAGCCTGAAGCGACGTCGCGTCGCTTTCGACGGAGTCTTCCATGTTCGTCTGCGTATCCCGAGTCACCCTCGACATTCCCGCCGCTGGATCGCTCAAGGCCAAGCGCCAGGTGGTTCGGCGCGTGACCGATCGCGTGAAGGCGAAGTTCAACGTGGCGGTCGCCGAGGTCGACGACAACGACGTGCTCAACCGGGCCGTGGTGGCGATGTCGGTGGTCGGCAACGAGCGCAGTCACGTCAACGAAACGATGGACAAGATCTTCCAGTACATCGACGACATGTACGTCGCGCCGGTGAGCAACCGGGAGTTCGAGATCTTGTCGTTCGGCGAAGATCTCTTCCAGGGGCCGCCGAAGGGCGACCTGTTGCTGACCATTCCGCGGGGCGAGCGTTCGCTGGCCGAAGCGGAAGGCCTGGGGGCGTGGGAAGATCGTCACAGCAAGGGTATTCCCCCTCCGTCGCCTTCCTCTCCGGCGAAGAAGGAAAAGAAGAAGAAGGAGAAGGAAGTAAATCTGACCGACGCCCGTGCGGTGGCGCGCAGCCTGCGCAATCGCCGGGAGTGGGAAAAGGAGTGATGCACCATGGCTTCAGTTCGTCCTGACAGAGTGGCAGCGGAGATTCAGGCGGCCATCGCGGACCTGCTGATCCGTGGCGACATCCACGATCCGCGCATCGG
>JBKJSE010000248.1:0-10041 GCA_046595925.1 Archangium sp. | reverse complement strand
TCACGGCTGGCCAACGAGAAGGCCTTCTTCGACTCCGAGGTGCGCATCAGCGGCGACAAGGTGGTGCGCTACTTCGTCAACACCGAGGGCACGCGCGTCGTGACGGAAGACACGCTCTACGGCGTGCACCTGCAGGTCTACACGCGCGCCGACGACGGGCAGTTGCTGGAAAACTCACGCGAGTTCTACGCGCCGCTCGAGTCGCAGCTGCCCACCGACGCGGTGATGAAGAAAGAGGTCGAGGTGATGGTGACCGAGCTGCTCGCGCTGCGACAGGCACCCACCATCGATCCGTACACGGGCCCTGCGATCCTCGACTCGGACGCCGCCGGCGTGCTGTTTCACGAAGCGGTGGGTCACCGGCTGGAAGGCGAACGGCAGGACAACGACGCTGAGGGCAAGACGTTCCGCGGCCAGGTGGGCCGGCAGGTACTCCCTCCGTTCATCTCGGTGTTCGACGACCCCACCGCGACGCAGTGGGGGGGCCAGCAGCTCAACGGCCACTACCTCTTCGATGAAGAAGGCGTGAAGGCGCAGAAGGTGACGCTGGTGAAGGCGGGCGTGCTGCAGACGTATCTGCTCTCGCGCAGGCCGGTGGAGGGCTTCCTCAAGTCGAACGGCCACGGTCGCGCGCAGGGCAGCCGCAAGCCGATCGCGCGCATGGCGAACCTGCTCATCGAGTCGACGAAACGTTTCTCAGCGGTCGACTTGAAGGCGCAGCTGATCGCCGAGGCGAAGCGGCAGGGCAAGCCGTTCGGGTTGATGATTCGCGACATCACCGGCGGTAACACCAACACCACCAGCTTCGGTTACCAGGCCTTCAAGGGCACGCCGCGCATGGTGTACCGCGTCGATCTGAAGACGGGCGTCGAGACGCTGGTGCGTGGGGTGGAGATCGTCGGCACGCCGCTCTCGTCGATCAACCGCATCCTCGGCACCGGGCAGATCGACGGCGTGTTCAACGGGTTTTGCGGGGCGGAGAGCGGCATGGTGCCCGTCTCGACCATTGCGCCCTCGATGCTGCTGCAGGAGATCGAGCTTCAGCGCGCGCTGGAAGGCAAAGATCGCCCGCCGTTGATCCCCAGCCCGGTCTCATTGACGAAGTCAGAGCGCTGACGCTCGCGGAATGGGCGACCTGCTGACCTGAAGGAGCGATCACCCCACTTGTAGTACGTCAGCGGGATGCGTCTTCTCCCCCTCCTGGCCCTGGTGTTCTCGGCGGCGTGCGCGAGCATTCCACTTTACCCCTCGCGCCCCGGAGCTTCGACGGGGGCGCCCCACGCCGACCCACTTCCTTCCAAGGTGGTGGTGCACCTGACGGCCACCTCCGAAGGCTTGCGTCATGCGCTCGACGCGCGCGTGCCGAAGAGCGGTGAGACCTCGTTCGACTTCCGCGGTCCCCGGCCCGTGCTGTGGAGCCGCAGCCCCTTCGTGCTGCGCTTCGCCGATGGCCGCGTCGAGATGAAGACCGACCTCACGCTCGAGGTCGAATTGCCGCTGCTCGGCAAGCAGATCGTTCCTGTGGCCGTGACCGTGGTGGGCGAGCCCATCATCACCAGCGACTGGAAGGCGCGGCTGCAGGGCGCGCACGTGAAGCTCGAGTCGAAGGACATGCGGCTTCGCACGGCGCAGGGTTTTGGTGGTGCGTTGGAGAGCGCGACCAGGATCACCGAGGAGTTCATCGAAGGTTTTTCCTGGGACCTGGGTCCCCAGATGAAGGAGGCGTACCAGAAGCTCTCCCTGCCGATCACGTTGCCGGCGGGTGACGCCGATGGCTGTGCGTTGCTCCGCGTCACGTCGATCGAAGCGGGCCCCACGGTGATCGCGGGCGGCTTCGAGAAGGACCTCGCCATCGTCGTCGAGCCTTCCGTCACCATGCCGTGCGGCAACCCGGTGCTGCCGGCCGAACCGCCGCGGCTCTCGAACGTGGCGAGCCTGCCTTCAGGTCCGTTCACGGTCGTCGTGCCGATCGCCGCCCGCTACGAGGAGCTCGCCAAGGCGATGTCGCTGGCCTTCACCGACGGGAAGCTCTTCTTCTCGCAGACGTACAAAGAGCTCTACCTGAGCAAGCCCGAGGTCTACGCCTCGGCCAACGATCAGCTCGTGGTGAAGCTGCACCTCGCGGGGCCGATCACCGCCGGCAGCCTCACCGCCAACCTCGACGGCGATCTCTACTTCGCGGGTCACCCCGAGGTGGTCGACAACGAGCTGCGCATTCCCGATCTCGAGCCGACCGTCGACACCAGCAGCTTCCTGCTCGGCTTGAAGGCGAGCCTCGACAAGGACGGCATCCGCAACCAGGCGCGCGCTGCGCTCAAGCTCGATCTCGGTGAACGCTTCGCCGCGGTGCGCGAGAAGCTCAGCAAGGACGTGGCCTTCGAAGGCGATCTGGGCTGCCTGCGCGCGAACGTCGCGAAGATCGAAGTGACCGGCGTGTATCCCCACGGCTCGTACCTGCGCGTGTACGTCACCACCACCGCTCAGGCCGGCGTGTTCATTCCGTGCCCGGGGACCGTGGCGGCGCCGGCTCCATTGGCGGAACGGTGACGCGCCTGCGCCCTCCACCTCGGAAGGCGCGCAGCCGCAGGTAGTTCTCGAAGTCTTTCTGAAACCTGTCGACCGACAGCCCCACCACCTTCTCGAACGCTGCGTCGAAGTCGCCGCCCGCGTGCATGGTGGTCATCAGCGCGATGATTCGATCTTCGCCATAGCGGCGCATCAGGAACTCGAACCCGTGCAGCGCCAGCCCGTACACCTCGGTCGACTGTGCTTCGGAGAGCTCTTCGCCATCGCGGAAGGCGTTGAGCGCGGGGTTCTTCTGCAGCCAGCGCGCGCTGTCTTCGAGGCTCGGGTACAGCTTTGACTGACCCGCGGTGGAGATCGCCATGCCCTCGCGGAACCAGAGGGGGATGTCCTTGAGGTACCAGGTGTCGCGGGTGCCGGCGCGTTGGAAGAGCAGGCAGTGTGTGAGCTCGTGCAAGACGAGCTGCTCGACGAACTCTTCCTTCGTGGTCCAGGTCGAAGGCGCCTGGAAGATCACGTCGTCGTAGCGACCCCACGCACGCAGCCAGGTGAAGCCGTGGCGGCGGACGGCGGTCTCGAGATCGTCATGGGTGTCGACGATGTAGACGGTGACGGGCGCCTTCAGCCCTCCCCAGCGCTTCAGGCCGGGGGTCGCTTTGGCGAGCGCGGCCTCGATGCGGCGGGTGTCGACTGACGTCTTGCTGGTGCTGCGCAGCGTGAACGCCTGATCCCCGATCGTCAGCGGTGTCGCGACGCGCAACGCGCCCAGCGGGCCCGCGCAACCTGAGACGAGCAGGAGCGAGATGAACCACTTCACGCTGAAACTCCGAGCACACAGAGCGCGGTCGAGCCCACGTCGGCGACGGTCTGCAAGGCGGGAAAGCGCGCTTCACCAAAGGACAAGACCGCGACCCGGTTGCGCGTGTGGCCTCGCGTGGAGAGATCTTCGACGTTGCCGTGATCACTGCAGATGAGCACCTGGCAGTCGGTCGGCCGCTGCGCGATCACCGCGCGCGCGAAGGCGTCGAAGGTGGAAAGGGCCTTGTCTGCCGCCGCGACGTCTTGCGCGTGGCCCGCTTCGTCCGCGAGGTAGTGCTCGAACAGCGTGAAGTCGGCAGAGACTTTCCAGAAGATCGCCGCCGCTGCTTCTGGACTTCGCAGCGGCACGACGAGGCTGCGCCGTGCCGCGCTCGAGCCGTCGACGTCATGGGTCAACCCTTCATCGTTGCGCGCGTCGTCCAGCGTTCGCAGCGCCACACCCCCGGCCGACATCGCCAGCGTGCTCGCCGAGGCCTTGAGCTTGCGCAGGAAACGCGGCGGAATCTGAACGTCGGGGCCCACCGAGGGCCTGCGCTTGAGGCCGAGCGCATCGAGATACCCCGCGGGGTACGAGTTGGTGAAGGTGGCGGTGCGACCCGACTCCGTCAACGTGCGGACGATGGAGTGCTCAGCGATCAGCCCTTTCAGCGGGGCGTTCGGGTAGCCGAGCACATGGCGACCCAACACCACGGGCGCGGGACGGCCGGTGAAGATCGCCGTCTGGTTGCTCGCCGATTGGGGGCGGCCGGGCACACCGAAGGTGGTGTCGACGTCGTGCCGCACACCCCAGGCGGGCAGGGCGGTACCGGTGCCGTCAGAGAATTGCGAGAGCAGGTAGTCCGCGCGCGTCAGCGGATTGGTGGAGGGATCGCGGGGGCCTACCCCCACTCCATCCGTAAAGAGGATCGCCACGCGCATCGGCGACTACTGTAACGGGTCGGAGTCAGGCGGGCGGCGGCTTCGTGGATGCCCAGAAACGGCTGGGTCCTGTAACGTCTGGGCTCTCATGGCCTTTCACGGCGATCTCTCGAGCTACCCGCTGCCGGATCTTCTCCAGTGGCTCGACGCCTCACGCAAGAGCGGGGCGCTTTCGCTGTCCTGGGAGGCTGATCAACGCAAGGTCTTCCTGCTCTCCGGGCAGATCATCGCGGCGTCCGCGCCCGGCTTGTGGGAGCGGCTCTCGCGCGTGGTGGAGCAGACCGGTGAAGCGCGGGGCGATCGCGTGCTCGCGGCGCTCAAGCGGGCCGAGTCGCTCGGTCCTGCGATCGACAATGCCATCCGCCAGATCGCGGAAGAGGAGCTCGTCGGCAGCCTGGTGGATCTCACTCCGGCGCAGGGCCGGTTTCATTGGTCTGAAGACTCCGATCGCGGCGAGGACGAGTGGGTCTCGCTCGAGCTGCCGCTGCGTCATGTGTTGTTCGAGACGATGCGCCGCATGGACGAGGTGACGGACGTCGAGCGCGCGTTGCCGCACGAGCAGCTCGTGCTCCGCGGTGCGCCGGGCGCGCAGCCCTCACATGCGCTGCACCGGGCGATTCTCGGGGTGATCGAGGCTTCTGATGACGTCACGCTCAGCCGCATCCGCTTGTCTTTGGGGTTGGCGCGCTCTGTGGCGACCCGTGCCGTGTTCGACATGTTGCGCACCGGCCGCGCGGTGGTGGTGGGCGCAGCGCCGGTCGAAGCCGACCCGATCGCCGACATGCTCGAGAAGGGCGCCATTCTGGTACGGGAGCGGCAGTTCGACGCCGCTGCGTTGATCTTCGCGTCACTGCTTCAGAGTGATCCAGGTGATCGACGCGTGCGCGAGTTCGCGCGCATGGTCGAACGGGAGCACGTGGCCGCGATCTACCGGGAACTTCCCCCGGTCGCGCGCTTCGAGGTCACCGACAACTCGACGATCTTGAGCTCGCTGCGCCCCGAAGAACGTTCGGTGGTGCGGTCCTTCCAGGCGGGCTGGGATCTCTCGGCGGTGGCGCTGGCCAGCACGCAGCGTGAGCTGGAGACGCTCAAGACGGTCATGCGGCTCATTCGCATGGGCGCCCTCATCGATCCCCGCCGGTGAGGTTACTGCTCGGGCGTAGGCAACCCGGCCTGCGTCAACCGCACGAACAACTGCGCGAGCACGAAGAGCGCAAACGAAGCGTCCTCGATGTTCGACGCCCCGCGCTGCGACCGCGTGTACGCATCGAGCACGTCTCGCCCATGGAGCCCGAGCAGGAACGACTGGTGCGCGATCGACGACTCGCCGGCGAACGCGAGCCCACGCTGCAACGTCTCGAGGCAGGTGCGCACGCAGCCTTCGAAATCACCCGAGGCGAAATACATCTCGGCCACGCGCGCGGGGTCGATCAACGCAGCAGGCGCCAGCGCCGCCACGGGGCCGAGCGCCGGCTTGCCATGCGGAGCAGGCAAGGGCTCAGGCGCGGGCTGGTGCACCAGGTGCTCCTGCACCTGCGCTTCCAGTGACGACCCGAGATCCTTCGACAGGGCGTGCTGCGGCGCCGACGGCCGCGGCTTGGCAGAAGGCACGATCTTCCGCGCGCGGAGATCCTTGATGACCAGGCGAATCATCGCCTTCATCGCGTCGAGCACCCCGTCGCCGCTCATCGCCACGGTCTCGAAGTCGGGAACATTGCGGCGGTTGAGCAACGCGCGCATCTGCTCGAGCGAGACCGCGTTGCTCAGGTCTCGCTTGTTGAACTGAATGACGAGCGGAAACGAGTCGAGGTTGATGCCCTGCTCGGCGAGGTTTTCCTCGAGGTTGGCCATCGACTCGCGGTTCGAGTCTTGTGCGCCCGGGTTCGAGTCGGCCACGAACACCACGCCATCCGAGCCCTGAAGCACGAGCTTGCGGGTCGCGTTGTAGAAGACCTGGCCGGGCACCGTGTAGAGCGCGAGGCGCAGCGCGTAGTCGCCGACGCGCTCGACCCTCACGGGCAGGAAGTCGAAGAAGAGCGTTCGATCTGCCTCGGTGGGCAACGTCATCAGCTCGCCGCGCAGCGACGGCTTGACCGTCTCGTAGATGCGCTTGAGCGTCGTGGTCTTGCCGGACAGACCGGGGCCGTAGAAGACGATCTTGGCCGCGATCTCCCGGGCCATCACGTTTACCGTACTCATGCGGGCTTCCTCGTCTTGAGCGGGTCGTTCTTCTTGAGGCTCGTCTCAACCATCTTCACGGCACGCTGGGCGGCCAGCACCTCGCCTTCGAACCCCAGACCCGGCAACACCTGCCGGCCCGCCATCACCACCCGCTTCCACGGGGAGCTCGTCGTCACGCCGCTCGTCCCCAGCCAGGCATCGGCTGCGACCGGGAAGAACGGCGCCACTTCAGCACGACCGGCGACCACGTGGGGCGCGTCGAGCCACGGAGTGGACTCCAGCGTCACGTGGGGGTGGGTGAACGGCATCACCCGGGCGAGCGCAGCGTGGATCTGACCAATCAACGCGCGAATGGCAGGCTCACCACCCGCCCGCAGACCCAGCGGCGCGGGCACGGAGATCGTCATCACCCGCGAGTCGGGCTGCGCCGCGGGGCCGACCTGCAGCAGCATCGCGCCACCGTCGATCGAAGGCGCGTCGACCAACGCCAGCACGCCCAGCCCGCGGGGGAGCGCACGTTCAGGGAGCACCAGGTTGAGCGTGAGCAGCGCCTTCGTCGCGGTGACCTTCGGCAGCAGCTTCGCCGACGCCTTGCGCTGCTTTTCCGGCACCAGGCGCGTCAGCACGTCGAGGTCGGTGGCGGCCACCACGAAGCCCGCGCGGTAGGTGGTGTCGTTCTTGGAAAGCCGGACGCCGGTGGTGCTGCTGCCCTCGAGCACCAACCGCTCGACCGCTTCGTCGGCCGCGAGCACGTCGGCGCCCAGCTCACGCGCACGATCCGCGATCACCTGCCAGAGCGCTTCTTTGCCGCCCTGGAAGATCGCCGGCCCTGCGAGCGCGCGGCCCAGGGTTCGAGCGCGGCTCAGCGTGGCAGGGCTCTGACTCGAGGTGACGAACGCGGTCAGCTTGCGCACCAACGAATCGGAAGCGAGCGGCGTGTCGAGCTCGAGGCCCGGGAAACGCGCCACGTGCCGCTTGAACTTCCACCGCGCGAAGAAGCCCTCGGGCGGAAAGTCGGGGCGGCTCTGGAAGAAGCTGTCGCTGGCGTCACCTGCGGCCTGCGCCTTGCGCATCAGCTCGTCGAAGTTCTCTGCTTCGGAACCGAACACGCGATCGAGCTCAGGGCCGCGGCGCTTCTCGTCGTGGCTGAGCTCGAACCAGCGATCCTGCTCGAGCAACTGCAGCGGCACCATCTGCATCGCGCGGCCGACGGGGCCGATGATGCCCAGCTCCTGCAGCACCTCGTCGAAGGCGGGCACCGCTTTGATGGGAGGCAGGAAGAACGGCGCGTACGGGAGCTTCGCGTCGCCGTGCACGTAGGGGTCCGCCAGGCCGTCGTGCGGAACGTGGAGCACCTGCAACCCGCGACGCGCGAAGAGCGCCGTGGCGATCACGCCGCCGAGCTGACCACCCACGACGATCACGTCGTAGACATGGCGGCTCGGGGCCGTGCCTTTGCGCACCAGGCCAGCCATCAGAGGGGCTCCTGCAGGAAGACCGTGCGGCCTTCGACCTTCACCTGGCCGCTCGCCAACGCGCGCACGACGGCGGGGTAGAGGCGGTGTTCTTCCACGTGAATTCGCGCGCCGAGCGTGGCTTCGTCGTCACCTGGCAGCACGGCCACGGCAGCCTGCGCGATGATCGGGCCCGTGTCGGTGCCTTCATCGACGAAGTGCACCGTGCAGCCGGCCACGCGCACCCCGGCGGCGATCGCCTGCCGCACGCCGTGCATTCCAGGGAATGAGGGCAGCAGCGCGGGGTGGATGTTGATGACCTTGCCGGGGAACAGGCGAAGGAAGGTGGGCGTCACCAGGCGCATGTAGCCCGCAAGGCACACCAGCTCGATTTTTCGATCGAGCAGCGTCTGCGCGACGGCTTCGTCGAAGTTTTCGCGGGAGGGCAGGGTGCGGTGATCGATCACGACCGCCTCGACGCCTGCTTGCTGGGCGCGGTCGATCACCTTGGCGCCCGGCACATTGCAGATCAGCAACTCGACGCGCGCGGGGCTGGCCTCGACGTTGAGGGCTTCCACGAGAGCGGAGAAGTTCGAGCCGCTGCCCGATGCCAGCACGCCAATCTTCATGGAGCGGCGCCGGAAGCAGCGGAACGCTGCGCGAGACGGACGGGAGCGCAGCGGACGGCTGGCCGAGGCAAAGCGACCCAGATCGTGGGAGCGGCGCCGGAAGCAGCGGAACGCTGCGCGAGACGGACGGGAGCGCAGCGGACGGCTGGCCGAGGCAAAGCGACCCAGATCATGATTCGACGATGGCCTCGGCTTCTGCGCCTGCTTTGCCCGCTTCGATCACGCCGACATCCCAGGCGGAAACTCCGCGCGCTGCGAGGAACTCGAGCGCCGGCTTCACCTGATCGGGTGCGACCACCACGGTCATGCCCAGCCCCATGTTGAAGGTGCTGAACATCTCGTTGCGCTCGACCTCGCCCAGCTTCTGCAAGATGTCGAAGATGGGAGGGCGCTTCCAGCTCGACTCCTTGAGCACCGCGCGCAGACCGTCAGGCAGGCAGCGCGGCACGTTCCCCGGAAGACCGCTGCCGGTGATGTGCGCCATGCCCTTGAGCGGCACGGCTGCGTGCAGCGCGAGCAGGTCTTTGACGTAGATGCGCGTCGGCTCGAGCAGCGCGTCGCCGAGCACCACGCCGTCGACCGAGTCGGTCAACGCGAGTCGCGCGTCTTCGAGGATCCGCCGCGCGAGCGAAAAACCGTTCGAGTGCAGGCCAGAGGATGCGACGCCGATCACGTGATCGCCGGGCACGATCTTCTTCCCGTCGATGATCTGCGCCTTCTCGACGATGCCGACGCAGAAGCCGGCCAGCTCGTACTCGCCCGGCACGTAGAAGCCCGGGAGCTCTGCCGTCTCGCCGCCGAGGAGCGTGCAGCCTGCCTGCTCGCAGCCCCTGGCGACGCCGGCGATTACCTTTTCAGCGCGCTCGACGTCGAGGCGGGCGGTGGCGAAGTAGTCGAGGAAGAAGAGGGGCTCGGCGCCGCTGGTGAGCACGTCGTTGACGCTCATCGCGACGAGGTCGATGCCTACCGTCTCGTGGCGATCCAGCGCGAAGGCGAGCTTGAGCTTGGTGCCCACGCCGTCGGTGCCGCTGACGAGGATGGGTTCCTTGTACTTGCCCGGGGGGATCGCGAAGAGCCCTCCGAAACCGCCCACGCCGGAGAGCACCTCACTGCGCCGGGTCCTGGCCGCGTGGGGCTTGATTCGCTCGACGAGCGCGTCGCCTGCTTCGATGTCTACGCCAGCCTGCTTGTAGGTCGTTCCCACGCGGCGGCTTGTACCCCTTCGCCTGTGGCTTCACCACGCCGTTTCCGGTGCGGGCCTGGAGCGGGGTTGGCCGAAATCGGAATTGAGAACCCCACCTGTCACCCCGAGCCCAGTCGAGGGGGCACTTGGCACGCGAAATAGAGGTAATCCCTCGACTCCGCTCGCAGGGTTGATCGAAATGGGGAGCGCACACCGATCCTCCCGAGCAGGGGACCGGCTTCGCCGGCGATTTCGTCCAAAGGAACAGACCCACCGTTCGCATCGAGCGCAGTCGAGATGCCACCTCTGCGCCGCGCGGCAGGTGACCCCTCGA
>JBKJSE010000180.1:0-5560 GCA_046595925.1 Archangium sp. | reverse complement strand
GATCACGATCGCCGTCAGCGCGATGAGCGCGATGAACGCCACGAGCACGCCGGTCAGCGCATACAGCGTCCACTGCTGCTGGCGCTGGACCTCCATGCTCTGTTCCTGCGCCGCGGCGCGCTCTGCTTCGAAGGCCGCGTCGATCGCCTTGCTCCGCTCGCCCAGCTTCGCGGCGAAGTCGGGGTCGTCCATGTTCCGGGTCAGCTCGTTGTTGAGGGTGCAGTTCCCGAGTTCGCGGCTGGTGTCAGCCGCCTTCTTGCGCGAGTCGACCGATGCAGAGATCTGCGAGAACAACGACGTGGTGGTGCGAACGAGGAAGGCGCCCAGCAGCCCTGTGATGACCAGGGTGAGCACGACGAAGTAGCTGGCGAACTTCAGCTGGAAGCGCGCGTCGAGCAGGAAGTTCCGCAACTTGCGGTCCTTGGCTCCTGTTTTCGGCGGCGTGGGCTTGGCTTCAGACATGGTGTCTTTCCCCTACGGCTTCAGTTCTTCCACTCCAGGTCCTTGGCCGCGTCTTCGAGCACGCGAGGGACCATCGCTTTGATCAGGCTTTCCTGCTTTCCGCCGGCAGCCTTGACGTTCCAGCTGCCTTTCAAGGCTTGCTCTGGGTACGACATGATCAACATTTCGACCTTCAGACCCTTTTCGGTAGAACCGGGGAGGAGCTGCATTCGAAGCTGGAAGCCCTTGAGCTTCCTCGCACGGATCAGGCTCGCTGCCGATTTCTTGTCTTCATTCTGAGGGGCAATGTTGGCCCCCATCGAGGACAGCTTCTCCCGAATCAGCTGGTCAGCGAGCGCCAGAATGCTCGAGGGAAGATCTCCGACCTTGTCCTGAACGGGCTCGACTTGAAGATACAGCCCCCCCGAAGCCAGCGCGCCCAGCGCGATCGCCTTCGCCATCGCCGCCCGAACGCCGGGGTCCGATTCGGTCATCGCGCCCTGAATGCAGGCGATCGCGGCCGACGAGCGGATCTCACCGAGCGCCGAAGCCGCGGCAGAACGCACGACCGATTCGGCGTCCTTGAGCACGCTGCACACCGGCGCGACCGCAGAGTCACTCCCGGTCTGCCCCAGCAGCAGCACCGTCTGCGCGCGAACACGAGGGTCCTTGGCGCCGGCCAGCTGCTTGATGAGATAGGTGACACGTGCATCTTCCTCGGCGAGAGCCGGGGCCGAGACCAAACACATCAACAGAACGAAGCCCGACCGCACGCGCCCGCACTCTACAGGGAGGTGCGACGTTGAAATCGAGGACTTCGTGGAATAACCCACTGCGCATGCCATCCCACATGACCGCTCCGCAGATCCGGGAGGCGTTCCTCTCCTTCTTCGAAAAGCACACCCACCGCCGCGTCGCGTCGTCGAGCCTCGTGCCCGCCAACGACCCCACCCTGCTCTTCACCAACGCAGGCATGGTGCAGTTCAAGGACGTCTTCACCGGCCGCGAGAAGCGCGACTACGTGCGTGCGACGAGTACGCAAAAGTGTGTGCGCGCCGGCGGCAAGCACAACGACCTCGACAACGTGGGCTTCACCGCCCGCCACCACACCTTCTTCGAGATGCTCGGGAACTTCAGCTTCGGCGACTACTTCAAGGCCGACGCCGTGAAGTGGGCCTGGGAGTTCGTCACCACCGTCATCCACATTCCCGTCGAGCGGCTCTCGGTCACCGTGTTCAAGGGTGAAGACGGGATCCCCGCCGATGACGAGGCGGCTGAGCTGTGGGTGAAGGCCGGCGTGCCCGCCCACCGAATTCATCGCCTGGGCAAGGCCGACAACTTCTGGTCGATGGGTGACACGGGTGCGTGCGGACCCTGCTCGGAAATCTACGTCTACCTGCCCGAGGGCGAGGTCGACGAGTCGCACAAGCCCGGCGAGTCGGACGCGTGGCTCGAGATCTGGAACCTCGTGTTCATGCAGTTCGAGCGCAAGGCCGACGGCTCGTTGCTGCCGCTGCCCAAGCCGTCGATCGACACGGGCGCGGGGCTCGAGCGCACCGCGGCCTACGTGCAGGGCAAGAAGTCGAACTACGACACCGATCTCTTCACCCCGCTCTTCGCGACCATCGAGCAGATCTCGGGCAAGACCTACGGCGCCAAGTGGGACAACGTGCTCGACGGCGCGATGCGGGTGATCGCCGATCACGCGCGCGCCACTGCGTTCCTGGTCGCAGACGGCGTGCAGCCTTCGAATGAAGGCCGCGGCTACGTGCTGCGCCGAATCATGCGCCGCGCGATTCGCCACGGTGATCAGCACCTCGGGCTCGACCAGCTGTTCTTCGGCAAGGTCGTCGAGACGGTGATCGAGACGATGAGCGCTGCGTACCCCGAGCTCAAGGACAAGCGAGGCTTCATTCTAGAGGTGGCCAAGCACGAAGAAGAGTCGTTTCGCCGCACGCTCAAGCGCGGCCTCGGCATGATCGCCCAGGAGTTCGAGCGCCTTCGCAAAGCGAACGAGAAGGAGCTGAGCGGCGAGATCGTGTGGGATCTCCACCAGACCTACGGCTTCCCGTGGGATCTGAGCGAGGTCATCGCGCGCGAAGAAGGCTTCGCGATCGACAAGCCTGCCTACGACGCGTTGCTCAAGACCGAGAAGGAGCGGGCGGCCGCGGGTGGCCTGGGTTCCGAGAAGGGCATCGCCGACATCTACATGAAGCTGGTCGGCTCGCTGCCCGAGACGAAGTTCCTCGGCTACGAGAGCGAAGCGGGCGACGGCAAGATCGTCGCGCTGGTGAAGAGCGGCCAGCAGCTGCAGACCGCGAAGGCCGGCGAAGACGTCGAGGTGGTGCTCGACCAGACCCCGTTCTACGGCGAGTCAGGCGGCCAGGTCGGCGACACCGGGGCGATGCAGTCGGGTTCGGCGAAGCTGCAGGTGACCGACACGCAGAAGCCCGTCGGCACGTTGATCGTGCACAAGACCAAGGTGCTCTCGGGCACCATTTCTGTCGGCGACACCCTCTCCGTCACCGTCGACGCTGCGCGGCGTCAGCAGATCCGCGCGAACCACTCCGCCACGCACCTGCTGCACAAGGCGCTCAAGGTGGTGCTCGGTGAGACGGTCAATCAGAAGGGCTCGGTGGTGTACCCCGAGTCGCTGCGCTTCGACTTCTCGCACTTCAGCCCGATGTCGACCGAAGAGCTCGAGCGCGTGGAAGACCTGGTCAACGGCTGGGTGCGCGACAACCGCGACGCCGACACGCGCGTGATGGGCATCGCGGCGGCGAAGGCGGCCGGTGCCGTGGCGCTCTTCGGCGAGAAGTACGGCGAGAACGTGCGCGTGGTCTCGGTGCACCCCGAGTCGACCGAGCTGTGCGGCGGTACGCACGTCAAGCGCTCCGGCGACATCGGGCTCTTCAAGGTCGAGAAGGAGTCGTCGGTGGCCAGCGGCGTGCGTCGCATCGTGGCGCTCACGGGCGCAGCGGCGATCGCGCACACCCGCGCGCAGGAAAAGCTGCTCGCGCAGTCGGCCGAGCTGTTCAAGTCGGCGCCGGTCGATCTGCCCAGGCGCATCGAGGCGAACCAGAAGCGCCTCAAGGACCTCGAGCGGAAACTCGAAGAGGCCCAGCTCAAGGCGAGCTCCGGAGCCGCGAAGGCCAGTGAGACGGTGGAAGAGATCAACGGCATCAAGGTGCTCACCCAGCGCATCGACCCCGCTGACGCGAACGTGTTCAAGCAGCTGTGGGACAACCACAAGAACAAGACCGGCATGGTGGTCGGCTTCGCGGGCGAGACCAGCGACGGCAAGGCGCTGCTGCTGGTGGGCGTGACGGCCGACGTCATCGCCAAGGGCATCAAGGCGGGCGACGCGGTGCGCGTGATGGCCGCTGAGGTCGGCGGCAAGGGCGGCGGCAAGGCCGAGCTGGCGCAAGCCGGCGGCACCGACCCGTCGAAGATTCCCCAGGCGTTCGAGAAGCTGCTCGCCCTGGTGAAGGGCGCGTGAAAGCCCGGGCGCTCGCCATCGGTCTGCTGCTGTCCGGCTGCCCGAAGAAAGACGAGCCGCCCGAGTTCGACCCCGACGATCGCCTGCTCCAGAAGATGAAGGAGGAGCAGGAGCGTCTGGCCAAAGCCGCTCCCCGCCGTCTGCAGGAGCCTGACCCACTGGCGGAGATCCTCGCCCGCCCGTCCAAACCCGAGAACCTCGGCATCCCCACCGGCGTGGCCGCCGACCTGGGCCCGGTGTCGCTGAGCCTGCTCGAGGTGCAGCAATCGCAGACGGTTGGGGGGGGCAAAGTGTCGCTCTCGACCACCGAACGGTTCCTGAAGGTGACCCTGGAGGCGACCAGCAAGAAGGCCATCGATCTCGACCTGAGCGGCGCCACCCTCGTTTCCGGGGAAAACACGGTGGGCATCGCGCGCGACGCCCAACGGGCTGCGCGGGGCTCCCCGCTCGTCACTTCGGTGCAGCCCGGCGGCCCCCAGAAGCTGGTCCTCTATTTCGAGGCTTCCGACGAAATGATGGGCAAGGGGCTGAAGATCATTCTGACGACCCCCGAGAGCAGGGTAGAACTGCCGCTGCAATGACGTCTGAGTCGTCGAACGAACCCAGAAAGGTCCCCCTGCGGATCCGTCTGCCGTTCGCGACCGAAGACGAGTTCATCGAGCGCTACGGAGCGCACGTCACCCGCGGCGGCATCTTCATCGCCACCAAGCACGGCAAACCCGAAGGCACCGCCCTCTCGTTCGAGCTGGTGCTGCAAGACGGCGTTCGCCTCATGCGCGGCGAAGGGGTGGTGCAGAAGTTGGTGCTCGACGAGCAACTGCCCGGCAAGTCGGGAATGCTGGTGCGCTTCACCCGCATCGACACGCGCACCAAAGGCCTGATCGATCTCATCCTCGAGAAGCGCGAGGGCGTGAAGAACCCCGAGGCACCGACCGGCCCCTCCTCCCCTCCTCCCGCTCCGGCTGCGCGACCGTCCGCTCCGCCGCCCGCCCCGGCTCCGAAGAAGGGCCCCATCGCGCTGGGCGACGACGTGGTGCTGGGCATCGATCTGGGCACCACCACCTGCCGCGCGGCTGTGGTGATCGACGGCACGCCGAGGTTGGTACCGATCGGGTCCGAGCGCGGCGCCTTCGCCTTGCCGGCGATGGTCGCCTACGACGTGGCGAAGTCACGCGTGCTCATCGGCAGCGCCGCGCGAAAACACAGGGTCGATCACCCCGAGCAGGCCGTGCTCGGCTTCAAGCGCCTGATGGGCCGCCGCGCTGCGTCGAAGAAGGTGCGCGAGCTGGCCAAGGTCTCGCCCTACACCTTCGCCTCCGATCCCGAGGGCGACGTGGGCATCGAGCTGGCCGGCCGCGTCTTTTCGATCGCCGAGTTCGCCTCTCATCTGCTGCGCGAGCTCAAGAACGCCGCCCAGGACTTCCTGGGGCGCGAGCTGACCCGCGCGGTGCTGTGCGTGCCTGCCTGGTACACCGACCACCAACGCGGAGCAGTGCTCACCTCGGGCCAGCTTGCGGGACTGGAGGTCGTCAGCATCTTGAACGAGCCGTCCGCGGTGGCGCTCGCCTTCGGTTTCGGCCGCGGCCTGGCCCGCAAGCGCGTGCTCGTCTACGACCTCGG
>JBKJSE010000153.1:0-31455 GCA_046595925.1 Archangium sp. | reverse complement strand
CCTCGCGCGGCAGGTCACCCCTCGACTTCGCTCGGGGGGAACGGTGCTGTTCCTTAGGAGCGAAGTCGAGGGGTCACCTGCCGCGCGGCGCAGAGGTGGCATCTCGACTGCGCTCGGGAGGACCGGTGTGTTCCTTCGGTCGAAATCGCCAGCGAAGCTGGTTCCTTGCTCGGGGGGAACGGTGCTGTTCCTGAGGAGCGGAGTCGGCTTCGAGCGGGCCGTGACCCCTCGACTTCGCTCGGGGGGACCGGTGGGTTCTCAATTCCTATTTCAGCCAACCCTCTCGTCCGGGGAGAGGGAAAGGGCCGTTCAGATGCGGGGCTGAGCGGCGTCGTGCTCGTCGAAGACCCACGGCGGCTCGGGCACCGATTCCAGCTCGTAGAACCCGCCACAGAACACCGCGTGGGCGCAGGTCGCGCAGACCGGCTTCTTCACCCGGCGCTCGGCGAGGTACTTCGAGAGGTTCACCTCTTCGTTGTTCACGAAGATCATGTGGCGCTCGAGCTTGGCGAGATCGCCCATCACGTACTGCTCGTAGCCACGCATGAAGCAGAAGGGCAGGTTGATGACCTGGAACTTCATGCGATCTTTCCAGGCGTCGATCACCCCGCGGGTGACGGCTGCCGCGCGCTCGGTATCGGGCGCGTGCCCCGCGGTCGCCCGGCCGAAGGGCGTGAGGAACTGAATGTTCATCCACTTGAGGCCGAGATCCCACGCGAGCTGCGCGACCGCCGGCAGCTTCTCGGTGTTGCTGCGGGTCAGCGTGATGTTGAGGCCCAGGTCGACATTCTTCGGCTTGTGCTTGAGCGCGTTGCGAATGCCGTCGCAGGTCTGATCGAACGCCTCGGCCACGCCCACCTGCTGCGCGTGACTCTGGGCATCGGGGCCGTGCACCGAGAACAGCAGGGTGGTGAGCCCGCTGCGCACCAGCCGGCTGGCGAAGTCGTCGTAGGCGAGCAGCCGGCCGTTGGTGGTGACGTTCACCTTCCGGTAGCCGATGTGCCGTGCGTACCGCACGAGGGTGATGAGCTCGGGGTGCAGCGTGGGCTCGCCACCATCGATGTCGAGCATGGTGACGCCCTGCGCGCGGTGCCGCTCGAGGTGTTCGCGCTGCCGCTCAGGGTGACCGTGGAGCTGGGTGCGCGTGCCCACTGCGCAGAAGGTGCAGTGGTTGTTGCAGACGTAGGTCAGGTTGAGGATGACCTTCTTGGGCCCGGTCGAGTTCTGCAGGCGCTGGTCGAAGGTCCACTTGAAGCGCAGCAATTCTTCGGGCGGCACCATCGCGCCGGGTTGGCTGGGCGCGCGTTGAAACGCGGGACCCCAGTCGGCGACCTGCGGCAGCGTGCGGCCGCGCGCGAGCTGGGTGCCGGGCAGCGGGGTGGCGAACTGCACCGCCGGCCAGGCGCCGTATTCGTCGTAGAGCTCCATCGCCCAGCCCAGCGTGCCGTTGATCTCTTCGGCGGTCTCACCGGGCATTCCGATGATGAAGTGAATGAGCAGCGGCACGCCGGCGGCCTGCGCTGACTTCGCCGCGGCCGTGATGCGCCCGAGGTCGAGCTTCTTCTTCACCACCTCGTTGACCACCCGCTGCACACCGCTCTCGGCCGACACGCTCACGGTGGTGACGAAGGGCTTCATCGCCCCGAAGTGCCGATCTTCCAGGCCGTCGGCGCGCAGGCCATTGGGCACGTCGAAGCGCACCTTGAGCTCAGCCACCACGCCCAGGAAATGGTCGAAGTGTTTCTCGTCGACGTTGAGCAGCTCGTCGAGCACCTCGAGGCGGCTCGCGCCGTAAGTTCGCACCAGCGTCTCGAGGTACGCGCGCAGCTTCGGGGCCGACAGCCTTCGCTGCACCTTGGGCGTGCCGGGCAGGCGATCGGGGTTCGAGCTGCAGTGTACGCACGAGTACGGGCAACCTCGGCTGGTGACGAGCGGCAGCGTGCGTCCGTCGATGGGGAACGCCCAACCACCCCGGCCGAGGTGCTGCACCACGCGCGCACGAAAGGCGTCGGAAGCGTGCAGGTCGATGAGATCCCACGCGGGCACCGGCAACGACTCGAGGTCGGCCGTCTCACCGCGATGAAGGCCGTCGATCAGCGCTCCGCGCGCGAGCCGTTCGATGAGCTTTGGCACCGTGGTCTCGGCCTCGTACTTCACCCAGGCCTTCACCTCAGGGTACGCGCCGAGCACGTCTTTGCCCTCGGCGTCGACGTAGTGCTGGCCCGATTGGTACGCGTCGACCAGCAGCAGCGGCGCCTTGCCGGCCAGCGCAGCGAGCACCTCACCCAGCACCGGGTCTCGTGCGGGCGGGCGATGAAAAGGAGAGAACGTGACGATGACCGCGTCGACTTCACCGGCCGCGTCGGCCTTCGCCAGCACGTCGGCCACCGGAGCGCCGAGCAGCGCGCGGTCGCCCACCCAGGTGAGCGAAGAATGTTCGAGCGCGAAGGCATCGACGAGGCTGACCTGGTGGCCGTGTTGACGGAGCACCGCGGCGAGCTGCACCGCTCCGAGGTCGGAGAAATACGGGTAATCGATGAAGTCCCGGGCCACCGAAACCGGCGGGTGGACGAGGAGGATTCGGCTCATCCGGCTTTCTCGGTGAGCGCGGCGATGGGCTGCATCACGGCGTAGCCATGAGCGCGCACGTAGTTGACGTGCAGGCCGCGGCACGAGTCGACGTGCACGCACTCGGCGCAGCGCAGGCTCTTGGTGAAGTAGTGATCGAGGATGTAGCGCTTGGTGAAGCGGAACGCCTCGAGGCGCCCTTCAGCGGTCATCATCGCGGTGTCGAGCGTGGAGGGATCGCTGCGTGCGTGCGCGCTGACGCAGGCGGGCACGCCTTCCGCGGGAATGGGCGCGCTCAACTTCGAGAAGAAGCCCCCCAGCTCGACGTCGTGGGTCTGCGAGTCGGTGAGCCGGTCCCACGTGGGCTGGCGAATGATCAACCGCGCAGGCGCGAGGCTGAGCGACGAGAGCCACGGTGCCGTCTCTTGATTGAGCTCGACCACCACCTCGAAGCTGCCAGCGCCTTCGAGCAGCGCCTGGGCCTGGGCGGTGGTGTGAGCGATCACCCGCACGACCTTCCGGCCATCGAGCTGTTCGCCCAGCGAGAGCACCTCGGTGGGCTCGTCGAGCTCGAGCTCGAGCTCGAGGGGCAGCGTCCACGAGCGGAGCAGCTCACGCGCCCGGGCCACGGTGGGCGCCTTGATCCACAGACGCTTCACGCCCGAGCGACGGGCGAGCTCCATCGGTGAGTTCACCGGCACGAAGGCATCTTCGGGCGTGTTGATGACCTTGCCTTCAGACTTGAGCTTGGCGAACAGCGCGGTGCGGCGATCTTCAGCGCGGGCGCGGCTGGCAGGGTCACCGCCGAAGACGGGCGCCTGCGTGGCTTCCCACTCGGTGTCGACGCGCACGCGCTCGAACTTCTCGGCCGCCACGGCGTCACGCAGATCGTAGAGCGTGTCGCAGAGCGGCTCGAGGTAGCAGTAGCCGCAGCGCTCGGGCTCGCGGCAGTCGATGTCGACGCCGGTCTCCAGCAGGCCCGCGAACTCTTCCTTGCGGCCACGGACCTCGTCGTTGAGCTTGTACGGATCCTGGATCAGCTGCTCGTAGCCCTCGAGGTGCTGGGGCGGAAAGCGGTTGAACCACATGTGCATGTCGGGGCGCCGGCTGATCTCGAGCGCCTTGAGGAGATACGGGCGCATCTCCTTGAGGTCGTAGAAGAGGGTGGTGCGGCCTTCGGTGAAGGCGCGGCCGAACGGCACCACCTGGAGCAGGTCGAACTCGCGCACGCCCCACGAGATGAACAGCTCGAGCATGTCGGGCAGCACCTTGATGTTGCCCTTGTTGATCACGATGTCGATGTTCACCACCGGCCGGCCGTCGGCGAGGGCGGCCTTCAGCGCCGTGGTCTCCTGCTCGAAGGCGCCGGGAACGCCGACCAACGCATCGTGAATCTTCGCGTTGGGTCCGTGCAGCGAGAAGGTGATCTCGTTCAAGCCCGCCGCCAGCGAGCGCTGGAGAAATTGCGGGTACGCGAAGAGCCGGCCGTTGGTGACGGTCTGCACCTTGCGGTAGCCGGCCAGCGTTCCGAGCCGTACGAAGTCGACGAAGTTCGGGTGAATGGTGGGCTCACCGCCAGACAGGATCAGCCGGGTCATGCCCTTGCTGCGCCCCTCGAGGATCTGCTTCTTGATCTCGTCGACGCTGCGGTTGGTGCCGTCGTGCGTGTTGGAGTCGAGACAGAACGTGCACCCGTTGTTGCAATCGAAGGTGAGCCGCACCCAATTGCGCTTCTCGTGAGCAGCGTCTTCGTGCGAAGCGAGCCGCGTGTCGGCCACGCTCTGGGCGTGCGTTTCTTCTGAGAGCATCAGCCCGGGAACGTAGCCCAACGGGGCAGCGGCGTCAGAACACCGAGTAGATGAAAGGGGCCAGCGGACTGGCGGTCAGCAGGAGCAGGGCGCCCACCAGCAGGAGCACCAGCAGCACGGGGAAAAGCCACCATTTCCCCGAGCGGCGCAGGTAGTGGACCCACTCGCTCCACAGGGACGGCGGGCCCTTCCTCGAGGCGCGCTCGAGCTCGGTCTGGTCGGGCACGATCAGGAGCGCCTCAGGTGGGATGCTGCCTCACCTCGTCGGGGGCGACCTTCCGAGGAGAGGCGGCACGAGAGGGGCGGTTGTCGCATCGGCCCGCAGTGTCCCTCAGTCGGGGGCGAAACGCTTGAGGTGTTCCTGCTGCGCCGAGGCCTTCGGGGGCGCCTGCTCCGACTTGAGCAAGACACAGTCGCCGATGATCAACGCGTCGAGCTCGGTGGCTCGAAAGCAGGCCCACGCCTCTTCCGGCGTGTTGACGATGGGTTCGCCGCGCACGTTGAAGCTGGTGTTGATCAACAGCGGGCAGCCGGTCTTCGCGGCGAAGGTCTGCAGCAGGCGGTGGAAGCGGCCATGCCTTGCGGCATCGACGGTCTGAAGGCGCGCGGAGCCGTCGACGTGGGTGATGGCGGGGAAGGCCGATCTCGCCACGTTGGCGCGCTCGAGCAGATCCGGTGAGCGCATGGCGCGCTGCTCATTCTCGTCGAGGGTGCGCAGGTGTTCGGGCCGCACCTGCGCGACCAGCATCATGTACGGGCTGTTCACCGACGCGGGCAGCTCGAAGAATTCGTGCGCGCGCTCGGCCAACACCGCGGGGGCGAAGGGCCTGAAAGACTCACGGTGTTTGATCTTCAGGTTCATCACCGACTGCATGCGCGGTGAGCGCGCGTCGCCCAGGATGCTGCGGCTTCCCAGCGCGCGCGGGCCGAACTCCATGCGGCCCTGAAACCAGCCCACGACCTTCTGCGCGGCCAGCAGGTCAGCCGTTTCGGAGAGCAGCTCCTGCTCCGAGGTCAGGCGCCGGTAACGTGCCGCCAGTGCCGTCAAGCGCGTGGCGATGTCCTCGCTGGAAAACGAAGGCCCCAGCAACGAGCCCTGCTGCGCGTCGTCTGCGCGCACGATGCGTGGCTGCTCCAGCAGTTGATGTTGCGTGAAGAGCGCAGCACCCAGCGCGCCGCCTGCATCGCCCGACGCGGGCTGCACCCAGAGCCGCTCGAACGGGCCCTCTCGCAGAATTCGGCCGTTGGCCACGCAGTTGAGCGCCACGCCACCGGCCAGACAGAGGTCTTTGAGCCCCGTGCGCTTCGCGACGTGACGGGCCAGGCTGAGCAGCACTTCTTCGGTGACCCATTGAATCGACGCGGCGAGGTCGAGTTCGCGCTCGGTGATCGGTGCTTCTGGCGCGCGCGCAGGACCGCCGAAGAGCGCGGCGAACTTCGCGTTGGTCATCGTCAGCCCGCTGACGAAGTCGAAGTGGTCCATCGCCAGGCGGTACGAGCCGTCGTCACGCAGGTGGATCAACTTTTCCAGGATGAGCGCCGAGAAGCGCGGCGTGCCGTACGGCGCCAGGCCCATCAACTTGTACTCGCCCGAGTTGACCTTGAAGCCGCAGAACCCGGTGAAGGCCGAATAGAGCAGGCCGAGGCTGTGCGGAAACGAGAGCTGCTGCTCGAGCTGCAGCGTGTGGCCCTCGCCGGTGCCCCAGGTGGTGGTGGCCCACTCGCCCACGCCATCGCAGGTGATGATCGCGGCGCGCTCGAACGGAGAAGGAAAGAACGCCGAGGCCGCGTGCGCTTCGTGGTGCTCCGTGAAGACGAGGTTGCCGCGGAAACGTTTGCCCAGGCCGCGACGGAGGGCGCGGGGAATGTGGAGCTTCTCGTTGAGCCACAGCGGGATCGCCTTGCGGAACGCGGCGAAGCCCGAGGGCGCGCTGGCGAAATGGCTCTCGAGGATCCGGTCGAAGCGGCGAATGGGCTTCTCGTAGAAGGCCACCCAGTCGAGGTCTTCGGCTCGCAACTGCGCGTGCTCGAGACAGAAGGCCATCGCGTTGACCGGGAGCGAGGCGTCGTGACGCAGGCGGGTCCACCGTTCTTCCTGCGCCGCGGCGACGACTTCCCCGTCCACGGCCAGGGCGGCCGCGCTGTCGTGATAAAAAGCAGAGATCCCCAGGACGGCGCGCGACGCGGTCACGGTGCGCCCAGGAAGCCGGCGATGCGACGCGCAGAGTGTCGGTTGCCTTGCGGAGTGGGGTGGCCGTCTGTTGGCAGGAAGTCTTCCGGGAAGCTCTCGCCTTCGGGAATGACGTGCGCTCCCGGTATCGCGCCGAGCCGGGTGGCGACGGCCGAGGGCAGATCGCGAAACGAATAGAACCAGAGCTGCGGCGCTTGCACCGCGCGTTCACGCAGCGCTGCCAGCCGGGCGAGCTCGCGATCGAGGTGCGCGAGCCCTCGTTCGGTGGTGGCGCGCTCGAGCCGCGAGAGATCCCAGAGCACGTCGGCGCTCTGGCCGAGCATGAAGCGGGTGAAGCTGTACGCGCCGAAACGGCCGGCCTCGCGGCGCGCCTGCTGGCCGTCCCACTGAGACAGATCGTTGGGGAGCGTGAGGCAGAAGATCATCGTGTCGAGCTCGAGCGACGAGGTGGCCTCGACCAGGTCGACGGAGGTGCTCAGGTTGGCGCCGGGAACGCCCAGGTTGATGACCTCGACGGGCCCGTGTTTTTTGAGCTCGGTCTTCAAGGCGGCGGAAAGCGTGTCGGCTTCTTCGACTCCGATGCCGAAGACGTACGAGTCGCCGAACAGACCGATGCGCCGCATGCCAGCGGGCTTCGGGTCGAGCCAGCCGGGCGCGCGGAAGCCCAGCGGGCCCGTGCGGTAGGTCACGGCGGGCCGATCGCGGCGCTGCTCGACCTGCACGTCATTGACGGCCATCGAAGTGAAGCTCTGCGGGGGCGCGGTGCTCAGCGAGAGGGGGTAGCCGACGGCGACGAAGAGCGCGGGCCCGCCGAGCAGCCGCACCCAGCGAGGCAGGGCCGAGGGGAGAACGTTCAGGAGCGCGGCTGCGCTCAGCGCGAGGGCTGCGCACAGCAGCATGAGGCCCGTGGCGGTCGCGAGCGGGACGCCTGGTTCGCGCGCGAGTCCCGCCATCAACCCGTTCCCGAACGATCGAACTGTCCCAAAGGAGGCCGCTGCGAACCCGAGTGAGACGAGCCAGACCCAGCGCGCTGACCCTTTCTGCGCGCCTCGCCACCGGCGCGACAGCCAGAACAGCGTCGCCGCCACGACAGACAGCGACACCAGCGAAAAGCCCAGCCACTGCACCAGTGGACGCTGATCTTCGTGCGGAAGCGCGAGCACCGAATCGCCGCGGCCAGTCCAGACGAACGTGCCCTCGCGCTCACGCACCCGCTGGGCGATGGCCTCGACCAGGCCCGGCGGGGGGGCACTGCCGGGCGTGCGAATCGCGAATCGAGAAGTGCGCGCCACGCTCCCCGTGGCGTCGCTGATGTGGCGCAGCTCGAGCTCGGTGCGCTCGCCGGCGCAGGTGAACCACGAGACCACGCGCGTCTCTTCGACGGTCGCGCCCGCCCACGCACATTCTCCGGGGAGCGCCACGCCTTTGCCGAACATCTCAGAGAGCAACGCTTCCTGTCCCGGGGGAATGAAGTGTGGCGCCAGGCCGGCGATCACGAGGAGGGGAAGGGCGCGCAGCACGCGCAGAGATCTAACAGCTTATGAAACCACGGCGACCTCGACTCGTCGCTCGCTGGCCCACCGTTCCTCACTCAGCGTTCGTAACGCGCGAGCCCGCGGGTCAGCCCACCCGACCAATCGCCGGTGTTCATCGCATCGAACAGCCGCTCTGCGTCCACCAACCACGGGCCGAAGCCCGCGTTCACGTCGAGCACGAAGGCGAGATCTTCATCTTCCAGATAGCCGCCGAGCGGTGAGTGGTGGCCGCTGCCACCCCCGAAGAGCGACGCGCGCGCGAAGTTGCTCACGAAGCGTCGGTTTGGATCGTTCGACTCGCGGAGCTGCACGCGCAGCTGATCGACCGAACGCGTTCTCACCGCGCTGATGCGCCAGCCGTCGGGCACCACGTCGGCCGACTCGCTGACCACCTGGTCGAGGCTCATCGCCCTGACACCAAAGCGGCTGAACGGATTGTTCCCCGTGCGCACCCCCATCGAGCGCAGCACGTTGGCGACGCTGGTCGGGCCACAGATCGACTTGAAGCTCTGCGACACCAGCGGCGAGTACAGCTTCGCGACGGGCAACGCCCAGGCCTCCTCGAGCAGCTCGCGCCGTTGGTAAGCCGGGTTCGACCTGATCGACGGCAACGGCATGGAAGAACGAAGCATGGGGAAGCGGTGGTTAACGGCCCGCGGTCGGCGCAGCCACGTCGGCCCTTGTTGAGAAACGTGAACGGCGCTCGTGGCCCGTGAAGCTGGTGGGGGCCTGCCGCACGAGGAGAAGGCGCTCGACCAGCGCCGCCACCGGCAACAACCAGCGCAGCGTGGAGATCGAGCCGACGTCTGCGAGCCAGAGCTCCTTGGTGATCGCCGCTGCGTGGGGGAGCGGAAGACCCGCTTCCAACAACGCCTCGCGGGCCGCCTGCGAATCGAGCGCGCCGGGATACGAGGTCCGCATCGACAGCTCCACCGCGTAGTCCGCCGCGGCGTGGCCGGTCTTGTTGGTGAGCCCCTGGCAAAACGCGCCGAAGAGATCGTGCGTGCGGATCAACCACTGCGTGAGCTTCAGCAGCCGCTGCGGAAACCAGGACGGCTTGAAGCGGGCGAACAGCCGGGCGCTGATCTGCGTGTGCCTTCGCGGCCTGTTGCCCAGCAGCTTGCCCGTGTCGTGAAAGAGCATCGCCAGGCGCATGCACATGCGCAGATCGAGCAACCACGACCGCTCGTGTTCGCCTGACAGCCGCTCCATCAACGCGTCCGTCTTGAGCTGCAGCACGCTCTGCGCGAGGTGGCGCTCGAGCAGCCAACCCTGGTGCAGCGCACTTTGCTCACGTGAGAGCGTCTGCAACGCGCCCTTGAAGAGGGTGAGGTCGAGCACCGACTTGAGCCAGGGGTCTGCACCGCCAGCGGGCCGGTGGTGGTGCACCTGCTTGAGGAACCACTCGGCGAAGGCGGCGTCATCCGCGGTGCGCGTGAGCGCCTCGAAGCAGCCTGGCGCGGTGAGGCGCTTGACTGGAAGCGGCGGAGCTTCCGCGCGCAGCTCACTGCGCTGGTGAAATTCGAGAATCTCGGAAGCCACCTCGAGCTCTGGCGGCGTCAGGGCCCTGCGGCAACGCGGTGAACGAACGACCTGCTGCACCGCCGCTTTGAGCTTCTTGAACGCCGTGCCCACGGGCCGCGGTGTGTGTTCGCGCCAGTGCTCGCTCCCCACCAGCAGCTTCGAGGTCTCGGGCGCCACCGTCAGCCCCGGATAGTCCGACAGCGCGCGCGGCAGGTGGTGCGTCTCGCGACGAAGCACCTGGGCACGTTGCGCCGGGTTCAGGGCGTCGAGCAGCACCGCGTTGAGCGCCATCACGCCCCCGCGCAGACACGCCTCGACGCCGTCGGGTAGCTGGAGCTCGATGGCCCCCTGGTGAAGCCGCACCAGCCCCGCGCGGTGCATGAACGTGGCGTGGCGTTTCGCTTCGACCGCGTTGTTCGTCTCGAGGCCGTAGCGTTCGCGCAGCCGCGTGGAAGGGCAGAGCAGCGACCAGCGCTCCTGGGGCGCTTCACGCTCGAGCGCCTGGAGCAGGGGCGCGACTTCGTGCTCGTGATTGACCGCCACGTCGACGTCGGTCGGAAGCTGCGCGGGCCCGAAGCGGCCGTTCCAGAAGGGGCGATAGAGCGAGCCGCCCGCCACCCACGCCTCCGCGATGCCCAGTCGCCGCGAGACCCGCTCCAACGTCTGAAGCGGCGGCAGGTGCCAGGGCAGCGCCGCGAAGTCGAGCCCGAGCGCCTGTCGGATCGCCGCTTCGTTTTCGCGCGCTGGCCTCGTCATGTCGAAGGCGTGAATGGGCACGCCGTGAGCGCGCAAGGTCTCCCGGCCTGACGTGGCGCGGGCCAGATGCACCAACGCGCGGTGTTGGGCGTACCCGGGCTCAGGCGTGCGCCCGTGCCGTGGCCCGCGATCGATCTGCCGCTGCGTGGAGAGCGCGACGCAGTCGCCTGGCAGGCGCAGATGCAGCACCTCGAATCTCCAGCCGTGGCGATGTGCTGCCTCGAGCATGGTGGCCGCTTCGATCACGCTGCGCGGAAACTTCTCCAGCACGATGAAGCGGCGATCGCAGGCGGCCAGCGCGGCGATGAACGCTGCGTCGACGGGGTGCGCTTTGCCCGTCTGCAGTTGATGCTCGCGGCGGGTATCCGCGCTCACCCCACGGGCTTCAGCAAAGCGGGCCATCGAGAAGTACGCCGCGCCCAGCGCCGGTTGCAGCCAGCGCTGCGTGGTCGACTTGCCGGCTCCCGGAATGCCGTCGAGCGTGATGATGAAGCGCGCGTTCCCCTCGGGTGGCTCGTAGCGCCGCGCGGTGATCTGCGCTCGCACCGCCTCCCACCGAGCGTGCTCCGTGAGCAACGATTCGTCTCGGTAACGGCGGAGCAGGGCGCGCGCGTCGGGCATGGAGGTCCTTGGGTTGAGTGTGGGTCCGTGTAGGATAGTCACAAAGACAGCCGCGCTGCTCAGCTCGCCCGCAGCCTGAGGCTTGATGAAGAAGTGCAACGGAAGCTGCACCCCAGGAGGGCGCGAACTACCGTGGCCTCATGACGCTCGCTCGCCCTCCCGTTCTCCCCGCCGTGGCTGAAGTTCAGAGGTCCTTCCACTCCGACCTGGTTCAAGAGGTCGCGAAGGCCGTGGCCGACGAGAAGGTGGTGGTGGTCGGCGTGTCGGGCCTCGCCCCGGGCAAGAAGGCGAGGAAGATTCTCGACGATCAGAAGGTGCCCTACCGGTACCTCCAGTACGGCAGCTACTTTTCCGGTTGGCGTCGCCGCCTGGCGCTGAAGATCTGGGTGGGTTGGCCCACCTTTCCGTTGGTCTTCGTGAAGGGCACCTTCGTCGGTGGCGCCAGCGACTTGAAGAAGCTCACGGACAGCGGCGAGCTTCAAAAACTGCTCGCCGACTGACGGTTTCGGCACGAATCTGGCTGACGGGGAGCGCATGCCCAAGCTCCCCAACAAGCGCAGCGCAAAAAACTCGGCCAACGAGAAATCGAAGCAGTCCGTGCGCAGCCCCGCGGTCGAGCGCATCGGCACCGTGCTCGCGACCTTCGCGGGGCCGTCGACCTCTCAGCTCGATCAGGCCGGCGCCCAATCGTTCGAAGGCGCGAACAAGCAGAAGCTCGCCACCCAGCAAGTGGGAGCGCAGCTCGCCAGCGCCGCGATGCCCTCCAATCCGCTCAAGGCCAGCGAGCTGGGGCCCGAGCCGGAAGCGGGGGTGCCGGTGCCTCCGCACGATCCGATCGATGGCGCGAGCACGGTGACCGAGAACACCGCGTCGGCGAAGGTGGGAAAGGGCGTGCCGCCCGAAGGCTTCAACCCCGGCAATCTTCCGCTCGATCGCGCGCGGGTCGATTCCGCAGGCCAGCCGCTCACCACCAACATGGGCACGCAGGTAGGCGACAACCAGAACTCGCTCAAGGCGGGCCTGCGCGGGCCGACGCTGATGGAAGACTTCATCCTCCGCGAGAAGATCACCCACTTCGATCACGAGCGCATTCCCGAGCGCGTCGTGCACGCCCGCGGCTCGGGAGCACACGGCTACTTCGAGGCCTTCGATTCGCTCAAGTCGCTGACGCGGGCAGCGCCGTTCGCGGTGAAGGGCAAACGCACTCCGGTGTTCGTGCGGTTCTCGACGGTGGCAGGTGAGCGCGGCTCGTTCGATCTCGCGCGCGACGTGCGCGGCTTCGCCACCCGCTTCTATTCCGACGAAGGCAACTGGGACATCGTCGGCAACAACATCCCCGTCTTCTTCATTCAAGACGCCCTGAAGTTCCCCGACCTCGTGCACGCCGTGAAGCCCGAGCCGCACCACGGCATGCCGCAGGCGGGCAGCGCGCACGACACGTTCTGGGACTTCGTGTCGCTGATGCCCGAGTCGACGCACATGTTGATGTGGGTGATGTCGGATCGCGCGATCCCCCGCAGCTACCGGATGATGCAGGGCTTCGGCGTTCACACCTTCCGCCTCGTCAATGAGAATGGCCAGTCGCGCTTCTGCAAGTTCCATTGGACGCCTTTGGCCGGCACGCACTCGGTGCTGTGGGACGAGGCGGTGAAGATCAACGGCGCCGACCCCGACTTCCACCGGCGCGATCTGTGGGAAGCCATCGAAGCGGGCCACTTCCCCGAGTGGGAGCTGGGGCTGCAGGTCTTCACCGACGCGCAGGCCGAGAAGTTCAGCTTCGACGTGCTCGACGCGACCAAGCTCGTGCCCGAAGAGCTGGTGCCGGTGCAGCGGGTGGGGCGCATGGTGCTCAACCGCAACCCCGACAACTTCTTCGCCGAGACCGAGCAGGTCGCCTTCGGCACGATGAACATGATTCCGGGCATCGACACGAGCAACGACCCGCTGCTGCAGGGGCGGCATCACTCGTACCTCGACACCCAGCTCAGCCGCCTCGGCGGCCCCAACTTCCACGAGCTGCCCATCAACGCCTCGGTCTCGCAGGTGCACAACAACCAGCGCGACGGCATGCACCGCCAGGCCATCCCCCGCGGGCGGGTGGCCTACGAGCCCAACTCGCTGGGCGGCGGTTGTCCGTTTCAGGCCGGCATGCGCGGCTTCACCTCGTTCCCGGCGAAGGTCCAGGACGACAAGGTGCGCGGCAAGCCCGAGAAGTTCGCCGATCACTTCACGCAGGCGCGCCTGTTCTTCAAGAGCCAGTCGGCCGTCGAACAGAACCACATCATCGGCGCCTTCCGTTTCGAGCTGACCAAGGTGCAGCCGCAGGCCATTCGCGAGCGGGTGATCTCGATGTTGGTGAACGTCGACGCTGAGCTCGCGCGAGGCGTGGCCGACGGGCTGGGCATGCCCGTGCCTCCCGCGCAGGAGCGGGTGCTCGCGCGCCCGGCCAACCCCGAGGTCGAGCGTTCACCGGCGTTGTCCCTGTTCGCCCGCCCGGGAGAGACGGGTGTGAAGACGCGCAAGGTGGCCTTGCTGGTGGCCGATGGCATCGACGGCGACTCATTGCGCGCCGCGCACGCTGCGTTGGTGAAGGCGGGCGCCGTGCCCCGGTTCCTCGGCGTGCGGCTGGGCCAGGTGCAGCCCGCCAGCGGTGCGCCCCTTCACGTCGAGGTCACGCTCGAGGTCGCGCCTTCCGTGCTCTGGGACGCCGTGGTGATCCCCGCCAACGATCACGCGCTCGCCGAGTACGGGCAGGCGGTCGAGTTCGTCAAAGATCAGCACCGCCACTGCAAGACGATCTTGCTGCTTGGTGAAGGCAGCTCGGTGTTCGACGCCGCCGGCCTGCCCGCCACGTTGCCCGACGGCGCGAAGGACCCCGGCCTCGTGCTGGGGAAGATCTCTGCCTTCATCGCAGCGCTCGCCCACCACCGTCACTACGGGCGCGAGAGCGACCCACCGGCGGTCTGAGTTCAGGCTGCCAGCTTCGCGTCGAGACCCGGCGTGTACGGCCAGCGCGGCAGCCCGGGCTTGCCCAGCTGCTGAGCCAGGTAGTCGCCGGCGATGTTGGCGCTCTCGAGAATGGTGAGCAGCCCGCTGCCCGGGTGCGTGCCGCCACCGACCCAGTAGAGCCCTTCGACGTCGGGCGACTTCACCTTCGGCCTGAGTGGGCCCAGCTGGGTCCAGTTGTGCGAGAGATTGAAGACCGCCCCGCGGAAGACATTGAAGTCATCGCGCCAGGTCTGCGCGGTGAACGCGCGGCTCGCCTTGATGTGCTTCGCCACGCCCTTCATGCCGACCTTCTCGAGCCAGCCGGGCACCTTCGCGGTCAGCTCCTTCTCGATGGTCGCCCAGTCGAAGGGCCGGCCGGTGTTCGGCGTCGGCACCAGGACGTAGAGCGACGAATGCCCTGCAGGAACGCCTGAAGGATCGGTCGGCGTGGGGTTGCACGCGTAGAACGGCGGGTCCTCGAGATCGACTTCACGATCCTCGAGCGCTGCCGCATCGGTGCGTCGGGCAGCGTTCGAGAGATAGATGAGGTGGTGCGGCAGCTCGTCGAAGCGCTTGTCGAGCCCGAGGTACAGCATGAACGTGCTGCAGCTGTACTTCGCCTTCTCGAGCGCAGAGTCCGACAACTTCGTTCCTTCACGGGTCTTCGGAGCGATCAACTTCGTCGCCGCGTACGGCAGGTCGGCGTTGATGACGACGGTGTCGGCCAACAACGTCTCGCCGCTCACCAGGCGCACACCGGTGCTGCGGCCGTTCTCGACCAGCACCTCTGCGACGCCCTGGCCGTAGACGAACTTCGCGCCCAGGTCCTCCGCGCACCGGGCCATACCCCTGGCCAGCGAGCGGAAGCCGCCCATCACGTGCCAGACGCCGAACTGCAGCTCGAGAAAGGGAATGAGGCTGAACACGCTCGAGCACGTGGTGGGGTGGAGCCCGAGGTACTTCGACGGGTAGCTCATCGCGTAGGTGACGCGGTCGTCGTGAAAGTACGAATCGAGGTGGCTGTAGAGCGACTGCCACGGCTTGAACTTGAGCGCGCCCATCAGGCGCCACGGCGCGTAGTACGCGAGCGAGTCGGCGCGCGTGCAGATGAACTTGTCGTACGCGATGGGGTACTTCGACTTCGCGTCCACCATCCACCGGTCGAATGAGGCCGCGTGTTTCGGGTCGAGCTTCTTCAACGACTCGCGCATGCGCTCGACGTCGGTCGAGGTGTCGAGCTCCGTGCCGTCCCAGAAATGAATGCGGGTGTTCGGCTCGAGTTGCTTGAGCGTGACGTAGTCCTGCAGCCGCTTGCCTGCGCGCAGGAAGACCGACTCGAGCACCTGCGGCAGCTGGAGGATGGTGGGGCCGGTGTCGACCTCGTAGTCGCCGAGTGAGAGGCCGCGCATGCGCCCGCCGGGGATCGGCTCTTTTTCGACCACCGTCACGTCGAGACCCATGCCCGCGAAGTTGATGGCTGCGGCGAGCCCACCGGGACCTGCTCCGACAATCAAGACTTTCATCGCGTTCTCCTCAAGAGCTTCGTCCAGTCTTCTTCAGTCTCGACGACCTGAAAGCCGTGCTTCTCGGCCAGCGCAGCGTGTCGGTGCGCGGCCTGGCCGCCAATCACCACGTGCGCGCCCGCAGGAAGTCGCGCGGCGAGTTCATCGAGATACTCGGCAGCGCCCGCCGTCTCGACGAGCGAGAGCGCCACCAGGTCGGGCTCGAGTGCCCGCACCGCGCGCTCGAGATGATCGGCGGGCGTGCGCGCACCCAGGAACGTCACTCGCCAACCTGCGTGTCGAAAGCGGAGCGCCGCGCCGATGAGGCCCAGCTCGTGCTGATCTTCCTGCGGGCACGCGCAGATGACGTGGTGCACGGCCTTGCGCGGCGCACCGGCGAGCAACGAGATGAGCCGCTCTCTGGCTGCGAACGAAATCAAGTGCTCCTCGGCCACGGTCAGCGTGCCCTTGTGCCAGCGCTCACCGACCTCGCGGAGGAGCGGCGCGATCAGGTCTTCGTAGAACGGAATCGGCGGCGTCGAGCGGAGCGCCTCGTCGAGCGTCGCTTCGATGCCCGGCTGATCGAGCCGCTGCGCCGCGATGAGGATGTCGTCACGCCACCGCTTGAGCTGCGTCTGTCGCGGCGCCTTGATGGGCTTCTCATTCCCGCGCGCCTTCACCTCGCGGCGGATGCTCGGCAGCAGCTCGACGGCCTGGGCGATCGACACCCCCTCGTCGGTGAGCTGCTTGAGCCGCTTGAGCACCTCGATGTCGGCGTCGCTGTACGTGCGGTAGCCGGCGGCCGTGCGCACGGGGTTGAGCACGCCGTAGCGGCGCTCCCAGGCGCGAATGAGCCCTTCCTTCACGCCCGAGACCTGCGCTGCCACCTGGATCCGATACGCGCGGCCGGTCATGGCAGCCCCCGCGCGGCGTCCCACTGCTCGGCGACCGAGCGCCTGCCGCGCACCAGCGGCGCGAGCGAGGCGACGTCCTTGATGCCCTGAAGCTCACCGACCAACGCGCCCAGGCGGCGCTCCATCTCTGAGAGCGGGGCGGGGGCGTGCACTTCTCCGACCTTCACCACCACGTCGGGGTGTTCGTGTTCGAAGAAGGCGTAGCGCAGGGCCACGGGCACGCAGCGCGCCTTGGCCATGCGGGCGAGCACCTCGGTGCCGCGCTCGAACTTCAGCGGCGGCAGGGCGTTCGCTTCGATCTTTCCCTGCGGGAAGATGAACACGGCGGCTCGCGGTCGCTTCAGCAGCGCGCGCGCGTGACGAAACGTCTGCAGCGCCGAGTGCGAATCACCGCGGCGAATCGAGAAGGCGCCGATGCGGGTGAGGAACTGGTACCGGCGCAGGTTCTGCTCTTCCATCACGGCGTAGCCGTCGCGGCCTGCGCGCTTCGCCAGCAGATGGGCGAGGAACCCGTCCCAGAAGCTGGAGTGGTTCGCGTAACAGATCACGCCCTCGTCGCCTTCAGGCAGCGCGCCGTCGAGCCAGATGCCCCGGAAGGCGCTGCGGAGCTTCCACTCGACGTATTGACCCAGGCCCCACGTCAGCACCGGGCGCTTTGCGTCGATGATCACGGCAGGCCCCCGGCCCGGCTGAGGCGGCCGTGAACACCGACCTCCATCACGCGGCCACGCCAGGTCACCTTCGAACCGAGCACCAGCGCGTTGAGCCAGCAGAAGAGCAGCAGCAGCTCAGCGCCGAACCACGCGCCGAACGTGAACGCCCTGCGCTCGAGCACCGCCGCCAACGTCGTGCGTACGGCGACCAACACGAGCGCACCGAGCAGCAGCGGGACCGAGCCCAGCAGCGCCGAAGCGACCGCGAGCGCCGGCGTCGCGGCGAAGAGCAGAGGGATGGTCGGGAAGAGCAGCGGCCGATGGGCCTTGAGCACCTGCATCCACCGGGTGAAGCGGGCGATCAGGGCGGTGAGCGACGCGGGCGCGCCCGGCACGTTTGCTTCACCCGCCAGGCAGACCTTGAGGTTCTGCTGGTGAAGCTTGCGCGCCAGCTCGAGATCTTCGCCGAGGCAATCAGGCAATGAGCGCAGCACCTCGAGCGCGCGCGGGTTGAGCGCGATGGCCTTGCCGCACACCGGCTTCGCGCCGCCGCTGAGCGCATCGAGCGCCTTGAAGCTGTGGAGCGACTGCACCAGCAAGCCCCGCGTGACGCCGCTCTCGATCGGCCGGGGCGCGGCCCAGGCGAGATCGGCGCCCGACGCGAGCTCGGCCAACAGCGCATCGACCAGCGCGTCGTCGACTCGCACGTCAGCGTCGACCACCAGCACGGGTCGGCCCTTCGTCTCGAGAATCGAGAGCGCGTACTGAAGGTGCCCGAGCTTGCGGTTGTGCTGCAGCGGATCTGACGGCAGCCACTTCACGTCGGCTGTGAGGCGCGGACGAAAGGGCGCGAGCACCACCTGCGTGACGCCCGAGATCGGCGCAGCGAGGTTCTCGAGCTCATCGGGCGTGGCCGCGTCGACCGGGCGCAGCAGGTACACGCCTCTTCGATTCACGTGCGCGCGCGAAGCCACCGCAGTTCCCGAGAAGAGGAATCGGGTCAGCGCGATCAACGTGAAGAAGGTCGCGACGGTCACCCAGATGGCGACGAAGGTGATCACGACGCCACCCTGGTGCGCAGGCCCGCCATCCAGCGGATCCACGGCGAATGGAAACGCTGAAAGTCGGCCGCTTCACCCAGCGTGTCTCGCCCTGACTCGAGCCGCGCGTAGAACGGAGATGACTCGAGCAGCTTGCTGTCCTGCAGCTTCGGTACGGGCAGCCCCCACGCGGTGCGCGAAGAGACCGGTGGCCCGTTCGCGACCTGATGGCTCGTCGCCGCCTGCCCGTCGACGTCGACCTGCCACGAAGCCGCGGCGTTCCACGGGCGATAGGTGATGCTCGTGCGATCGTTCGAATGACTGCGGACCCAGTCCCAACCGCGCAGGTCGCTGCCGAGCGGAACATCGCCGAAGTTGCCGTCGTGGTACCCGCGGCCTTCGAGCTCGAGCCCGAGCTTCGGCACTTTCAGCGTCGCGCGTGCTCGCGGGGCGATCGGCTGCCACCAGTGCTCGAGACCATCGACCAGGCGAATCGGCGCGTGGCCAGGGCCCTCGGGAATCAGCTCGAGCGTCGCTTCCACCGGCTTGCCCCAGATGGCGGTCGTGTCGTTCACCTGCGCGACCAGGCTTCCATCGTCGCGCGCGTGCAGGGTCGACTGGCCGATGCTCAGGGTCTGCGCGTGGGCTTCGACGCTCTGGTACTCAGAGAGCACCCACAGCTTGCGCACGCCCTTTTCGTAGAGCGCGAAGTTCACCGCCGCGTGTTGACGGGGACTGGCACCCTTCTTCACAGCGCTCGAGTAGCGAGGTGAGAAGAGCGAGCCGATCATGAAGATCACCACCGCGGTGAAGTCACCGGCGGCGAGGTCGACGTAGTACCAACGGTACGACCCCGGAACGCTCGGCAGCGCGAAGTGACTCATGCGCCGGCTCCCAGATGTTCGATCGCCAATTCAGCGGCGAAGCGGCCCGAGAGCATCACCAGCGGTACGCCACCACCGGGGTGCGTGCCCCCACCCGCGTAGAACACGCCCGGAACACGCGAGCGGATGCGGGGCCGACGGAAGGGGCCGAACTTGCCGTGTGGAAGGAAGCCGTAGATCGACCCGCCCGGTGCACCCCGCGCTGCGAGATCGAGGGGCGTGCGCTCGCCGAGCACGGTGATGTCGTCGGCCTGCACCTCGGGTGCGACGCGCTTCAACACCGCGAGGCACCGCGCCTTGAGCACCTGCGCTTGCGCCTCCCACAGCTGCGCGTCGGTGGGCCGGGCCAGCGCGGGTGCGTTCACCATCGCGAAGAGCCCGCTCTTGCCGGTGGGCGCGACGGAGGGGTCGCTCGCGACCGGGTGGCAGAAGTACACCGTCGGATCGCTGGGGATGGCACCGCCGAAGAGCTCGGAGAACTCACGCACGTAGTCGTCGCCGAACGCGATGAAGTGGTGGGGCAGGGTGAGCCTTCGATTGATCTCGAGCAGCAACACGTAGCCCGACAGCGCGAGCTGTTCGCTGCCCAACGGGCGCTCTGCGAGTGGGTCGGCGTTGACGATCACCGCGTCGAACGGCTGCTCATCACCAGGGCGACCCGCGCGCAGACCGTAAGGACCTTCTTCCCAGCGGGCCTTCACGCCGAGCTGAATCTCGACACCTTGCCGGGTCAGCGCGCTGCACATGGCCGCGACCAACGCGACCATGCCGCCTTCGACGTGATGCACGCCGAACTGCCGCTCGAGATGGGGGATCAACGCGAACGCCGCGCTGGCCTGGTACGGAGAGGCACCCGCATACGTCGCGAACCGGCCGACGAACTGCTGCAGCTGGGGCGACGCGCGGAAGTGTTTGCGCGCCAGGCCGTCGAGCGTGGAGAGCTTGAGCCCGCTCACCATCGTCTTGAGGCCGCGTCTCGCCACGCGCCCGAGGAACTCAGGCAGACCTTCGAACGGTGCCTCGAGGTACGGCTCGCCCGCGGCCCGGTGAATGGCGCCGGCCTCTGCGTAGAACGATCGCAGGCCCCTGGCTTCGGCAGGCGCGCCTTCGACGGTACGCTCGAGATCTTCGAAGCAGTCGAAGATGCGGCCGTCGCTCCACTGGTAACGCGCCTGATGTGTGAGGGGAATGAAGCGGGGCAGCAGATCTTCAGCGCCCAACCGAACGAAGCTCTCGCGTACGACCGCCGGCAACGTGAGCAGCGTCGGCCCCGTGTCGAGCGACACGCCGTTGCGGGACACCACCTGCGCCTTGCCGCCCAGCGTCGGTGACTGCTCGAACAGGGTGACCTTGTGACCTGCGTGCGCGAGCTCGCCCGCGGCGGTCATTCCGCCCAGGCCTGCTCCGATGATGGCGATGCGGCGACTCATGCGGTCTCAGCAGTCAGGCGCAACTGACGAGGGTTGGGCGTGAGCAACACCTTCGCCAGCTTGAGCAGCTTGCGTGAGGTGGGGAGCGAAGCGCGCGATGAGAAGACGTCGAGGTCGCGCTCTTCGATGACGTCGAGAATGCCGCCGTAGATTTCACCCATCAGGCGCACCACGCGCTGCGAGCCCAGGCCGTTGAGGTACGGCACGCCTTGCTGCGCCGAGGCGTAGAGCGTGCGCGCGCGAGAGACCTGCAACGCGAGCAGCCCGCGTGTTCGGTCGTTGAGCACGCCACGCTTGAGATCGTCTTCCGTGACGTCGAAGTCCTCGAGGTCTTCCTGCGGCAGGTAGATGCGGCCGCGCCCGAGGTCTTCGCGCACGTCGCGCAAGATGTTGGTCAGCTGCATCGCGCGACCGAGATCGGCGGCGTGGCTCAGCGCCACGGGGTTGGTGGTGCCCAGCAGCGGCGCCATCATCAAGCCGACGGTGCCCGCGACGCGGTAACAATACAGATCGAGGTCCGCCCAGGTGGCGTAGCGATCGATGGTGAGATCCATCTGCATGCCGTCGATCAGATCGAGGAACGGCTGCTGGCGAATGCCGTAACGTTCGATGGTGTCGAGGAAGGCGTGCAGCTCAGCCTCGGGCCAGGGGTGCAGGGCCTTCACTTCACCGCGCTTGAACAGCCCATTGACCAGCTCGCGCGCTTGATCGAGCAGGCCGGGGAGCGCGGCGGGATCGGTGCCGGGCTGATCGACGAGATCATCGAGGCGGCGGCAGAACGCATAGAGCGCGAACGCCCCACGACGGCGTGCACCGAAGAGGGCGACGGAAGAAAAGTAGAAGCTCTTGGCGTGATGCCGGGTGACCGCGCGCGCAGACAGATAGCCCTCGTCGGTCTGGTTCAAGCGAGGGCCTCCTCTCGTTGCGGCACGGCGGCGGGGGCACCGAGCTGCTCGAGGATCGCGTCGACCGCGAAGCCCGCGCTCAACATCACCGTGGGCACGCCCGTGCCGGGCTGCACCGAGGCGCCGCACCAGAACAGGTTCTTCACGTCGGGGTCCGTCACCTGCGGCCGGAAGGGACCGATCTGCCAGAAGTTCTGTGCGAGCCCGAAGTTCGAGCCGCGCGCGAGGTTGAGCTCGGTCTCCCAGTCATCGGGGGTGATCATCTTCTCTGCTTCGATGAGCGGTTCGAGGTCGCCGTAGCCTTCTTCAGCGAGCCGGCGCAGCACCTGTGCCCGCACCCGCGGACCCTCGACCTTCCAATCGACGTTGGGGGTGCGATGCGGCACGGGCACCAGCACGTACAGCGCGTCTTTGCCTTCCGGTGCGAAGCCCTCGCCGGTGTGCGCGGGCGCGTTCACGTAGAAGCTCACGTCAGCCGGCACCTGCTTGCGCTCGAAGATGTCGTCGAAGCTGCCTTCGAAGTCGCGGCCGAAGAAGACGTTGTGATGCAGCAGCGGGTCGATCTTCTTCTTGAGGCCCAGGTACAGCATCAGGCCCGACGAGGTGAACCGCTTCTTTTCCACGCTGGCCGAGCGCTTCGCCGCCACCTTCTCGGGGAGCAGGTGCTTGACGCCATACGCGTAGTCGGCGTTCGACAACACGATGTCGGCCTTGCGAATGGTGCCGTCTTCCAGCTCGACGCCGATGGCGGCGCCGTTCTCGACCACCACCCGCTTGATGCTCTGGCTGTAGTGGAGCTGCACGCCCTTCTCGCGGCAGACCCTCTCGAGCGCGAGCGGCACCGCGTAGAGCCCGCCCGTGGGGAACCAGATTCCATGCGTCGCTTCGGTGTACGGGAGCAGCGAGAAGACGGCGGGCGCTTCCCACGGCGAGATGCCCAGGTACATCGTCTGAAAGCTCAACGCCTGCAGCAGCCGCTCGTCCTTGAAGTAGCTCGAGACGTGCTTCCACAACTTCTTGAGCGCGCCGACGCGGAGAATCTGGGGGAGATTTCGTGGGGTGAGGAACGAGGCGAGCGTGGGGAAGTGTTTGGTGACGAAATGCTCGAAGGCGGTGTCGTGCTGCTTGCGGCCGTGCGCGAGGAACTGCTCGTAGCGCGCGTGGCTGCCCGGCTCGATGCGCTCGAGCTCTGCCTTCATCTCTTGGGGGTCAGTCCACAGCGTGAAGCGCGAGCCGTCGCGGTAGTGCACGCGGTAATGCGGGTCGCAGCGCTGCAGCTCGAGCACGTCGCTCATGCGGCGACCGACCGAGGCGAAGGTCGCTTCGAGCACGTGGGGCATCAGCAGAATCGTGGGGCCGAGATCGAAGCGGAAGCCGTCGAACTCCACGCGGCCACATCGGCCACCGGGGCCGGGCTGCTTCTCGTACAGCTCAACCTCGAGGCCCGCGTGGGCGAGCTTCATGGCCGCGGTCAGGCCCCCGACGCCGGCTCCGATGACGATGGCGCGCTTCATGATGCTCTCCGGGTGAAGCCACTGAGCATCGAGTCGAGGAAGGCAGCGGCCGGCGAACCGCCCAGGGGCTCGAGCGCCTTCCGAGCGGCGCGGGTGCGCACCTCGAGCACGCGCTGGGTGGACGAGATTCCGCCCCAACGACCCACGGCCGTTCGGGCCGCCTCGAGCATCAGCGGGTTGGGCTCATTCCACAGCGCTTCGAGGTGGGCACGCCCGGCCGCGTCGGCGCGCGTCCACGCGGCGATCACGGGGAACGTGCGTTTACCTTCGAGGTAATCGGCGCCGCCTGCTTTTCCGGCGATCGCGTCGTCACCACACAGGCCGATGAGGTCGTCACGCAGTTGGTACGCGAGGCCCGCGTGACGGCCGACCCGACGCAGCGTCTCGAGCAGGCCGCGATCAGCCCCACCCAACATCGCGCCACAGGCCAGCGGGGCCACGAAGCCGTAGCGGGCCGTCTTGAGGTCAGCGACCTTGAGCGTGCGGAAGAGCGTCACCTCTGCGAGCGGCGCCATCGTGAGCACCAGGTCGAGGTGCTGGCCCGCGGCCGTGTGGCGGCAGACCTCGAGCATGTAGCGGGCGGCGGCGCTGGCGTGAGGGGAGGGCGCGGCGAACATCGCCTCCATCGCGCGCGCATAGAGATGGTCACCGGAGACCACGGCGAGATCTTCTCCCAGGCGACCTTTGCCGAGCAGCTTGTGCAACGAGGCACCGCCACGACGCGACGGCGCCCGATCAGCCACGTCGTCGTGAATCAACATGAACGTGTGCAGCAGCTCGAGGCCGGCCCCGAACTGCACCACCTCGCTGGGAATCGCCGACCAGTCCGCGTGACCGCGCGCCAACATCCACCCCAGGGCGAGCAGCGTCGGCCGAACCCGCTTGGCGGGACGCAGCGTGTACTCGCGCACGAACTGCCGGGACTGTTGCCAGAGCGGATCGAGGCCGCGCTCATCATCCGCTTCGACCCAGCCCTCCAGTCCCGCTTCGAGATCCACCTGAAATCGGGCGAGCGCGGAGAGACCGGCATTCTGATTGGGAGCGAGCTGGGTCATCAGCGAGGCCTCGGGTGAGTCGGAACCGTTGCGCGGGTTGTACATGCTTTGTATAATGTCCGTATGAGGATTGTCAAAGCGAAGTGGCTCGGGGTCGCGTTGACGGTGAGCGCCGCAGCCGCTTGGGGACAGCCAATGGACGCCCGGATATCCAACACGAAAGGTCAGTCGGTCTGGATGACCCAGTTGTGGGGAAAACCCACAGTGATGTTCTACGAAGACAAAGACGCGACGTTTCAGAACCAGCCGCTGAAGGACGCGCTCTTCAAGAAAGGTAAGGAAAAGGGGCTGTTGGACTCGGTCTCGGTGATCGCCATCGCCAATGTCCGCGCCTTCGACTGGTTTCCGGCGAAGAATTTCGTGGTCGCCGCGGTGAGGGACGCCGAGAAGAAATCGGGTATTCCGGTCTACGTGGACTGGACGGGGATCATGTCGAGCAAGCCGTGGAACCTGAGCGCGACTGCCTCGAACGTGGTGGTGGTCGATGCGACGGGAGAGAAGGTGCTTTTTTCGAGAGCTGGGGCGCTCACGCCTGAAGAGATCGATCAGGTCTTCGAGCTGCTGACGTCGCTGGTCGTGCGCTGATGGCCTGGTTCAGCCTCTTGTTCTTCGGGTTGGGCACCTGGCTGGCTCGCCGGCCGCTCGCGCGCGCGCTCATTCGCTGGCGACTGGGGCCCTACCGGTTCACCTTCAATCGCGTCGACGCGGCAGCCCCGCTTCGGCCCACGAAGCCCCGGAAGGTGGCGGTGATCGGAGGAGGCCTCGCTGGAATCGCAGCGGCCTCGACGCTGGGCACCCGCGGCTACGGCGTCACGCTCTTCGAAGCCAACGCGTATCTGGGCGGCAAGCTGGGCTCGTGGCCGGTCGAGCTCTCACCGGGAAAGACCGAGTGGGTCAGCCACGGGTATCACGCGTTCTTCCGCCACTATTACAACCTCAACCGCTTCCTGAACGCGCTGGGGCTGCGGCAGAAGTTCAAGCCGATCTCCGACTATCGGATCCTTCTCCCCGGTGGCAGTGAGCTGACCTTCGGCGAGCTGGAGAACACGCCGGTGCTCAACCTGCTCTCGCTCGCGAAGCAGGGCGTCTACCAGGTGGGTGAGGTGATGGCCGCGCCCACGCGGGACCTGATGGGCGTCTTCCTCGAGTACGACGAAGTGAAGACCTTCGCGCAGCTCGACGGCATGTCCTTCGCTGAGTTCGATCGCCGCGCGAAGTTGCCGCCTCGTCTGAAGATGGCCTTCAACACGTTCTCTCGCGCCTTCTTCGCCGACGAAGAGAAGCTCTCGATGGCTGAGCTGGTGAAGGGCTTTCACACCTATTATCTCGGGCACGACGGAGGCCTCGTCTACGACCACCCGGTCGAGGACTACGAAGCCTCGTTGCTCAAGCCCATTCGCGAACACTTCGAGAAGAACTCGGTCTCGCTGCGGCTCTCCACTCCGGTCGACGCGCTGGCGCGTGAGGGTGAGGGCTTCATGGTGAACGGCGAGCGCTTCGAGGCCGTGGTGCTGGCCGCCGACGTGGTCGGAGTGCGCGCTGTGCTGGAAGGCGCGAAGGGTCTCGATGGGCTCGACCCGCGCTTCCTCGCCTTGCGACCTGGCCAGCGGTACGCCGTCCTGCGGCTGTGGCTCGATCAAGCGGCGCGCGCGACGTTGCCGGTCTTCGTGATCACCGATCGTTACCGGATCCTCGATGCGATCACCTTCTACGATCGCACCGAAGCCGAGTCGGCTGCGTGGGTGAAGGCGAACGGAGGCTCGGTGGTCGAGCTGCATTGCTACGCGGTGCCCGACGCGCTGACCGAGACCGAGGTGCGCGCGCAGTTGATGGAAGACCTGGTGAAGTTCCTGCCAGAGCTGACGACCGCGAAGGTGCGCCACGATCACTTTCAGCTGCGCCGTGACTTCAACGCTTCGCACCTGGGGATGAACGAACATCGCCCGGGCACCGTGACGGGCGTCGAGGGGCTGTACTGCGCGGGTGACTGGGTGAAGCTCCCGTTCCCCGCGATGTTGATGGAAGGTGCGTTCGCCAGTGGCGTGATGGCCGCGAACAAGATCCTCGCGAAGGATGGGGTTCGTGAAGAGCCGGTCGAATCGATCCCCCTGCGCGGCCTGCTCGCCGGCATTCCACAGTCGCCCGCGCGCAAGAAGCTGATGGCCCCGAAGTGAAGCTCGATCTGATCCTCGTGGGTGGGGGGCTCGCCAATGGGCTGGTGGCCGATCGACTCGCGGCCACGCGACCCGAGCTCTCGTTCGTGGTGCTCGAGCTCGGCGCCACGCTCGGTGGAAATCACACCTGGAGCTTTCACGGCAGTGACGTGACCCAGGCCCAGCGCGGGTGGTTGGCGCGGTTCTGCGGCGGCGATTGGGAGTCGCACGACGTCAACCTCCCCGGCGTGACGCGGCGCATTGGGGGGAGCTATCACTCGATTCGGTCGGAGGACTTCGATCGGCAGCTGCGCGCCACCCTGGGCGATCGTGTACGCACCGGCTGCCGGGTCAGTGAGGTGAGCGCGACGCGCGTGGTGCTCGAGTCAGGCGAAGTGCTCGAAGCCGGTGGGGTGCTCGACGCCCGTGCGCAGCCCTTCGATTTCCCCGCGGGCTTTCAGAAGTTCCTGGGTCAAGACCTCGAGCTGGCCGAGCCGCACGGCCTCGAGCGGCCGATGTTGATGGACGCCACGGTCGAGCAGCTCGATGGCTTCCGTTTCGTCTACGCGCTTCCGTGGACCGATCGCCGCGTGCTGGTGGAAGACACGCGCTACTCCGATACCGCTGAGCTCGAGCTGCCCTCGATGCGGGAGCACATCACGCAGTGGGTGACCGCGCGCGGGTGGAAGATCGCCTCGGTGCTGCGCGAAGAAGCGGCCGCCTTGCCCATTCCCCTCGGGGGCAAGGTCCCCCAACCGGATCGCCCGATACTGGGTGTGGCCGCGGGTCTCTTTCACGCCACCACGGGGTACTCGTTGCCGTTTGCCGCGAGCCTGGCCGAGAACCTGTGCGCCTTGCCGACCCTCGACGCGGTCTCGCTCACGCACTCCATCAATCGAATCGCGCGCCAGCATTGGGACGGCCAGTCGTTCTTCCGCTTGCTGAACCGGATGTTGTTTCGCGGGGCAGCGCCTGCGGAGCGGGTGAAGATCTTCTCTTCGTTCTACGGCCACGACGATCAGCTCATCGGCCGCTTCTACGCAGGCAAGCTCACGCTGGCGGACAAGGTGCGAGCCCTGCAGCGGGGAGCGCCCACGGTGCCCCCGATTCGCGCCATGCGAGCTGCCTTCGGCTTGAGCTGAATCAGGCCCGGCGGTTGCATCCGGTGCACGCTCCCCGACTCGAGGAGCAACCACATGGGCAACCCGATCATCCACTGGGAATTCGTCGTCCCCAACGCCGACAAGGCGCGCGCCTTCTACCGAAAGATCTTCGACTGGCGCTTCGACGACAAGGCGTTCCCCGGGTACACGATCATCGACACAGGCGCTGATCCAAACGGAGCGCTCACCACAGCACCCAAGGCGGCGCCGATGGCGGGGCTCAACACGTACTTCGAAGTGAGCAACTTGAAGCTGACGCTGCACAACGTGGTGGAGCTGGGCGGAAAGATCCTCGTGGCGCCCACCGACATTCCGTCGGTCGGTGCCTACGCGATGTTCGCTGACCCCGCCGGCGTGGCGGTCGGCATTCTTCAGCCGCACAAACGCGAAGAGGCCCGCCGGTAAGTTTCGCGCGTGAGCTGCAGTTCCTGCGCGTCGCCGGAGCCATGTCGCATGGCAGAGCCGATGCACGTGCAGTCACTCATGACGCGCGAACTGATGAGAGGTCTCCTGATTGTGGTGGTGCCGCTCTCCGTGGTTTTTGCAGCGACGCCTGCGCTGAAGCAGCCGCAGGGCAAGCCCGGCGCCGAGTACCTGGTGTTGTTCAACGCTGCGCACGTCGCGTCGGTCGAGGGGACGATCGTGCGCATCTACCAGGTGCCCTCATCGAAGGTCTGGCTGACCAGCGTGCACGCGCTCGTGCGCACGAAGCAGGGTGACGTGAGCATCAACCTGGGGCCCTCGTGGTTCCTGGACAACCAGGAGCTCCACCTCGCGATGGATGATCGCGTCGCGGTGACGGGCTCGCGGGTGAAGAACAACGGCGTCGAGTCGCTCATCGCGATCGAGGTGCGGCGTGGTGACGAGACGTTGAAGCTGCGTGCGCCCGATGGGATGCCGGTCTGGGTCGCCTGGCGTGCAGGCTCGAGCGCACCGGCTGCGACCCGCTAGGACGACAGATCAAAAGTGCGTGCAGCCTGTCACCCTCTCCCTTCGGGAGAGTGCGAAAGAGAGCACACCCAAGGTCACCTGCGAGTTCACCCGCGCCACGGCCACCGGCCCGGTCAAGCGGGGCTTTGCTGCGTCAGGCGTCGACGAGGTGACCGCTACGCTCTATGTCTTCGGAGGGCTCACCACGCCTCGCCAGGATTCTCTGGTCGACGGGTGGACGCTGCAGCTCACGGAGGAGTGAATGAAGTGGTTCAGCGTGCTGGTGCTCGTGCTCTGCGGTTGCCCCGTTCCTGAGCCGGAGATCGATGGCGGAACGCTCGCTGACGGCGGGGCGTGTCCGAAGCAGTTCGTGCTCGGCACGGAGACGCAGACGCAGGCGTTCAGCGCGCTGACCGATGGCTCCGAGGTGACGATCATCCGCGGCTTTCAGGGCGGGAATCACGTCTGGGTGAGTGTGCAGGCGAACTCGATGCCGAAGACGGGAACGTTGTCGTACGTGCTGCGATCGAACTCGGTGGTGGTGAGCGCTCCGCTTCGCATCGATCTCGGCGAGGCGATCCTCGACCCCATCACCTGCGGCTGGGAGCGGCGAAGCGATGCGCTCACCTTCGAGTCTTCAGGCGAGCCCTTCCGTGGCGCGACCGGCGAGATCGAGCTGCGTTGGGAGTCGTTCGGCGCGACGCCCGTCGTGGTGAAGCGAAGCGTGCAGCTGAAATAGCTCTCAGGGGTGAGGGGCCACCTCGTGGTCAAATGCGGCGATGCTCGCGCAATCCTTCAACGCTGCGATGACCGCCAGTCCCGGCAATCTCGACCTTCACGTCACGCGCATCGACGGCGTGATTCCACCGGCGCTTCGTGGTGGGCGACTGCTCTCGAATGGCCCCGGCTGGACCTCGATCGGCGGCAGGCTCGCGCATCCGTTCGATGGTCACGGCTACGTGCGTTCCTTCGCGTTCGAGGCAGACGGTTCGGTGCGGTTGCGCGCGCGCTTCGTGGACACGAAGGTCTATCGCGACGAGCGGGCGGCCGGCCGCCTGGTGCACCGCGGCCTCGGCACGAACGTGAGCCCGCACTTCTGGCAGAACGTGGGCCTGGGCAACCCGCGCAACGTGGCGAACACCACCATCGTGCCGTGGGCGGGCCGGCTGCTCGCAGGCTGGGAAGGGGGCGCTCCGTACGCCATCGACGCGGAAAGCCTCGAGACACGCGGCGAAGAGACCTTCGGCGGTGCGCTCGCGAAGCAGGCCACGCTCGCACACTTCAAGCTCGACTCGCGGCAGCAGCGGCTGGTCACCTTGAGCATCGCGATGGGCGCACAGACGAAGCTCACCTTTCGGGAGTTCGATGCGCAGGGCACGCTGGTCGACACGAAGGAGACCTCGCTGCCGGGCTCACACTTCGCGCACGACTTCGTGGTGACGCCGCGCTGGTACGTGCTCGCGAGCAACCCGCTGCGCATGAAGTTCGGTGAGCTCGCGCTGACCCTGTTGGGCGCGTCGACGATGCTGCAGTCGATCGCCGCGAAGGAGGGGCCGGGAGAGCTGTACCTCATTCCCCGCGGGCGTCCGGGGCCGATGCGCACGGTGACGTTGCCGGGCCCGGCGTTCGTGGTGCACTACGGCAATGCCTTCGACGAAGGCGACACGGTGCACGTCGATGCCTGTCTGTTTTCGCACTTCGAGTTCGGTCATGAGTTCGGCTTCAACGGCCCGCTCGCGCCGCTCGATCCCTCGCTGCCTGATGCGCGAGCTCCGCAGCGGCTGTTCCGGATCTCAGTGGGCGAGGGCGGCGCCACCTGGAAACAGCTCGCGCCGCACGGCATCGACTTTCCGCGCGTTCACCCGGGGCACGATGGGCTCGACACGCCGGCGCTCTATGGCGCCGCTCGGGCCGATCTCGCGCACAGCGATCCCTTCGACTCGATCATCCGCGTCGACCTGAGAGACCTCGACCGTCCGGCGCAGGTGTGGACTGCGAAGGAGAACGTGCTGGTGGGAGAGCCGCTCTTCGCCCCCGTCGACGACAGCGGCTTCGTGCTGGTGCTCACCTCGGACGGCCAGACGTCATCTCTGTGCGTGTTCGACGAGAAGAAGCTCGAGGCGGGGCCCGTTGCGACTGTGCCCCTGCCTCTGCTTCCGTACGCATTTCACGGCACCTGGAGCGCCTGACTTTCAGCGCAACGCAGCCGCGGCCCTGCCTGGTCACGGTCGCCCCGCAAACGCCGCGCGTTGGTAGGGGCCGATCAAAAGGCGTCCCCGTTCGTCGACGAGAGCTGCGCGTACAGTTCGTGGAGCTTGGCGCGTAGCAACTCCTTCGACGGCAGGAACGTCTGGTACTCCGCCACGAGCGTCGGAGACGTCGTGCGTGCGAGCGCATACTCGACGACCTCATCGTCCTTGGTCGCGCAGAGCAGCACGCCGATAGAGGGGCGCTCGTGCGGCTTCTTCACGTCGCGGTCGAGCGGCGGACCGTACCTGCGTCGCTGCCCACCGGGTCCTTGTTTCGCGGGCTGGACACCGCCCCCCTCACTTGAGAGCTTCCTCGAATGCGAACGACGATCCTGGTCGGGGTGGTGGTGTTCCTGTCTGGCTGTCCCAACACCGGAGGGCCGGACAGCGGCACGGGTGGTGGCGGCTTCGGTGGTGGCTTCGCCTCGGGTGGCGGTAGCGCCTCAGGTGGTGGAACCGCGACCGGCGGCGGCACGGCGACGGGCGGCGGAGGCACGAGCACGGGTGGTGGCACCGCCACGGGCGGAGGCGGCGGTGGCTCGACGGGAGCGGGCCTCTTCACCGTCGACACCTTTGCGTTCTACCGTCCGCAGCTCATTTCCGATTCCTCGGGCGTGTTGCACCTCGTCTTCCACACCAACACCTCGCCCTCCACGGTGCAGTATGGCCGCTGCGCTGCCGACTGCGGCACGCTCGCGAGCTGGACCTTCGTGACCCTCGCGACCGATCAGTTCACCGGCTCGACGCGGCTGGTGGCGGGCAGCGACAACCGGCTGCACCTGCTGTTCGAGCTCAGCCGCACCTCCGGGCCCAACGAGCTCATCTACGCGACCTGCGGCAGCAACTGCACCACGGCCGGCAGTTGGACGAAGACCAATCTGGCTTCGCTGTTCAACAACGCCTGGAACTCGCCGACCTGGGGATCGCCGCTCGTCATCGATTCGCAGAACCGGCTGTCGTTCACGGTCGATCAGAAAATCTATCTGAACGGCGGCGTGGCGATGGCCACGTGCGCGAGCAACTGCAGCACGGTCTCGAACTGGTCTGTCGGCACCATCAGCGCCACGGGCAC
>JBKJSE010000100.1:0-4318 GCA_046595925.1 Archangium sp. | reverse complement strand
CCACGAAGGCGTCGACGTCGCTCCAGACGCTCATCGGCGCGCCACCTTCGAGAGGTCGCGGGCGAAGGCGAAGGCCTGCAGCGGCGAGGTGATCACCATCGCGTGGCCCCGCCATCTGCGGTGCCACTTCACCTGCTCATCGTTGAGGGCACCGCCCGCGGCGGGGTTCTTCACCTCGATCAGGTAGTTCGACCCGGCGATACCGATGAGGAGATCGGGGCAGCCCTGTCCTACCTCGTGAAGGTGCTGCACGGTCGCGCCGGCGGCACGCAACGCCGCAACGACCGCGACCTGATTCGCGTCAACGTTCTTCGCTCGCATATGCGTTCAGGCCGCTTTCGCGGTGCGCCCAGCGTCGGTGAGCATCGGGAGCAGCTTCCGCACGAAGGCCTCGCGTGGCTCGAGGTGGCCTCGGATGGTGAGCGTGGCGACCAGCATGCGCGCCTGGCTGTTTGAGCACTTCAGCGCGATGGCGAGCTCGGGGTAGCCCCAGTCGCTTTGCTTCTTCTCGAACGCGCTGATGGCCTTGCGGGCCTCAGCGAGCCGCTGCCCCTGCTTCGCCTTCTTGAGCCGCCCCGAAGTCATCGGGCACCGCGGCGAAGGAAGCTGAGGATGGAGGCGGGGGCGTGCTCACGGCGAGCCGCGGTCTCGAATTTCTTCACAGCTTCTTGCTCTGAAGTTGTGAGAGTCCTGCGATCGCGCCGAGCCTTCGAAATGACTAGGTGAGCGAGGATGCTGCGGGGGTTTTGCGGCTGCTGGATTCCGACCATCGGAGGCTCCTGAGAGGAACCCGCTCTTCGAGGGAACCCCCGGCCTCAAGCTTTCAGATGTCCGGGCAAATGCTTGGGAAGCTCATGCTCTACCAACTGAGCTACCACCGCGTGGGCCGATGAATAGCCGCACCCGCTTCGGTGCGTCAACGCTTTCGACGCACTGCGCGCAGAAGAGCTCGAGTGCACGACCGAGCGGCCACGCGCACCGTGGTATGAGCCGCCCGCCTCGGGTGTCCCACGCGAACGAGCTCGCGTGTCTCAAGCACAGGCAGGAAGAGTGGTCTTTCGATGGGGCCGCCAACGAGCCGAGGGCTGACCCGTGACGAGGTGCAGCGCCTCTACGCGCAGTTCGCGCCGGTGGTGTTCCGCCGTGCCCGGGTGCTGCTCGCTCGCGACGCGGACGCATGGGACGTGGTCCAGGAGGTCTTCGAGCGCATGCTGACGCACGGTGCACATTTTCGCGGCGAGTCGAGACCGATGACGTGGGTCTACCGCGTCACGACCAACATCGCGCTGAACCACATTCGCGGCCGCAAGCTACGTGAGCCGTTGTTGACCGTCGTGCCGATGGAGCCCTCGACCACGGTCGATCACGTCGAGGCGCGGCAGCTGCTCTCGCGCTGGCTGGGTCAGCTCGACGAGCGGGAGACCGAGGTGGCGACGCTGCTCTTCATCGATGGGCTGACCCAGCAGGAGGTCGCTGACGTGCTGGGCCTGTCCCGCAAGACGATCGTGCGCGAAGTGGAAGAGCTGCGGCAGAAACTGGAAGTCCTCGGCGCGCTGCCGGAAGGAGTCGCGTCGTGAGCGAACATCTCTCGCCGCTGCAGCTCGATGAAGTGGTGGCCGGGCTCGGGGCAGTGCCCGCGCACCTCGAGCAGTGCGCGCAGTGCACCCAGCAGGTCGCGCAGTTGCGGGCGCAAAGTGCTGCGTTCCTGGCGCGCCCCGAGGCGAAGCGGCAGCTCGAGGCGCTCGCTCCGAAGCCGCAGCGGGGATCGTTGTCGAGGGTGCTGGCGATCGCCTTGCCGCTGGCCGCGGGGATCGCGTTGTTCTTCGCCTGGCCGCGTGAGGTTTCGGAGGACAGGGTGAAGGGCGCTCCGACGATCATGTTGTTGGATGGTGCGGGCAACGCGGTGACGCATGCGGCGCCGGGCAGTCGGTTGACGCTGGCGGTCGGCGCTGCGGGGTTTTCGCGGGTCGAGGTGTTCGCGGTCGATGCCGAGGGGAAGAAGGAGTCGCTGTATTCCGGCGCGGTCGCGGCGGGTGCGCGGGTGCCGTTGACGCAGCTCGAGGTCACTCCGGGGGACGTGACGGTGACCGCGGTGTTCGAGCGTGAGGCTGAACAGCAAAGCGTCAGCGTGAAGTTGGCCGTTCCATGAGCCCGAGCGGGTTGGCCGAAATCGGAATTGAGAACCCACCGGTCCCCCCGAGCGGGTTGGCCGAAATAACAATTGAGAACCCCACCGGTCTCCCCGAGCCCAGTCGAGGGGGCACTTGCCGCGCGAGGCAGAGGTATTCCCTCGACTCCGCTCGGGAGGAACGGTGTGCGCTTCCTATTTCGATCAACCCTGCGAGCGCACACCCGTTCCTCCTCGCGGCCATCGCGCTGTTCTTCGCGCTCCCTGCTTCGGCGCAAGCCCGCCGCTTCGGCCTGGTCGTCGGAGAAAACCGGGGACTGGCCGCTGAAGAACAACTCCGCTTCGCCGAGACCGACGCGCGAAAGGTAAAAGAAGCCCTCGTCGACGTCGGCGGTTTCGCCGCGCAAGACGTCACCGCGGTCGCAGGCGCCGACGCCACCACGCTGCGCACCGCCCTCACCCGCCTTCGCCAGAACATGGGTCCCGGCCCGCACGAGCGACTCATCATCTACGTCTCCTCGCACTCCGGCGACGGCATGCTCCACCTCGCGGGCACCGAGTTCCCGCTGCAGGAGCTGGTCGACTTCATGCGCGCGGCCCCCGTGCAGGTCGGGCTGCTCGTCATCGACGCCTGCCAATCAGGCCGCGTCACGCAGCTCAAAGGCCTCAAGCCCACCGACGTCCCCGCGACCCGCATCGAAGCGTCCGGGGTCGAGGGCCGGGTGCTCATCTCGGCCTCGGGCGCCGACGAATACGCACAGGAGAGCGATGCACTGCAGGGCAGCTACTTCACGCACTACCTCGTCACCGGCCTGCGCGGCGCGGCCGACACCTCACGCGACGGCAAGGTCACGCTCGACGAGGTGTACGGCTGGGCCTGGGCCCGAACCATCGAGGCCACGTTCTCTTCGCGCGGCGGCGTGCAGCGGCCTGCGTTCTCAGTCGATCTCCGCGGCGCAGGGCAGCTGGTCCTGGCTGAACCCCAACGAAGCGTCTCTCGACTGACCCTCGACGTGAAGGCGCCGGGTCGATGGCTGGTCGTCTCTGATGCCACCGGCAACGTGTTCGCCGACGTCGACAAGTCAGAAGGCCCGGTCTCGCTCGCGCTCCCGGCGGGCATGTACCGCGTGCAGCTGCGCGTGCCCGACGGCGTGATGGAGCGCGTGGTGTCGGTACCCGCGTCAGGTGGCACCACGCTCACCGGCAGCGATCTCGAGCAGGCCTCGCTCCTCCGCGTCGCGCGAAAAGGCGGCGAAGAGACGCGGGTGGTCGTCTCGGCGGGCGCCGGCATCGCTTCGGGTTTCCTCAACGGCCTCGTGGTGCAGCCCGGTGCTGAGCTTCGGGTGCGTCGCGATGGGTATCTGCTCGGCCCGCTCAATCAGCTCTCTGCTGCCTTCGCGTGGCGTGATGGCACCTCGGCCACCTTCCATCAGACCGAGCTCGAGCTGCGCATTGGCGCCGGTCACCGTTTCGCCTGGTCGCGCGCCAGCCTCGCGCTGGGTGTGGAGACAGGACCGATGCTCATTCTCCAGGATGGCCTGCCCGACGGCACCGCGCGCACCAGCCTCGGCCTGGCCCTCGCTCTCGCGCTGGAAGGTCGCGTGCGCCTGGTGGGACCACTCGAGTTTTTCGTGCATGGGACCGCGGGTGGCGCGGTGGTGAAGAAGCTGAGCGGTACGACGCTCGCGCCGCGGCTCGGCGGCGCTGCGGGCCTGGCGCTCGTCTTCTGAGGGTCTACTTGCTGAACGAAATAGAAGGCGCACACCGGTCTTCCCGAGAGGGTTCACCGGTCCCCCCGAGCAGGGGACCGGCTTCGCCGGCGATTTCCTCCGAAGGAACAGACCCACCGTTCGCATCGAGCGCAGTCGAGATGCCACCTCTGCGCCGCGCGGCAGGTGACCCCTCGACTTCGCTCGGGGGGAACGGTGCTGTTCCTTAGGAGCCCAGTCGAGGGGGCACTTGCCACGCGAAACAGAGGTAATCCCTCGACGCCACTCGTGATGCACGTCGGGGTGAGGCTCGACGTCAGTACGACGCCTCTTTTTCCTCCGGCTTCGCGCACACCATGCAACCCGAGCAGGTGCCGCACGCCTGCTGCCAGCTCTGCGACACGCAAGCCTGAAGAGCGTTGCAGCGTGGCCCGGTGCAGCTCTGCGTGCGCTCGCAGGAGCAGTTGCACCCCGCGCTACA
>JBKJSE010000059.1:0-6608 GCA_046595925.1 Archangium sp. | reverse complement strand
ACAGACCCACCGTTCGCATCGAGCGAAGTCGAGATGCTACCTCTGCGCCGCGCGGCAGGTGACCCCTCGACTTCGCTCGGGGGGAACGGTGCTGTTCCTTAGGAGCGGAGTCGAGGGGTCACCTGCAGCGCGAAGTTTAGGTAATCCCTCGACTGCGCTCGGGATGAACGGTGTGAGTTCATGTTGTCGAAGCCTTCTTCAAGACTCTCCCGAAGGGAGAGGGAACTTCCTTTCGATTGTCTGTGCTCAGTGCAGGCCGGGTGCTTCACGGCCCGTGCGCGCGACGTACTCGGTGTACCCGCCGCCGTACGGCACCGGGCCCGCAGGCGTGAGCTCGAGTACGCGGTTCGAGAGCTCTGCGAGGAAGTGGCGATCGTGCGACACGAAGATCATCGAGCCTTCGAAGCTGCGCAGCGCGTCGATGAGCATCTCCTTGGTGGCGAGATCGAGGTGGTTGGTGGGCTCGTCGAGCACCAACAGGTTCGGCGGGTCGAACAACATCAGCGCCATCACCAGGCGCGCCTTCTCACCGCCCGACAGCACGCGCACGATCTTGTCGACCTCGTCCTTCACGAACCCGAAGCAGCCGGCCAGCGAACGCATCTGGCCTTCGCTGGTTCGCGGGAACGCATCGATCAGCGTCTGCCAGACGGTCTTCTGCCCATCGAGAAGGTCCATCGCGTGCTGTGCGAAGTAGCCCATCTTGGTGCTGCCACCGATGGTCACGATGCCGGTGTCGGGGCGCGTCTCACCGGCGATCATCTTGAGCAGGGTCGACTTGCCGGCGCCGTTGATGCCCATCACCGCCCAGCGCTCCTTGCGGCGCAGCAGGAAGTCGAAGTTCTTGTAGATGACCAGCTCGCCGTAGGCCTTGTTCACGCTGGCGATCTTCGCCACGTCTTCCCCGGAGCGCGGCGCGACCTTGAACTCGAAGGACACCTTTTCGTTGCGGCGGGGCGGCTCGACGCGATCGATCTTCTCGAGCTTCTTCACGCGCGACTGCACCTGGGCCGCGTGTGAGGCGCGCGCCTTGAAACGCTCGATGAAGGCGATCTCTTTCTTGAGCATGGCCTGCTGCCGCTCGAAGGTGGCCTGCTGCTGCTCGTCGGAGATCGCGCGCTGCTGCACGTAGTACTCGTAGTTGCCCGAGTAGGTGGTCAGCTCTCCGCCGTCGATCTCGAGAATCTGACCGCACACGCGGTTCAAGAACTCGCGGTCGTGACACGTCATCAACAGCGCGCCCTCGTAGCCCTTGAGGAACGTCTCGAGCCAGATCATCGACTCGAGATCGAGGTGGTTGGTCGGCTCGTCGAGCAACATCGCGTCGGGCTTCATCAACAAGATACGCGCGAGCGCCACGCGCATCTTCCAACCACCCGAGAGCGCGCCGACGTCGCCGTCGACCATCGACTCACGGAAGCCGAGACCCGCGAGGATCTCGCGGCAACGGCCTTCGAGCGCGTACCCACCGAGCTCGTCGAAGCGCGCCTGCACCTCGCCGAAACGCTCGATGTTCTTGTCCATGTTGTCGGCCTGGTCGGGGTCTGCCAGCGCGTGCTCGAGCTGCTTGAGCTCGGTGGCGATCTTCGCGACGGGGCCGGCGCCGTCCATCGTCTCTTCGAGCACCGTGCGGCCCTCCATGTCGCCGACGTCCTGGCGGAAGTAGCCGATGGTCACGCCACGATCGACCGAGACCTGGCCTTCGTCGGGCGTCTCTTCCTTCATCACGCAGCGAAAGAGGGTGGTCTTTCCTGAGCCGTTGGGGCCCACCAGGCCGACCTTCTCACCCTTGTGGAGCGCCGCTGAGGCGTCGATGAAGAGGATCTGCTGGCCGTGCTGCAGGGAGATGTTGTCGAGGCGAATCACGCGCGCGCAATGACACACCGCGCGCCGTCTGTCTCGCCCCTACGGCCGGGCCAGGGCAGCCGCAGCGTCGTGCGTCAGGCTGCTGGAAGGGGGCAGGTCAGCCACCGCCTCCTCGAGCAGGGAGCGCTGCCGGGTGTCTTTGCTGCCCCTGAGCGCACTGGCGAGCCAATACGCGGTCACTGCCCGTTCGGGGCCGCGCTCCCGCCGGAGCTCGAGGGCCTGCTCCAGAGCGACCTTTGCGCCCGCCACGTCGCCCGAGAGCAGCTTCGCTTCACCCAGTCCGGTCAGGTTGTAGGCGAGGTCCAGGTGCTGTTCGCCCTGCCTCGCTCTCCGAATTCCCAGCGCGCGATCATCGAGGGCGATCGACTCGACCCAACGTTTGGTGCCGCGGCGCGCGCTGGCGAGGTTGGTCAAGGTGACCGCGACGGTGAGCGAGTCGGCGCCGGTGCGCTGCTCCTTGACCTCGAGCGCACGTTGGAGCGCGGCTTCGGCGGCCGGAAGATCTTCGAGATCGAGCAACAACGCGCCGAGGTTGGTCAACGTCACCGCGACCGGCAGGCTGTCTTTCCCGAACGCCGCTTCCTTGATGCGAAGCGAACGTTCCAGCGCGCGGCGCGCTCCGGTGGGCGAGCCCTGCGCCTTGAGCACGTTGCCCAGGTTGTTGAGCGTGTCGGCGACCTGCGGGTGCGAAGCGTCGAGCGCGAGCTCTTCGATGGCGAGCGCCTGCTCGTACTGTGCGCGCGCGTCGTCGAGCCTGCCCAGCAACTTGAACGCGGTGCCCAGGTTCGAGTGCGATCGCGCGACGAGGGGGTGTCGATCTCCGAGCAGCTCACGGCGCAAGGTGAGGGCGCGCTGATGGGCCTCGACCGCGGCCGCGTACTGACCGCGGTAGTAGGCGAGCACGCCCTGGTTGTTCGCGAACGACGCCTCGAGCTCGGCCGGCTTCCCGACACGATCGATCGCCGCGCGGGCGAAACGCACCCAGCGATCGGCGTCCTGCGTCGAAGCACCCATCGCGGCAAAGCCGATGCGCTCGACCCAGCCACGCGCTTGCAGCTCGTCGTCTTGCGCGGTCTCGGCCGCAAGAATGGATTCTTCCACCAGCGTGTCCGCCGCCTTCGCGTCACCGCTGCGCATCTTGCCGATGGCCATCCACAGGCGGGCTTCGGCATAGGTCGAGGTGTCGCCCGAGGCGCTCGCTTTCGTGGCCAGCTCAGACGCGAGCGCGAGCGCGTCGGCGTACTTGCCGGCGTCGATGCGCGCCTTCACCGCTGAGAGCTGCGCGCGGTTGGTCTCGCCTTCAGGCGTGCGACGCACCACCACGGTGAGCTGTCTGCACGAGGCGAGGGGCGCGAGGGCGCCGGCCGTGGTCACCGCGCGCTCCACCACGTCGGCGTCCGCGTGCGCGAAGAGCTGCGTGGTCGCTTCGAGATCCGAGAGGCGACGGCTGAGGCAGACGATCTCCTGGCCGAGCTGCTCGTCATTTCGCTCGAGGCTTCCTTCACAGGCCGCGCGTCGCATGGTGAGCCACTGCGCGCTGTAGTCGTCGAGACTCACTTCGACATCGCGCCACGCCGCAGCGGCCCACGGTTTTTGCGTGGCCTCGAACGACTGCCGCACCGCGCGCTTCACTGAAGGATCCCAGACGGCGCTGAGCCGGGTGTCGACGTCGGCACAGCGCGTGCGCGCGCGATACGACGCGAGCAAGGTGAGGCCCGCGGCGAGCACCGCGAGCGTCGCGATGGAGCCGAGCGCGAGGCTCTGTTCACGGGTCGAACGCCGCCGCCCCAACTGCACCAGCAACGCGCGCATCGTCTGAAAACGCTCCAGCGGCTCGGCGCGCATGCCCTTGAGCAGCAGCTGGTGGATGCGGCGCGGCACCTTCGAGTCTTTGGGCGGCGGACGAACGCGGTTCTGTTCGATCTCCACTGCGAGCGCACCGGGAGTCGCGCCTTCGAACGGCCTGAAGCCGTAGAACGCTTCGTACAGCGCGACGCAGAAGCCGAACTCGTCAGAGCGGAAATCGGTCGGACGCCCGTGCAGCGCCTCGAGCGACATGTACGCGGGCGTGCCGAGCATCGCGCCGGGGTTGGTGATCGACCGGCGCTTCGGTTCGCCTGGCTCCTTCTTCCGGGCTGCCTGACCATGCGCCAGACCGAAGTCCATCACCCGCACGCGGCCTTCCGAGCCCACCACCACGTTGTCCGGCTTGAAGTCGCGGTGCGTGATGCCCTGCGCGTGCGCCGCGGCGAGCCCTTCTCCCGCGGCGATGAACGTCTCGAGCGTCGTCTGCCAACTCGGAGAAGGCTTCTGCTCGAGCCACTGCTTGAGGGTGCGCCCTTCGGCGTACTCCATGGCGAGGAAGACGCGATCGCCGGCGAGGCCGACGTCGTGCACCGTCACCACGTTCGGGTGCGAGAGCTTCGCCAGTGACTGGGCTTCTTGAAGCAGGCGCTGCTTGAGCTCTTCACCGAGCTCAGAGCCTTCGAAGTCAGGGCGCAGCACCTTGACCGCCACCTTGCGATCGAGCACCGGATCCCAGGCCGAGAAGACCTCACCCATGCCGCCCGAGCCGAGGCGATCGAGGATGACGTAGCGATCGAGCGCTTCACCGCGCTGAATGCTGCTGCTGGTGAGACTGACGGCTTCCCGCTCACCCGAGACGTGCGTGTCTTCGAGGCCGGGAACGTCGGTCGCCTTGCGAGGCGCCGAGGTCACCGGCGTGTCTCGCGTGTGCTTGCGCTGGCGGGCGGCGGGCGAGTCGAAGTTGGTCTGCGTGAGCGCTGAGTTCTGCAGCGCCATCGGGAGGTAGCGCGCCTGACAGCTCGCGCACCCGCGGACGTGAGCGGAGAGCTCTGCGCGGGCCGACGGGTCGCCGACGCCTCGGGCGAATGCCTCGAGTGCAGCCTCTGATGGACAGGTGCTCACCACGCGCCGTCACTCTACCTGCGGGTGCGGTGCGGGCTCGTATTTTGGTCTCGGGCGATGAGGAACCAGATGGCGCCGCCCTGCACCGTCGCTCGATCCTGGGCCTCGAGCGGTGGCCTCCACGGAATGGCGGGTACTTCGCGCGGGCGCAGGTCGTGCTCTGGCTCGCAGGTGCAGGTCTCACCTACACTGAGGCGGTCTCGACATGGCGCAGTCGACGGAGTTTGTGACGCGAGAGGAGTTCGACTCGATGAAAGTGGAAGAGGAAAAACTGTCGATTCGGGTCGAGGTGCTCACGGATGCAGTGACTTCACTCACGAGGGACGTTGCTGACCTGCGAGAAGAAACGAACGAACGCTTTCTCACAGTCGACGAGCGCTTCGACCGCCTGGAGAAGCTGGTGATGGACGGCAACGCCGCCCTGATGTCGGCCATCCTGAAGCTCGGGAATCGCTGAGCCATCGGGTGTACCTTGCCCGTCGTGACTGACATCAGAACGCTTCGCCTCGCCTCCCTTCAACTCACCACCCAACGGCTGGAGTCCTTCGTCGTCTACCAGCGCACGCTGCTGGCCGAGCTCAAGAGCGCCCCCGCCACCGAGTGGAGCGGCCGTTACGCCTTCGCACACGCCCATGCCCTCGCCGCCTCGAAGCTCGACCTGGTGGAGCTCGGAAAGCTCAAGTCGATGGTGGGCGACTTCTGTGGCCGCCGCTCTGCCGCGCAGCAGGTCAAGGAGCGGCTGGCCCGCATCGGCGACTCGCCCAAGGACGCTGCGATCTCGGCCCGCGCAGAGAAGAACCTCCCCAAGCTCGACGATCTTTCGCTGTTCGCCGACCGCTTCGGCGCCGAGGCGTTGACCCTGCTTCAGGCCCGCGAGGCCGAGCTGCTCGACCTGCACAAGGCCCTGGCGAAGCAGGAAGGCACGGGTCATCTCCACGCAGGGAGTTGACTTCCCCCCCGGGGTGACAACAGAAGGCCGCATGAAGAAGTACTTCATTCACACCTTCGGCTGCCAGATGAACGTCAACGACACGAACCGCATGGGCGAAGCCCTGGCGTCGATGTCGTACGCGCCGACGCCGGTCGCCGAGAACGCCGACCTGATCATCCTCAACACCTGCTCCATTCGCGAGAAGGCAGAGGACAAGATGCTCTCGTGGCTGGGCCGCTACCGTCAGGTGAAGCTGCAGCGCGGCGCGCTCATCGGCGTGGGCGGCTGCGTGGCGCAGCAGGAAAAGAAGAAGATCCTCGAGAAGGTGCCGTACGTCGACTTCGTGTTCGGGCCTGACGCCATCGGCAAGCTCCCCGAGATCATCGCGCGCATCGAGTCTGAGAACGTTCGCGTGGTCGAGACCGCGTGGGTCGACTCCGAGAGCTACGTCTTTCCGCAGGCCGACCCGAAGAGCTCGCTGGGCAAGACCACCGAGTTCGTCACCGTGATGAAGGGCTGCGACAACGTCTGCAGCTTCTGCGTGGTGCCGCACACCCGCGGCCGTGAAGTGAGCCGGCCCTTCACCGAGGTGCTGCAAGAGGTCGCGCGCCTGACCACCGTCGGCGTCCGCGAAGTGACCCTGGTCGGGCAGAACGTGAACAGCTACCTGGGCGGCATCTCGTTCGCGCAGCTGCTGCTGCGCACCGCGCAGGTCCCGGGCATCGAGCGCGTTCGTTTCACCACCAGCCACCCGCACGATCTGTCGGACGAGCTGATCGAGGCCTTCCGCATCGAGCCGAAGATCATGTCGCACTTCCACCTGCCGGTGCAGAGCGGCAGCAACGAGGTGCTGGTGCGCATGAAGCGCGACTACACCATCGCC